>NZ_QURH01000199.1 GCF_003428695.1 Actinomadura logoneensis
CGCCGACGACACCGCCGCCCCCGCCGCTGCCGGCCTGGTAGTAGCCCGTCCCGTACGACGCCCCGGCTCCGCCCTGCCCCGCCGAGCCGGCCATGCCGCTCAGATCCGGCCGCGGGCCCTCGCCTGCCGCGCCGCCCGCGCCCCCGTTGCCGCCTGCCTCGCCGGGAGCGCCGTTGAACGAACTCAGGCGCGGCGCTCCGGCCGTGCCGGTCGCGCCGCCGTCACCCCCGACGACGGTGGTGGCCCCTGGCCCGGAAGCGGCCGCGCCCCCACCGCCCCCTCCGGCGACGACCAGGTCGGTGGATCCGGAGCGCACCCAGGTGGCGCCGCCACCGCCGTTCCCGCCATTTTGGCCGAATTGACCACCGGCGCCGCCGCCCCCGTACCCGCCGGCATCTGATCCGGCCGCACTGGCACTTCCGCCCGCCCCGCCGACGATGACGTCCAACACCTGGCCGCCGCTCACCGCCAGGCACCCGGTGACCTGGGCGCCCAGCCCCCCGACGGCGCCTCCGTTCGGCCCGGGTCCGCCGCCCGACGCTCCATAAGCGTCCACGCGGACCGACTGCACCCCCTCGGGAACGGTGTACTGCTGGGGGCTCCCGGTGAACGCCAGCGTCTGTGACGTGGCTTGCGCCCAGGCGGAAGCCACGGGAACGACCGTTCCGATGGCCATGGTCACGGCAACGGCGGCTGACGCGCGCATGCAATCGATCTTCACGTTCAGTGACTCCCCGATCACTGAGAGCGTCAACCAATCGGATGTCGGCGGAAGAGGTTCCGAGCCGCGCCAGGTGATGAGCGAGGTCGGGAGCAGCCGCGGGCTCAGCTGATCCGCGCCCTCGAGGTAGTTGCGCTGGGCTGGGGATGGCGTCGAAGGTCCGGCAGTAGTCCAGGAGCTGGCCGGTGGTGGCTGTGACGCCCAACGCGTAGTCCTAGCCGGGGAGGCGGGCCTGAGCAGCGACCACTTGGCCAGTGGCGTTAACGAGTTGACGGGGCGGAGTTACCGCCTTCTCAACGATCGTCTCCTGACAGGCCGGAGAGCGCGGCATAGGCGATGGAACGTCCGATCTTCAACGTGCGCGCGGCCTCGGTGACGCTGGTCCCCTCGGCGACCAGGCGCCGCAACGTGGCCAGCTCGGCCGGCCCGACGGCGCGGGGCCGACCAGTGTGCTTTTTGCCCGGCAGCAAAATCCCCTCGGCTTCACGGCGCTTGGCGGCGGCGATGCCTTCGGCCTGGCGTTCGGCGCGCAGTTCCAGCTCGTACTCGGCGGCTGCAAGCCAGGACCGCGAACATGAGCCGGCCCTCCTGGGTGTCCAGGTCGAAGTTCTCGGTCAGGCTGATGACCTTGACGCCGCGCTCGCGCGGCTCGGTCACCGTGGTCAGCACGTGCCCGGCCGAGCGGTCCCACCGGTCGGACTTCCAGAACTTCAGCGTGTCCCCGGCCTGCGGACGGCCCAGCAGCGCCTCCCATTCTCAGCGTGTCCCCGGCCTGCGGACGGCCCAGCAGCGCCTCCCATTCGGGCCGGGCCACGCCGCGCCTGCCCGACTCCTTCTCGGTGACCAGCACGTCGTAGCCGCTGACCTCCAAGGCGTCGAGCTGGAGCTGCGGGTTCTGTTCGCGGGTGGAGACCCGCGCGTACGCCCAGACCGTCATCAGTGCCTCGTCGAAAGCCGTCCAGAAACGTCTACCTTTCCGGACACCCCAACGACCAGCGGCGATTCCGTCCAGGAACCTGCGTCCAGAAAATGTGGTCTCGGCGACGCCTGAAAGCGACGCGCTGCGTCACGCGGCCGAGCCCCGCTACTGGCCGTTCCGATCCTCCTCGCGGGCCGCCGCGGAAACGGTCGGTTCCGGGGCAGTGGCCCCGAGCCGGTTCTGAGACGGAACCGGGACCCCTCGTCCTAGCCAGGGCGTGTTTTTGTCGTAGCGGGTGGCCAGGCCACGGAAGCGTTTGAGCTGGTTGAAGCAGCGTTCGACGACCTCACCGGCAGCAACGGCTCGATCCGCGCCCAGGCCGCATCGGTCAACTCGTGTCGATGCACTCTGGCCACCATCAAGCCACAACCCAAAGACCCAGATCCACAAAACAGGCCCTAATCTAGGCGGCGACACTCGAAACGTGTTGATTACCGAAGTCGACTGCAAAGATTCCTGAAGTACTCTGCACGGGCATGTCGTCGGCCAGAATCCCGGCCGCCCTCGGACGATCTATGGGAGGGTACTCAGCCCGCTCGCTTGGTCTCATGCGAGCTCGCCCGGGGAGCCGGGCGCAGGTGCCAGCCGGTGATCGCGGCGAGCGCCCCGCATCCCCCGAGCGAGCCCAGAACCAGCAGCAACGTGGTCGACACCGGCCCATCTTCGGATTGAAGGTAGAACACGACGAGCGCTAGGAGGGCGAGTGCGGCGAGGGCCGCGACCACGATCTCCAGCGTTACCGTCAGCGCCAGGGCAAGGACCCGCGCTGCCGCCCGGGTCGGCCGGGGCGTGCCCGCCAGCACCAGCGAGACGACCGCGGCCGCACCGGTGAACAGGAGCGCTGGTGTGTGCAGGTCGTTGATGGCCGCCAGGGCCATCATGACCGCCCAGTACCCGCCTTGCACCGCAAGCAAGGCGCGGACAACGGCTCCGGCCCTGAACGCCGGGGCAAGCCCGCGGCCAGGCTGATCTGAACCGGTCTTCACTGGCTGCTCTCAGAGCCGGTGGCCAGGTAGCGATGCAGGGAGGTCTCGGGGATGCCGGTCTTGGCGACGATCTTCCCGAGTGAGCCGCCCTGGGCCTTCCACAGCCGGGCGTATTCGATCTCGCCTTCGGGGTGAGCCACGGGCCGGCCGGTCTGGTGCCCGCCTGCCTCAGCGACGGCTCGGGCGTGGGCTGCGCGTTCGGCGGTGAAGGTGCGTTCCATCTCGGCGAACAACGCCAGTAGCAGGAAAGCGATTCGGGCCATGCCCTCATCGGCGGTGTTGATGGGCAGCGGGTCGGCCAGCGACCGGACGCCGATGCCGCGCTCGGCCAGGTCGTGGACGAGATTGAGGACCTCGCGCAGATTCCGGCCGATTCGGTCCAGGGGGTGGACCATGACGGTGTCGCCGGACCGGGCATAGGCCAGCAGAGCGTTCAGCCCGTCGCGGTCGATGGTGGTGCCGGTCTTCTTGTCGACGTAGACCCGATCGTCAGGAATCCCGGCAGCGGCCAGGGCGTCGAGTTGGCGTTCGAGGGATTGCTTGGTGGTGGAGACGCGGGCGTACCCGAGTTCCATCCCACCCTGAGCATGATCGCTGCCGGTTCCCATGCCCCGAGCGTACCGAAAGTCGCCTTCGTGCGGCCTTTCTGGAACATTTCTTGTGGAACGACTTCCGGGACGATCTGTGTCTCACAGTGTCTGATTCTTCCCGGTGTCGGTCTCAGAAGACCTCTGCACGGATGTCAGAAGACCTGCGCACAGCGTTGGGTGATTGCCGACTACGAGTAGAAGCCTTCCCAGTAGGTGTCCGCGTCCTGGGCGAACTGGTCAGGGCGTAGGCGGCGGAGCTGGTCGTAACGTTGGACGAGGGTGTCCAGGGCATCGTGGAGACTGCCTCCGAACTCCTCGCGGATGCGCTGGATCGCTGCGATCTTCCGCCCAGCCAAGATCTCATCGTCGATGAGAGTCCACCGGGACTCGTTGTCCGCTTCTGGGGGTAGGGCATCGACGATGAGGCGCCGCACGGCGGCGAGGATCTCCTTGTCGCTGGCGACGCTCAGAACTTCCAGGCCCTCGGGGCCGGGTTCACGACGCAACAGCCCGAGCGCGAGGCACAGATGCGCTCGCAGATCACCGAGCTCGCGGCGGAGCGCGTCGCGTTCGGCTTGTGCTTCACTGAGCTCCCCACCTGCCTGGAGCGCCGTGGCGGGACTGCTGCGGACGGCCATGTCGGGGGAGAGATCGGATGGGGCTGGTTCTTTCCGCATGAGGGTCCGATCGGGTCGCGGCGCGTGGGCGATAGGAAGGTCTTGGCTGCTGACTCGCCGGGTGTGGCTATGACGCTCTCGAGGGCCGTCGAAGGGGAATTCGCCTGGACGCCACACCATCCAGCCGGTGCTGCCAGCGATGCCATTGAGCATGGCGATCTCTGGCCCTTCGAGCTGGGAAGGGTCAGGGTTGGCCACGATGGAACCGGAGTCGAAGTGGAGGGCGAGTCCGGTGCCTGGATTCTCGTCGATGGCTCGGACGGGGTGGCCAATGAGGGAGCAGAGGCTGTCGCGGTAGCCGGGGTCGCCGATCTGGCGGGCCTGCGCGTCGGTGGTGACCTGCGGCCACACGAACAGCGACAGCCGTGGCCCGTCGAAGTCCAGTTGCAGGTAGTCCCGTACGAAGATCACAGACGTCATCTCCTGGCCTATGAGCGCCAGGAGCAGAGAGTCGGTCATGCCGAGGTCCCCGAGTTCTGTGATCGGGCCAGGGCCCGGTAGACGGTGGCTCGGCTGATGGAGAACACCTCCATCAGCTCGGCGATGGTGTAGTCGCCGGTGGCGTGCATGCGGACCAAGCGCCACTACCAGCCCTCCTGGTCGACGGCTGCTGAACACCTGGCGTTTCGCTGGGCGGCGCTCCTCGCAACAGGCCGCTCATGGTTGTGACCAACGAATCGGGTGGCCGGCCGGGTCGGTGGTGAGCCAGGAGGCGTCTCCCAGCGGCTGGAGGTCGTAGGGGTGCTCGTTGTGGCCGTCGAACCGTGCCTCGATCTCACCGGTGCGCAGGTCGACACGGTAGCTGCGCGACCATTCCGGATCGTCCTCGGTTTCGCCCGTCAGCACGACGACCACGGAGTCGGGCGTCAGGAATCCGCCGGCCCATTCGAGGTAGAACTCGGGAGTCTCGTCGGTCACGTCCTCGATGGGCAAGAATGCCTCGACCGGCAGCTCCAGGAGCACCTCGCCGCCCGGGTAGGCGTGGATGGCGGCGTCGGCCTGATCGTGGCCGACCGTTAGGAACCGGCCCCCATCAGGAGCGAGATCGATGAGACACCGGTCGTCCCATGGGTAGCGGTCAAGAGAGATCCCGCCGGCGGTCAGCAACGCGCGGTAAATGACCGTACCGTCCTGCCCCTCGCCGACGTCCAGTAGGACGTGGCCGTCCGACGGGTGCGTCAGGTGTTGCCCACTGTGCCCAACCGTCTCCAAGTCCTGCTGGCCGAGGAGCTCTCCGATCGAGGCGTCCAGCGCGATCCACTGATCAGGACGGTCACGTCCGGCCATCGCGTCGGGCCGGTACACCCACACCACCTTCTCGTCCGCCGACAGAACACACCCGGGCCGATGCCCGTGCACCTGATCCGACTGCGGCTCGAATGCATACCGCCAGACCTCATCACCGGTATCGGTGACACAGACGGCCGCGTTCAACGTCGTGTAGACGGCCCTCTTACCGTCAGCGAACACGGCGTGCTCGACGACGCGGTCTTCGGACGACGGCCGGAACACTGCCAGGGGAGACAGCAGCCCCCAGGACTCGGGTGTCAGCGCGTATGCACAGATCTGGCCATCAACGAGGCGACTGATCATCTTCGATGTTGGGGACTGGACCACCTGGGCAGGCTAGTGCCTTGAACGGCCTTCAAGGAACCATCGTTAAATGAGGAGCTCTCGATCGCCGCCTCCGCAGGCCCGATCGCCCTCAGAAATTGGTCTGTCGGATTAGGCTCCCGCCATTCGTGATGGTCCAGTGGTGTCCAGCCGCTGAACGGTTGCGCTGATGCCTTATGCGTTGCGCAAAGGGCGGATAGGGTGGGGAAGTCGGTGTTGAGAGGGGAAACGGGTGTCGGTAGAGCCGCGAATTACACTTTCGTTGTCGGTGGCGGAGGCGAATCTGGTGTTGGAGTCGTTGGGGCAGATGCCTTACGCGCGGGTGTACGAGCTGGTGCGGCTCATTCAGGAGCAGGCGCAGGCGCAGCTCGCGGAGGCTCCGGCGGAAGCGGAGGAGCCGGCCTGAGTCACGCCGGGGTGATTCCGGTGGCCAGGTAGGTGACGCGTTCGGCGGTTTCGATCATCTGACGCGCGAAGTCGCCCGGTCCGAAGTCGGCGCGCGCGATGGACAGGGCGTCGGCCATGGCGTCGGCGAGGGTGCGCAGGGGGATCGTGCGGCGCGGGCCGTAGGTCAGGAGCGCCAGGTCGGGGCCGGGACCGCCGGAGGCGTTGCGCAGGGCCTTGCCGAAACGGTTCGTGCCGTCCGGCTCGATGGCGAAGTGCAGGCTCTCGGGCCGCTGGTGCACGTCCAGCCGGGCGATGTCGCCGCGGAACAGGCAGAGCATGATGTTCGCGGAGAGCTTGTCGCGGCGGACGACGGGCAACGGCTGGTCGGCCCGCGCGCCCGGGTAGGCGTCGATGAGCAGGTCGGGGTAGCCCGACACCAGGTCGGAGCGGATCAGCACTCCGGTGGTGCGGGGGTACTTCACGGGCGGCGGATGCAGGCGGTCGAGAGCGGCGTCGGCCGCGCCCAGCCTGCCGATGCTGAACGCCCCGTCGATGAGGGCTTTCAGCCACAGGGTGTCCAGGGTGACGAACCGGATCGACTCGGTGGGGAGCAGCCGTTCGTCGGGGACGAGATAGGGGAACGGGACGCCGCGCAGCAGGCTCAGGTCGTTGAGGAACGTCGCGACCGGTGCCGGGCAGGAACTGTCGATCTCGGTGACCGCCAGCGGGTAGGCCGAGGACACCTCGCGCAGATGGTGCTGGCTGCGCCGCCGCTTCCACTCGTACAGCTCGGTGGCGATGCCCGCGCTGCGCAGCGTCAGCAGCCGGCCGAGCTGCCAGGCCGAGGCGTAGCCGACGTCGAACATGCCGGTGTCCGGGTGGTAGCGCAGGAGCCGGTCGGGGCTGCGGACCGGGGTGACGGACTCGCCGTCCACCGGTCCGGTGGCGAACGGCCCCCGGTACCACGAGACCGTGCGGCCGCCTTCGAGCAGTTCGTGCCGGACCGGGACGAGGCCCTGGTCGAGGAAGGGCTCGGCGGTCGGATCGCCGATCCGGGGAAGCCGGAACGGAGCGCCGCTGCGGCCCAGCTTCCGCGCCAGGGTCGCGAAGGTCTGCTCGGTGTCGGCGCAGGCGAACCGCCAGTTGTACAGGGAGACCAGCCGCACCTCGGAGTCTCCTGCGGCGCTGCCGTAGGCGAATTGTCCCGAGGCGTCGTAGCGTCCTTCGAGGGAGACCAGGTGCACCGTGCACGACTGCCCGGCCGGGGGGAGCCGTCCGCCGATGACGAGGGCGGCGTCGGGTCCCTCGCCGCGCCGCACGTGCGCGGTGTAGGGCAGGTTCCGCACGTCGGACAGCTCACCCAGCACCTCGGCCAGCAGCGAGCGCGGGACGTCGATGACGGTCATCTTCTCGTCGGACGGCTCCAGCCGCTCGGCGGCGGGCTCGGGGATGGACGCGGTGCCGCGGGTCAGCTCCGCCCGGGTCACCGTCCGGGGCCGGGGACGTTCGGCGTCGGTGAACAGCAGCAGGGCCAGCCACGGCGAAGTGCTTCCGGCGGTGCCGCCCGGCTCCCGCTCCCACGGCAGCGACGGCCGCTTCAGCACGATGTGCGGCAGCACGTTGGAGTGGTCGCCGAGGCTGCCGTCCGGCGGGAACACCGACAGCACCGCCGCCTGCGGCAGGGAGAAGCGGTCACCCGCCACCGAGAAGGTGCGCGAGGCGGTGAAAGGCTCGGGATCGAGGTCGATCCGCTGCTCGACGGTGATGTGGTAGTCGCCCGACGGAAGGCCCGGCCTCTGGTGGCCGACGAACGTGATCTGCTCAGGCATGTGCGGCCACCTGGGGTGTCTCCTCGAAGGCGGTGACGTCGAGACCGGCGAGGTCGATCTCGGCGCCGGGGATCAGCGTCCGGGCCAGTGCCGAGCGGGCGGCGGCCGTCGCCGGAGCGTTGACGGTGCCGGCGATCCGCCGGGCGCGCGCCTGCGGGTCGGCCTCGTCGACGGCGGAGCTCTGGACGGGGTGCCAGGCGAAGGCGTCCGGCTCGGTGAACAGGGCGGTGAGCGACTGCAGGGCGGTGCGGTCGAGCGCGGGGCGGGCCGCGGGCTCGTGGACCGGGGCCGGGAGCACGGTGAAGCCGGTGAGCAGGTCCTTCACCAGCCGCTCGCGGTCCAGGGTCGCCTTGGTCTCCTGGCCCCACAGCGCGGCCGGGAGGTTCTTGCGCAGGGGGACGAAGGTGAAGTACTGCTCGGCCGCCACTCCGGCGCGGGTGATCCGGATGGTCTGCTCGGAGCCGAAGTCGGCCTTGCGGCCCACCGGGGCCACCCCGAACCCGGCCCCGACGTCGGGCAGCGCCCGCCCTCCGGCGCGTGCCCGGGTCGAGGGGATCTGCACATCGGTGACCAGCGAGAACTCGATCGGGTTGAGCACGCCGAGGTCGGTGCCGCTGCCGGGCCGGACCGAGCCGCCGAGCGGGGAGATCGTCGCGATCTTCGACTTCTCGGGCAGGAGGGTCTTCCTGAACCGGCTCCAGGGGATGGGCAGCGGGCCCGGCCTCGGCGGCCCCGAAGGAGATGGTGAACTTGATGATCTTCAGGTCGAGGGTGGCGGTGCCGCCGAAGTCCGGCCCCCAGAAACGGACGTCGACCCCGAGGTAGAGCGAGATCGTGTGGCTGCCGAACAGCCAGAAGGTGTAGTTGACGCCGATGCCGAGGTGGAGCGCGGCGTCGTAGCGGAAGGGCTGCCAGGAGATGAGGAAGTCGATGGAGGCGTCGAGCCAGGCGTGGAGCGCGCCGTCGTCGTAGTTGATCGACACCGACGCGCCGGCCATGATCGCGGACGGGACGAGCGCGAAGTAGCCGCCGCCCTTCATCGACAGCTTGTCGGAGATCTTCCAGTTGAGGCCGAGCCGGGGCACCACCGGGTACTGGTCGGGCACCGGGAAGCGGGGGTGGTAACCGCCCGCGCTCACCACGAAGTCGCCCGAGTGCTCGCCGCGGAACCAGGTGACGAAGGCGAACCCGCCGGTCAGATGGCAGGAGCGCGACAGCAGGAAGGAGTTCTCCGTGAGCACCGCGGTGAGCGACAGGTAGCCGTCGTCGGGCGCGAAGGTCGCCTTGATGGCGAGCTGGATCTCCGCGACCGGGGTGGCGTCGGCGGCGTCCTCGGCGGGCAGCACCAGCGTGGTCATGCCGAGCACGTTCAACTCGAAGCGGTGCCCGAACGCGGCGGTCACCAGGACGAACGCGTCGAGCATCTCGCAGATCACGGCCCGGACGCCCAGCGCCAGGAAGTAGTCGCCCACCGACGGCGGCAGGTAGGAGTTGAGCCGCTGGAGCTCACCGGCGGAGTCGGTCGGCACCAGGTCGCCGACGGCCTCGGCGACCAGCGGGAACTGCACGAGCTTGTCGACGGGCGGCACGATCAGCCGCCGGTTGTAGCCGAACCCGGCCGCGATGCCGCGGAGCTGGAGGACCGGAGGGCCGCCGATCCGGAAGTTCGCGAACGCGTAGACGAACAGCGAGGGGCCCTCGTCGAGCTGGGCGTAGGAGCCCATCGCGCCGATCGCCAGGATCGGCGTGCGGATGACGGCCTTCCCGCTGTAGGCGTTGTAGGTGCGGCCCGCGTAGACCACCTTGCTCTTCAGGAACGCGCCGCTGATCTGGATCGGCCCGCCCTTGAAGTCCAGCGACAGGCCGCGCAGCTCGAAGGACGGAGCGGCCTTGGGATCGGAGATCGCGAACTCGATGCCGAGCCCGTCGGCGGCCAGGGTGAGGCCCGCCATCGAGATGGACGCGTCGAGCATCAGCGCGATCCGCGCCGGCTGCCCCGGATCGTGCTCGTAGGCGAGGCCGACCCGCTCGACGTGGATCGGCCCGAACCCCTTCTGGACCTTCAGCCACAGGGAGTTGTCGCCGGTGAGGGTCTGCGCCGGGTCGGCGGGGGCGGGCGCGGCGGGCGCCGGGGTGGTGCCGGGCGCGGTCGCCGGGAGGTTCATCGGGGTCTCCAGACCGCCCAGCCGGAGCACCCCGTCGACGCTGAAGCCGGCCGCGATCGGCCCCTTGGGGAGCCCGCCCGTCCCGGCGGGCAGCAGCTTTTCCAGCGCCGAGGCCTGGTCGGCGCTCAGCGGCGCGGAGGAGACCAGGAGCCGCAGCGGGTCGAGGCCGAAGACCTGGCCGCCCTTGAAGTGCTGGCCGATGACCGGCAGCTTCGACAGGTCGAGGGCGAGGGTGAGGTCGACCGAGAACAGCCGGACGGTCTGGCCCCCCTCGCCGTCGACGGCGACCAGCGCGCGGCGCAGGTCGACGGTGACCGAGTCCGGCACGTAGGCGGCGGCCGAGGGGGAGATCGCCGCGACGATCGCCTTGATGGTCGGGGTGGCGTCGGCCGGGTCGCGGGAGTAGGTCAGCGCGAACCGCTTGGCGGTCGCGCTGTCGGCGAAGCGGGCGTCCAGCCGCATGTTCAGCGGCCCGGCGGAGGTCGGCACGCTCACCGCGACCCGTCCCGCCAGGGTGCGGGCGTAGGTGTCGATGGCCAGCTTCAGTTCGAGGTCGACGGTGTCGATCGGGAGCGTCATCGCGGCGGTGAAGAAGAACCGCTTGGTGCCGGTGGTGAAGGACACCTCGACGTCGTGCACGGTCAGTCCGGCCAGCGGCTGCGGCAGCGTCAGGTCGCCGAACCGGCGGCCGAGGTCCTCGATGAGACGGCCGATCGGGATGGCCTGGCCGGCGCCCGTCCCCCCGGCGAAGGTCCAGCCCTTCTCGGGCGCCGGGTCGTAGTCGGCGCCGACGACGAGCCCGACCTGGCCGACCACGAACCCGGCCCGCGCAGCGAACCTCGTGTCCTTCTCGCGGGTGATCTCGGCCCGGACGTCGGTCAGGGACACCTGGTCGGTGATGCGCCAGTCGCCGGTCATCTCCAGCAGGCCCCGGAGGGTCAGCGGACGGTCGCCCTTCGGCAGCGCGGCGAACAGGTCGAACTTCTCCACCCGCAGGTCGGGGACCGCCTCGGCGGGCACCCCGCCGAACTGCCGGGCCACCTCGCGCAGGCTCAGCGGCGGGTCGCCGTCCCGCAGCGAGCCGCCCAGGGTGATCCCGTCGTCGTAGGCGGCGCCGATCTCCAGCGTTCCGGCGGTGCCGATGCCGAACAGGCCGAGGACCTGCGCGGAGACGCGCGGTGAGGACAGGGGGTCGTCCACCCGGAACAGCACGTCGAGCGCGTCGAGGGTGAACAGGCCGGCGATGGGCCAGCTCTCGTCGGTCTCCAGCTTGAGGGTGACGTACCGGACGACGCTCGACGCCGACGGCGTCAGCAGGAGGTTGAGGACGGTCGGCCGGAACGGGAGCGAGAGCGAGGTGCCCGTCGGCGCTTCGAGGCCCGGCTGCCCCAGGATCGCCGCGACGTCGCTGAGCCGGGCGTCACCGAGGTCGCGCAGGTCCGCGCTGAGCAGGACGCTGTCGCTCCAGCCGCGGAAATCGGTGCCGACGAAGATCTCGTGGCGCATCCCGCCGATGGTGACGGGCAGCACCCCGGTCACCGAGACGGCGCAGACCACGTCCATGTCGAGGAGGTCGTAGTTGAACCGGGGAGTGCCGAAGATCTCGTAGCGGAGCTTCTCCAGGGTGAAGAGGCCGAGGTCACGGGTCGCCCCCGCGGGTCCGAGCAGCACGACGAAGGGGACCGGGGTGATCGGCAGGTCGGTTCCGGGCAGGCCCGTGACCATCGTGATCTCGCCGGTGATGTCGTGGCTCGCGGCGGGCACCAGCAGGTCGAGCAGGGCGGCCCGGCCGGTGAGCAGGAGTTTCCCCGCGAAGACCAGCGAGCTCTCGTCCGGCCCCATGGCGGTGGGGGAGGAGGTGGTGACGGAGGTGTCGAGGACGAGCGCGGGCGCCTCGAAGCGCAAGGAGTCGATCACCGAGTTCCGCAGGGCTCGGAACGCGCGGGCGAACGACCAGTCCGGTCCGGCCGTCGCGGTGAGCCTCGCGGTGACCGGATCGCCCGCCGAGAAGCGGGCCGTCACCGCCATGCCGTCGAACGGGCCGTTGACGCCGGTCCCGGTCAGGGTGACGCCGTCGTCCGTCGCGGTCCGCACGGCGTCGGCGAGCGAGAGCACACCGCCGGGCAGGAACGGGCGCAGACGTCCGGCGGTCCGCGCGCCGAGGACGGTGACGTCCAGGTCGAGCCGGCCGCCCGACGGGATCGCGGTCTGCAGTTCCTCTGGCGTCATGACGCCGCCTTCGGGGCCTCGACCGTGTACTCGAACGTGCCACGGGAGCCGGTGATGTAGATCTTCTCGAAGATGTTGCGGGTGGTGTGGTCGTAGGCCCCCATCGCACCCGGCTCCCAGGCGGAGACCGCGTAGTCCGTGGGGCTCGGGTCCATCACCGCCTGGTAGCGGGTGATGGTCTCCCAGCTCGGCAGGTGGTGCAGCGGGATCTTCATTCCGGCGCTGATGACGACCTGCCGGGGACGCACGTGCTTGACGAACTCCTGGGAGGAGGAGGTGTTGATGCTGCCGTGGTGCCCGGCCTGGACGACGTCCAGGTTCGCCAGCCGCGCCTTGTGGTACTGGAGCAGGTAGGCCTCGGTGTTGATGGTGCCGTCCCCGCACATGAGGATGCGTTGGCCGAACACCTCGATGAGCGTGGCGATGCTGCCCCGGTTGGTGTGGTTGCTGTGGTCGTCCAGGTCGACCCTGTTGACGTTGCCGGCCAGCAGCGAGATCGTGCAGTTCGCCTCGGTGTGCACGAGGATGCCGCCCTTGCCGTCGAGCCGGGGGACGGCGGAGCTGGTGGCGTCGGGCAGCTTGAGCTTCTGGGTGCCGTCCGCGGTGACGAGCTCGATCACCTGGGCACCGGCGTTGTCGTGGTGGTTGACCTTGTAGGCGACGGGACACTTCTCCACGAGGAAGCCGCTCACCTGCTGGGCCGCGTAGTCCACCCGGTTGGAGCTGTGGTAGTAGGAATCGATCTGCACGTCGGGGTCCAGCATCTTCTTGAGCTGGTTGTAGTGGTCGCTGTCGGGGTGGGTGAGGATCAGCACGTCGATGACGCTGCTGGTCTTCAGGAACTTCTCGCCATAGATGACGTCGTGGATCCGCTTCTTGTAGAGGCTCTCGGCCTCGTTCTCCTTGGAGTCGCTGCCGCAGTCCAGCATGACCACATGGCCCCGCGGCGTGGTCATCAGCGTGCAGTCGCCCTGTCCCATCTTGAGGAACACCGCGTGGAAGTTGCCGTCGCCGCGGGTGCCGTCCGGGGCCTTGCCGAGCGCGGCGAGCTTCTCGGCCCGCTCCTTCCGCAGTTGCTCCTGCTTGTCGGCGGCCTCCTGCGCGGCTCGTTTGACGTCCTCGGCCTTCTTGTCGATGGCCTGGAGCCGGGCGGTCTTCGGGCGTGGGGGCGGGAGGTCGTCGCCCTTGCGTTTGGGAGGCACGGCTCTCCTCAGGAGGGGTAGTGGATGCGCCAGCGGCCCTGGTTGACGCGGCCCTTGCGGCGCCAGGTCCAGACGTACCTGCGGTCGCCGTCGTAGGGGTTGTAGTCGGCGGCGTAGGCGTACTCGTCCTGGTACACGTTGTAGAGGTCGAACTCGAGCTGGCCCGAGGCGAGCTGCCTGAGGATCCTCAGCTCGTTCTCGCCGATCGCGATCGAGCCGAGCTGGAGGGAGGAGGCTTGGATGCCCACGAGGGAGTCGTCGGGCAGGTGACCCGTCCGGAAGGCGAAGCCGCCGTAACCGGCCTCGATGCGGTGCCAGAACTGGTTGCCGTGGTGGAACCTGATGCTGGGCTTGACCTCACCTGGACCGGGCTCCTGGAAGAGCTCCAGGAACAGCACCTTGCCCGCCGCGTTGGTGGAACGGCGCAGCATCAGATGGTTCTCGCTCGCGAGGACGGTCAGCCGGTTGGTGCTCGACGTCGTGCCGATCGCGACGTTGCCGCCGTCGGGGTTGAGGGTCAGCAGCGACGCCGATCCGCGGCCTTGGATCCAGGTGTAGTCCTGGTGGTAGCCCAGCCGCAGATGGCTCTGGTCGGTGGGGCCGAGGACCAGGGTGTCGCCGGTGGCGTTCTGCTGGGTGTTGAGGACGTGGAGTCGGCCGTCGGCCTTGGTGCCGCCGATGACGACGTTGCCACCGGTGGGGTTGACCGCCAGCGGCTTGGTCCCGTTGCCCTTGATCCAGGTGCGGTCGGCGTCGTAGCCGACGCGCAGATGGGTACCGGTGGGCGGACCGAGGATCAGCGCGTCCCCCGCCGGATCCTCATTGAGCAGGTGCAGCCGTCCCTGCGGGTTCGAAGTGCCGATCCCGACGCGCTGCGCGGTGTAGAGCAGCGGGGTCTTCTCGGCCAGGATCGTGACGAAGCCGTCCTGGTACCCGGGGATGTTGCGGTACTCCACGATCACCGGGGCGTTGCCGAGGGACGCCGGGGCGTAGATGCCGTCCAGCAGGAGCTCGATCCGGCCGCCCGCGGCGAGCGAGGCGTCGGCCTTCGGGCTGATCGTCCACTGGAGTCGCTGGCCGAGCTCGTCGCGGCTGATCTGCCAGGACGCGGTGATGCCGGAGGAGGCGGCGACGCCGAGCGTGGCGCCCGCGACCGCCCCCTCGGCGATCAGCGCCGACCGGCGGGTCGCCTCCCCGGACAGCTGCACCTCGAAGGAGATGACGAACGCCGTCGCCGGATCGCCCGCCTGAAGCTGGAGGGCGGCGTCGCGGGAGATGTTGGCGATCTGGATGCGCAGCGCGCTGCCGGTCACGCCGTCGCTCAGCACCCGGGCACCGCCGACGAACGACACGTCCAGCGGGAGGTCGCGCCGTCCGCGGTGGTTGGCGATCTCCAGATACTGCAGCCGGGTGCCGGACAGCTCCTGCGTCTCGCCGACGTACCGCAGGCGCCGGTAGTCCAGCTCGACGCGGGTGCCCCGGCCGCCGCCCGCCCCGTCGGCGCTCATGCCGTCGATGCGCAGGGCGATGGAGCCGCCGGGCGGCAGCTTGGCGGCCTTGGAGGTCAGGAAGTAGAGGGTGTCGCCGTCGCGCCGCAGCGTCCAGCCGGGCGTGGTGATGGACGGCGCGGGGGTGCGGGCGAGGGTTCCCGGGCGCAGCCGCAGCGCGAAGTGGTGGTCCTGGGCCGAGACCGCGCCGGAACCGGGCACCAGCTCCACGTCGTCACGCGAGCTGTTGGTGATCTGCAGGATCATCGGCTGGCCGGTGGGGGAGTCGTCGATGAACAGCACCGGCTGGCCGTCCTCGCCGCCCAGACGGAACCCCAGCGGGTGGGTGCGGACGAACGCGGTCAGCGACGACTCGTCGGAGGCCATGTCGCGGCGGATCTCGGTCTCCGACAGCGCGTCGTCGTAGACCCGGACGTGCGCCAGCAGGCCGGTGCCGAACACCGCGAACGGCTTGTCGTCGGCGACCGGGACGGTCCCGGACGGCCCCTCGGCGACCTGCACGCCGTTGACGAAGATCCGGGCGCGCCGGCCGTCCTGGGTGATCGCGACGTGCCGCCACTGGCCGAAGGCGATCGCGTTCGCGCCGGAGGTGACCGTCGCCGTCGCGCCGCCCGCCACGCCGTGCCGGTGCTCGATCCTCCCGTCGGAGAGCAGGGCCAGCCGGATGCCGCCGCCCTGCTTACCGAGCAGGCCGCTCTCGCCGGTGGCCGCGTCGGGCTTGACCCACGTCTCGATCGTGTAGGTGGCCAGGCGGGTCAGGGGGGTGTCGGCCAGGAGCACGGGCCCCTGGCCGGCGCCGAGCTTCAGGCAGCTCCCGAACCGCTCGTCGGCGGGGTTCTGCACGGTGCCCTGGACCGTCGCGTTGAGATGCGCGTCGGAGTCGTCGAGGATCTTGTTGTCGGCGGTGGTGTGGTCGAGGCTCCAGTGCAGCACGAGCTTGGCCGTCAAGCTGATCCCTCCTCGGGCGCGGTACGCAGGGCCAGCCAGCCCTCGCGTACGGTCGGGGCCGCCGGGAACACGGCGTCGGGTCGGGGGACCGCGGGTTCGCGGTCGGGGAGCCAGCCGGTCCGGCCGCGCTGCCGCCAGGACCACCGGTGGCCGGCCTCCTCGGGCACCGGCACGGCGACCGGCCCGTTCAGATCGCCCAGCAGCGGGGCGACCCGGAAGTCGACCTCCATCCCGGCGAGGGCGGCGGCGTAGTGCTCGGGCGGCAGGCTGATCGACTTGGTCGGCAGGATGCCGCTGGTGGCGTGGACATGGCCGTGCGGGTCGATGAGCAGGGTGAGCAGGGCGGCGGGCTTGTCCAGGGCCAGCTTCAGGGTGGTGCCCGCCGGGTCGAAGCGGTCGGCGAGCGTCCCGGCGGAGTTCTCGCGCCAGAAGCCCACGACGCCGTCGTTCAGGCGGGCCGGCGCCCCGATCCGGACGGGGAAGTCGACCATCGTGAAGCCGTTGGTCTCGCGGGCGGTGCGGCGCAGGTCCTGGCGGAAGACGTTCCAGTCCTGGTGCACCGCGGGCAGGCCGGCCAGCTCCAGGTTGACCGCGGCGCGCACGACGGCCAGCGGACGGCCCATCAGGACGGCCTGGCCCCGGCGGGCCGTGGTGTCGGCCGGTTCGATCTCCTTGAGGACGTCCTCGAAGGTGCCGAGGAGCGTCGCGAGCTCGTCCGGGCCCGCGCCGCGGATCCGGGCGACCGTCGCGCGCAGGTGGGCGTTGGCGATCAGGTCGGGGGTGAGGACCGTCCCGCCGGGAGCGGGGGTCCAGCGGGCGGCGCCCGTGGCGTCGGGGAGGGTCGACAGCCGGCCGAGCGACGCGCCGTCCTGGGCGTAGACGTCCAGGCCGCCGGTGAGATGGTCGGGGACCAGCCAGCCGCAGACCGGCGAGCTCACCGGCAGGACGGTGCTCTCCCGCAGGTCGTGGGCGGCGTCGAGCCAGCGCAGGGCGACGCGGGCGGGCTGGGTCAGCCGGGGGGCCAGGGCCGCCCAGTCGGGGTGGCCCGGCACCCGCAGGCGGGCGGTCGTGCTGATGTCCGCAGTGTCGACGTCGCGGGACAGGCCGAAGCTGTCGACGACGCGCACCCGCCGCACCCGCAGCGCCCCGGCGCGGATCGGGTTGAAGTCGGCGAGCGGCTGCGGGGCGTTCCGCGCCTCCTCGCCGAGCGCCGCGGCGACCCGGGCGGTGAAGTCGCGGTAGTCGGGGAAGCCGACCGGGTCCGAGACCGGGAGCTGGCGGACCGCCCGCCGCATCAGCAGGCCGTCGTTGAAGCCGCTGAGCGCCTGGGAGAGGTTGCTGTCCTCCTCGGAGACCAGGGCCCGGTACATCCGGATCAGGGTCCTGAGCCGGGGGTCGGTGCCCTTGGCCTGGTAGCCGTCGAGGACGGCGGTCGGGTCGCGCTGGAACTGCTCGGCGGTGACCGTGGTGCCGGCGGTCGCGTTGTAGGCGGGCAGGACCGTGCCGGTCAGGTAGGTCAGGACGCGGGCCGACAGCACCGGGCGGGCGTTCGGCGACAGGATCGTGGTGCCGGTGTAGACGTTGGCGGCCTTGCGGGTGGCCTCGCGGCCGGTCCGGGAGCGCAGCTCGACGCCGGTGGCGGGCAGCTCGTAGTTGGCCGTGACGTAGTCGGGCGCGTAGTCGCGGCGGCCGGTGTCCAGATTGCCGCCCGTCCCGACCGGGAAGAACTCGGCCTCCCACTGGAGCAGCACCGGATGCCACGGCTGGTTCTTCCAGACGCGGACGGTGGGCCAGGCGTCGGCCGCGGCGAGACCGGCGAAGATCTCCGCGACGCGCGACCGCAGCGCCGTGACGCCCTCCCGCGTGCCGAGGGCGGCGTCGCCGGTCAGCAGGTGGCACGGGACCAGACCGCCGGGCTTGTCCGCGCCGTCCTCGCCGTACCGGTTGGACGGGGTCGCGATCGGGCCGGTCAGCAGGACGACCGGCTCGGCCGGCTCGTAGAACTGGGGGGCGGCGATCTGCTGGACGGTGAAGGTGCTGCGCGCCGCGGCCGGAGAGCCCGCGTTGAACGTCTTGAGGGCGGCGTCGAGGGCGGTACGGGCGTCGGCGAGGGCGCGGGCGGTCGAGCCGTCGGCGCCCTCGGTCCGTTCGACGGCCAGGGTGAGCGCCGTGAGCTCCCGTTCCAGGAAGAACCGGGCCTCGTCGGCGTCGGGGTAGGCGTCCCGCGAGGCCTCGTAGGGGTAGGCGCACAGCATGTAGCGGCACCAGTCGGCGAACAGGCGTTCACGCAGGCCGGCGACGCGGCGCAGGGCGCGGTCGTGGTCCTGCTGGGCGGCGTTGAGCGCGCTCAGCGGGTCCGCGACCGAGCGGGGGACCGTCAGGTTCTCGCGGGCCTGGCGCTCCTCCGCGGTCTCCGGCGCGGACGTGTCGTCCTGGCGGCGGACGGTCCACACCACCCCGCCGCCGAGAGTGCGGAAGGTGTCGGCGTGCCGGACCCCGGCGAGCTTGGCGTCCAGGTCGAGGGTGCGGGCCTCCAGCGACTCGGCGAACGCCAGGGACTCCAGCAGGTTCTCGACCTCGTCGGCGGTGACGTCGGGCAGCTTCTGGCCCAGGTGCGCCGCGAGCGCCTCGGTCGCGGTGCCGCCGACGTAGACCCCGTTCTCCGTGCCGGAGACCAGCGGGTTGGCGGTCGAGCCGGCGGCGGCGAAGGTGAGCTGGGCGTAGCAGACCGTGGCGGTGGGCCGGACGGCGTCCGGCGGGACGTTCCAGCCGAGGTCGTTCTCGATCGCGGCGCGCCAGTCGGGCTCGGCGGCGTACCGGGTGAGGGCGTCCTGCGCGGAGTCGGTGAACCAGCCGAGCACGTCGTAGCGCAGCCCCGCCGGCGGGATGCCCGGCTGCTGCGGGTCGTAGAAGCCGAAGACGCTGTGGCAGTTGGCGTAGCAGGCGGCGAAGGCCGGCTCGCCGTAGCCGACGACGGACAGCAGCGGCAGGCGGTCGGTCACCGCGTCGGCGTCCCAGGCTCGCAGGGGGATCGTGCGGCCGAGCCGGCGGAAGGGGCGAGGGCCGCCGGTGACGGGGTAGACGACGCCGTCGCCGACGTCGGACAGGGCGTCGCTCTCGACGATCCACTGGCCGTCGACCACGTTGTCCTGGCTGCGGGTGACCAGCCACCGGTTCGGCACCGCGGGAATCCGGGTCTTGTCCTGCCGCCGGTCCAACCGGGTGAGGCCGTCCGGCAGCGCCCAGTGCAGGTGGACGCCGGGGCGCAGGCGCACCGTGTCGTCCTGGAACGGGTCGGGCAGCAGGATCTCGCTGAGGTAGGGCAGGTCGCCGTGCACGTCGGCGCCCGAGACGGGGTCGACATGCGGGAGCCGGGCGAAGTCCGGCGTCGTCCGCACCGCGTCCTTCTCGTGCTCCAGGCACAGCGCGTCCAGGCGAACCGGAACGACAAGTAGATCGGGCACCGCCACACCCCCGGTCCGCGGCTCCGCCCGCCGCCTGCTGGTCACCCGTCACGACCAGGTTCAACGTAGATGCGGCTTCTGCCGTTGAGAAGTGGCCGCCTGAGCGCCGGGGAATTAGCGGGCGGCCCTTTCTCGGGCTCGTCGACGCCCATTTTTCGGCCCGTTCGCCGAAACGGCGCAGCGAATCACGCTCCGGCGACGGCAATTCTCGGCGGTCCCGTCTCGTCAGTCCGCGACCGGACGCCGTTCGCGTCGCCTTTCCACTCCGGCCATGGGTCTCCAGCGGCGCCCCGGACGCTTCCTCTCCGTTTCCGAACGGGCGTCCTGGGTCACCGGGTCCGTATCCGGCCGTCCGCATCGGGCCATCCCGGTTGCGTGGCCTCCGCTCTCCTCCCCGGCGTCGTCCGCGGAGCTCTCGGGCTCTGCCGACTGCGCTCGCCAGCCCGGCCGGCTGGTTCGTCCAGACCGGGCCCGGCCCGCGGAAGGTGCAGGGGAAACGTCGTTGATACCGACGGCCTCAGCCAGCCCAGCCGCGCTCGACCTCGCCTAGGAGACGGGGACGGTGCCGCCGTCCTCCATCGACCGCTGGGCGGCCTCCAGGACAGCGTTGACCTTCGCGGCGAAGACGGCGTCGCACGGGTCGGCGCCTCCTTCGGACGCGCTGCGCGCCAGCCTGCCGATCGCTCTGACCAGCGGCTCGGCCGCGGACACGTTCTCGACCGGAACCGGCACGACGCCCTTGCCGCCGACGAACCCGATCTCCATCCCGGCCGCCGCCGGGGGCGCGTCCAGGCTGAGCGTCATGGTGGAGACCGCGCCGCTCTCGTGCCGCAGGAGCGCGTGCGAGGTGCTGTGCGGGCCGCTCATGGCCTGCACCTCGGTGACCTCGCCGAGGACGGGCAGGAACACCGACAGGATGTGCGGGCCCAGGTCCCACAGGGCGCCGCGCGTGCGCCTCCAGCCGGACGCCGCGTACGGGCTGCCCGGCTCGAAGATCGAGGCGAGGACGTTGGCGCGCCCGCCGTCCCAGCCGCCCTCCGCCACGGCGTCCTGCAGCATCCGCTCCACCGCCGGGATGAACCGGAAGGTGAAGAAGACCACCGAGGCGACGCCCGCCGAGGCCGCCTCGCGCGCCACCGCCGCCGCGCCCGTGGCCGACAGGCCGACCGGCTTCTCCAGCAGCAGGTGCTTGCCCGCGGCGGCCGCCCGCAACGCCAGCGGCAGCTGGACCTCGGGCGGCAGGGAGATCGCCACGGCGTCGACGTCGGCGAACAGGTCGTCGACGTCCGAGTAGGCCCGGACGCCGAATCTCCCGGCGAGGGCTTCGGCCCGGTCCGGACGACGTCCCCAGACCCCGGCAAAGGTGGCGTCCGGCGACGCCGCCAGCGCAGGAGCGTGGGTCTCGGTCGCCCAGTAACCCGTCCCGAGAAGTCCGAACCTCAAAGCCATGGGTCGAGCTTAGGCGGACGACCCCAGGCGCCCTTCCCTAGGGCCGCCATTCCTGCCGGTGGTCACGATGCTCGGACCGTCCAACACGCCGTGCTGCTGCGCGGTCTGGGCCTGTTGCCCACCGGGCACGCTCTGACCATCAGCGTGAAGACTTCGCGCGCGGGCCGGAGGGGGCCGGTAACCGCGTAGACCGTCGGGCCGCACGGCGGTCGCGGGATCGCGGTGGCCGGGTGCCGAGCCCTTGGTATGAGCTGCCCACGAGGACTTCGGCACGAAGGGGACCGATCGCGTGCGTTGTGGCCTTCTGTCCTCGCTGGGCGTCCTCTGTGCGGTGCTCGTCGCCGGGTGCAGCGAGCACCATGGGCGGGGGAGTGATCTGCCGTCCGCGAGTGATGCGGAACGGCACGCGCTAGCCGAGTTCCGCGGATGGTTGCGAAACCGCACCACGACGCAGGTGACCTCCCGCTACGACATCTACCCCACCGGCCGATCCCAGGCGGGCTCCGTCGACGTCTCTTCCGGCGGCGTGCTCGACTTCCGGACGCGCACCGGCCGGATCACCGGAGTGTCGAACAGCGTCGGTGCCGATGGCGTCCGCCGCACCGACCGGATCGACATGATCTACATGGGCAGAGACCGGTACGAGCTGATCCCGGTACAAGACCGGAATGACTTCGGAGGCCGGGGGAAACCCTGGAGGGTCAGAGACAACGACGACTGGGACGTGTGGACCCCGTACGAGAGCTCCGTCGGCTATGTCCACGACCTGGGCGCCGCGCGCACCCAGTTCCGCGCCGCCCACCGCTTCGTGGGGATGCTCGACGTCACCACCGGGCGCACTCTGGTCACCTCGCCAGAGGCCCGCTGCGCCGATCCGGTGCTCACCGTCACCCTGTTCATCGACGACCGCACGGGCAAGCTGATCCGATACGACCGCCACGTCCGGTACCCCGCACGCGCAGCCGATCATGCGGCCGGAGGTTCCCCTGGAACAGGCGGGTCATCTCTGCTCGAGGCGTACAGCAATTTCGGCACCACCATGACCTCTCCGGTGCCGCCTCGCGCGTCCCTCCTCGCACCCAGGTTCGGCACCTCTCCCGGCGCGAAGACCTTCAAATACACCATTACCGCAACTCCCAGGCCCCGAGGTTGCTGAACACGTCCCGGACGTGCCCCCCTCGACCCCAACGTGCCCTTCGGCAAGCCGGCTCGACGGTCGTGCACGCTCAACGGATGGTGCAGGTGTTCTCCATCGGGTGAGTGATGTCGGCGGTCCATCGAGTGATCGCCCACCTTTCCCCGTGGAGGCCGAAGTCGCCGCGGTCTGCAGGTCCTACATCGGCACCTCGATCTGCCAGGTCGTGAACCTCAGCATGGTGATGATGAGCAATAACCAGGCCGTCGGGATCGCCCGCGCGCAAGCTCACGCAGGCTACGTGGCGGTATGAGCGGCACGATGGGCCGCATGCGGCGCACCACTCTGCGGCTGGACATCAGCTGTTCGCAGTTCACCATCGAGGCTGGCCCCTGAGATCCCGAGGCCGTGACGTTCGAGGGCGGTAACGGCCTGCTCTGGACGCACGAAGGCGCCATCATCGTCGCAACCGGCCTCGAGAGCGGTCATGTCCCGCTAGAGCTCGAACCGGCGCCGGGCTGGAGACTAGCCATCGGGGAGTTATGGCCCTGGTCGTGGCGGCGAGCACCGCCGGCGGTGCTCGCCTGGGGGAACTCCGTACGCTGCTTTGAACGCCCGGTTGAACACGGCGGCGTCATGGAAGCCCCATCGCGCGCCGATGGCGGCGACGGTCCGGTTTCTCAGCCGGGGGTCGGCGAGGTCGTCGTGGCAGCGCTGCAGACGCTCCCGCCGGATGAACTCACCGACGCTGTGCCCGTCCTGGCCGAACAGGTGATGGAGGTACCGCACCGAAATATGATTCGCTTCGGCGATCGCCGTGGGCGATAGGCCGGGGTCGTGGAGGTTGCCGAGGGCGTATGCCTTGGCCTGCTGCACGAGCGCCTGCTGCCGGTGCTGCGGCGGTACGAGGCGTTCCGCGTCGGCGGTCGCCGCGAGGACGGCGGCCATGAGACCGATGGCCACCGTGTCCAGGCGCGCGCATTCGCCTGGAGTGAGGGTCGCGGCGTGTTCGAGGGAACCTTCCAGGAATCGGCGGAGCAGCGCCGCCGTGCCGGACATCGTCGGTATGGGGTGCGCCACCCTTGGCCGCAGAATCTGCTCGGGCAGCGGGAGTGCGTTTTTCGGCACCTGCAGCAAAACCGTGCGACACGGGGCGCCCCGATCCAGGATCTCCGATTGATACGGTCGAGACGTGTCGTACAGAACCAGGTCGCCGGGTGCCGGATCGGCGCGAATGCGGCTCTGCTCGACCCACATGGTCCCTCTGGACACCAGAGTCAGCATCCATCGCTCAGGATCGGAGTACCCGATCAGCCGAGGAGTGCGCCGGGCACCCATCCCATCGAACTCGAGTTCCATCACGTTCGCGGACCCGAAACGCAGCAACTTCACGGCCGCGTAGAAGTCGGTTCGGTGGTTGCTGTGCACGTAGGTGAGGACGACCTCCCGGGCGGCCAGACCGCACCACCAATCGAACCGCTCGGGACCCGGCAGATCAAGACTGCACTGCTGCTCTAGCATCTCGGTGCACCTTGCATTGTTACCGCTCTGACATTCACTGGCTTGTGCCGGTCCATCACCTTGGAGTGGATTCCGACAGAATCCAGGATCATCTTCCCAGAAAAATGCGGTGCGATGATATCGCCATGACCGACAGTGCTGCACCTGCGGTCCGTAAGTGGTCTGCTCCCCTGGCCTCGCCTGCACTGGTCGCAGGAAGATGGCGGATCTGCTTACAAAAGGTGAGAAATCAGACCTATGTTCCGAATCTGATCGTGCGTCAGAGTTTCTCGGTGGGTCATGGCGTGTGATTGCATTCAGAATCAATGAACGTGCACTCGACATCAATGACGCTCCCCCTGAGTGATGGTGATGATTGAGCGCACGGCCGCACCGCCACAAAAGGCCGCGGCAGTGACGTGCAAAGTCATCGAAAGGGGAATTCCATGAACACCGGCGCAGTGCGCAGGCCGACTGCGCGCGCTACCGACCCTCACCAGCGTGCGAGGGGGCCGATCACCAGGAAGGCCGTCATGCTGGGGTCCGCCCTCGCGCTCGCGCTGGGCGCCCTGGCCGCGCCGACGCAGGCGGCCTCCGCCGTCGACGCCTCACACGCGGCCGACACCGCTTCCAGCGGCTCCGCTCCTGCGAAGAAGGCGAGCTGGCACTTCTGGAAGAGCTACTGGCACGACGACCAGTGCCGCAGCGCCGGCAAGCGGGTGCTGGCTTCAAACCCCCGCTACATGGCGGCGGCGTGCCTATCCGGGACGGGCACGGACGGCAAGCCGAAGTGGCACCTGTACATCCTCTACTGACCGCTGAGGGTGCCCAGCCCGGTGCGGAGGAACCGATCGCCTACACCCAGGTGACGTCTGAGCCGGTGGATCGTTCCCGCGGGCCTGCTCATGATGACCGGCGAGCGGATCAGGGTTCTGAGCACCTGGATCGGTCTTCGGCCCTGGCCACTGGTGAAAACGAGCAACAGCGAGGAGGGAAAATGGGAACGCGAAGCGTCGTGGCCCTGATGGTGGCGGGAGCGGCGGTCACCGGATCGGCCCTGGCGGGCACCGCGAGCGCGGAGACGCGGGCGGAAGTCAGGACCTGCGAGTACCTCGTCACCGCGCGGCACGGGCTCAGGGTCCACACGCGGCCGAACGCGCACTCGCCGGTGGTAGGCGTCCTCAGTCACGGGCAGCGGCCGTGGGCCGACTGCAAGAGGCGCGGCTTCACCGAGATCCGCGGAAACGTCGGAGGAGTGGAACTCCGGCACGGATTCATCAACGTGAAGCACCTCAAGCTGATCCGGGACGTCACCGACGACAGAGTCTCGGCGGGCGCGGGTCGGCAACCCGTGCGGTGACCACGAACCTCCAAGCCGGGGTCGACTGCTCGCCGAACCGTGGCCTACACAGGCGCGACACCGACGAGGACCCTCAATGGCACCTGTACGTCCCCATTGAGGGTCTGCGCCGTCATCGTGACCGCACCTGGCCGTCGCGGCTACCTCGCCGAGGTTTGGCGACCAGGCTGTCCAACGCCGGCCGCGCGCCGCCATCAGCTCGGCGATCGGGACGGTGTGCTTCAGGTGGAGCGGCTGGACCACGACGACCGGCACGGGGCACCGCCTCCACGCCCCGCCGGCGCAGCCGGTCAGGAGACTGACGCGAGGCCTCTGACCAGCGTGGGCGCCGGGATGACGACGACGATCGCTTTGGCCAGGTGGCTGGCCTTGTTGGGGCTGCAGCGGAGTTTGTGCAGGATGCGCCATGATTTCAGTTGGGCGTTGGCGCGTTCGCCAGGAGCGCGCAGGCGAGCGTGTGACCGGTTGGCCTGCTTCTGGGACTCTGGCTTGTTCCTGCCTTTGTAGGGCGTGATCACAACGGGGGTGTCGGCTCCTTGGTAGCCCTTGTCTGCAAGGGTGAGGATCCCCGCTTTCTCAAGCTCGCGCAGACTGCCCCATTACGTGGGCGGCGGTCAGGTCGTGTGCGCTGCCCGGCAGCGCCCCGAGGTCCACAGGACCGTACCCTCCGGACCGGCTATCACCACGTTCATCCCGTGCACGCGATGTTGCCGGGGAAGTAGGGCCGGTCGGCCTTCAGTCGGTCGGTGTGGATGAGCGTCCAGTCCAGGATCACGCGGGTCAGTCCGTCCCCGGGTGGCCTTGCGCAGTGCTTGGGCGAGCACGGGTGACCGGGCCGGCAGCAGCATCGTCTCCTCCACATCCTTCCAGGTGGCGGCCCCCGAAAGTCCGAAACCCGCGCTGATCTCGGCGAGCGTCCCGTCTTCGCGCAGGTAGACCAGGACGAGCAGGGCTTACCAGGAGCTTCTCTTCTTCTCAGGCTGAACTCCGCGATCATGTCGTGACCAGCCCGCGCCAGCGAGGGATGAATGGGTTCACTGTGCTCCTTTGCCGAGGTGCCCATGTAAGGAGGAGGAGCACCCAGCCTGACCCTCCGCTCGGTCCGTCAGGACGACAAAGACCAGCGGCCCCGCCGCCCCAGTGGTTCACAATCGGTACCTCGCGCTGGGCCTGGACGAGGATCGCCTTGGCGGCGGCGTGCGTCTCGGAGCGCGCGTGGTTCTGGTCCACATGCGCCAGGCGGCCCCGGGCTCAGCGCCGGAAGCGACCCCACACTGTTGGGCGGTGCGGGTGGTGTGGGCATACGGTGGGAGAGGGCCTTCTAGGCGGGTGCGGTTGGGCCCGATACGGGGTCCAGCCCCCGTCATCGGCGGCCAAGGCTGATTGCCCTGCCCCGGTGAGCGCGGTACCGCAGTCGGCGGCGCACGTCAGCGTTACCCGTCGCGCGGTGGTTCTGCTGTCGAACGACAGACGCCTTCGGTTGGATGGGATTGCCGAAGATAGACTCCCGATCCTTGGTATATGACGGTTATAGCGCGACTGTGGAGTTTCGGGATCCGGGTGGGGCGTAGTGAGCCTCGTGACCCCGCCCGCTGGTAGTCGCGCCACCGTTCTGGTCCTGAACAGCCGCTCGAACAGCGGTCAGCGAATCGGGCGGAGTTGACGGGTGCGGCCAGGCTGGATCAGTGTTCGTTCAGGTAGGTGAGGACGGCGAGGACGCGGCGATTGCTGTCGTTGTCGTCGGTGATGCCGAGCTTGCCGAACATGGACGTGGTGTACTTGCCGACCGCGCTCTCGCTGAGGAAGAGCCGGCGGCCGATGGCCTGGTTGGACAGGCCCTCGGCCATGAGGCTCAGCACGGAGTGCTCGCGTTCGGTGAGCTGCTGGAGTTTCCGGTCCGGGGGGCCGCTGTTGAGCAGTTTGGCGATGACGACCGGGTCCATGGCGGTTCCGCCGGCCGCGACGCGTTCCAGGGCGCTGATGAACTGGTCGGCGTCGAACACACTCTCCTTGAGCAGGTAGCCCACGCCGCCGGAGCCGTCGGCCAGTAGTTCACGGGCGTACAACTGCTGGACGTGCTGGGAGAGGATGAGGATCGGCAGCCCGGGCATCTCGCGGCGGGCGGCGAGGGCCGCTCGCAGGCCCTCGTCGGACTGGGTCGGCGGCATGCGGACGTCGATGACGGACACGTCCGGTCGCCACTCTCGCAGCGCCTCGAGCGTCTGGGGGCCGGTGGTCGCCGTCGCCACCACCTGGTGCCCGCACGCCTCGATCAGGCGAACCAGCCCGTCACGCAGGAGATAGAGGTCTTCGGCGACAACTACTCGCATGGCAGCGCCATCGTCACACGAGTCGGGCCGCCGGGCGGGCTGGTGATCTCCAGCGTGCCGTCGAAGACCGCGAGGCGGCGTTGCAGACCCTCCAGTCCGCCTCCGGCCCGGGGGACGGCGCCGCCCCGGCCGTCGTCCTCGACCTCGATGACGACGGCGGCGTCTTCCGCCGTGAGGGAGATGCGCGCGCGGGACGCCCGGGCGTGTTTGGCCGCATTGGTCAGCAGTTCCGCGACGGCGAAGTAGGCAGCGGACTCGATCGGCGGATCCAGGCGCAGCCGGGTGTCGGCGTTGACGGTCACGTCGAGCGGGCCGTCCATGGCGAGGAGGCGGACGGCGTCGATGAGTCCCCGCTCGGTGAGCACCGGCGGGCTGATTCCCTGGATCAGCTCGCGAAGTTGGGTGATCGAGGTGGCGGCGTCGCCCCGTGCTCGCCGCAGCAGCGCCCTGGTCTGCTCAGGATCGGCCTCCATCAGTCTCTCGGCGGTCGCCAGGGACAGCCCGAGCGAGACCAGGCGGGCCTGCGCTCCGTCGTGCAGGTCCCGCTCGATCCGGCGGAGTTCGGCGGCCTGCGTGACCGTCATGTCCGCACGCTGGGCCGTCAGCTCGTCCACCCGGTCCGCCAGCGCCATCGCGGGCGAGGGCCGCAGGAAGCGGACGGCCACGGGCTCGATGGGCCGCCAGGCGTACGGGGCGGCCGCGACGGCCACGACCAGGGCGAGCACCCCGGCCAGACGCGCGGCGAGCCCTGACTGGCCGAGCCCGAGGACCCCTGCGGCCATCGCGGCCGGCGGGAGGCACGCGACCAGGCCCGCGCTGAACGGCACGATGCCGGTGAACCGCAGGTCGCGCCAGGTGGCGGGGTCCTTCCAGCGGATCCGCCACTTCTGGTCCATGACCGCGTCGCGGCGGGTGCGCTCATAGCCGAAACCGTTCCACCAGTACCCGGTGGACATCCGCACCACAGGCCCGGCCTCCCGATACCCGGCGGGGATCAAGGTGCCCGTCCACCCCGCCACCAGGGAACGGACCATCACGCAGACCCGCCGGGACAGCGCGAGTGTGCCCACGCACACCAGCACGAACGGCCCTAGCCACGACCACGGGTTTCCCGGTCCCCACCAGAGCGCCCACGCCACCCCCACCGCCCACACAGCCGGGGCCAGCATGGCGACGACCGCCACAACGCACGACCGCACGAACCCCACACCCACACGCCCCGCCCAGTCCCCGAACTGCCGCATGACTTCCCGCCCACCGTTCGCCTGTCTTTCGTGATCCCACTGTGCACCGTGGCGAAGCCCGCTGCCGCTCTGGTCAGCCAGGAGTGGGCCTAGCCCCACCCATCCGTGGGTCCAGCCAGATACCGCCTCGGCCCAGCACTTCCTAGCGTCACTGAACATGGAAACCAACACACAGCCGTCCACCACAGCACTCCTCAACGGCCCCGGCGCCGAGGGGGCCTTCAAGGCGGCGAAGACCGGCGTCAAGGTCTACAGTGCGCTCAGCACTGCCGCTCTCCTGGGGGTCATCGTGGTGGCGAGCACCGGCCACATGGTGAACACCTTCATGTGGGTCCGGGCGATCCTGCTGCCCGTCGTCGCCGTGCTGATCCAACGGGTGACCGTCTCCGCCTCCCGGGGATCTGGGCGCTCCTTTGAGCGCATGCGCGCGCTCTCCGTCATCATGCCCATCGCGATCATCGGTGTCGACCTGATCCCGGGCGTCTGCCCGCCCTGGTACGCCGTGATGCAGGTCGTCTGCATGCTGCCCATCATCGCTGTCGCGTTCGTCGCCCGCGGCTCCGCACTGCGGCCCGTCTTTCCCGAGGCGCCCTGATCGGGGAGGCGACCGGCGGCCGGCGATCCTGGAGGGCGCGGCCGGTGGAGATGTCGGACAGGTGCACGTAGGCGGCCAGGAACCTGGACCATGCGTGCACCTCCAGCAGCAGCTCGGGCAGATCGACCCAGCGGAGACGGGAAGTGCGAGGTTATTGCCTGGTGCCTCAGAGGCTGGTGGCCGCGTGGACCTGGTTGAGGTGGATCAGGATGTCGTATGCCTGGGTGATGGCGAGCGTGGGCAGCGGGTCCTTCTTGAAGGACGAGCCGGCGTCGTAGGTGGGGCGGGGGGTGTTCAGCCAGGTGCGGCCCGCGGCGGGCAGGGTGCGCAGGTCGAGGTAGTAGTCGCGGTAGCGCACCCGGTCCAGGGTGTACTCCTGCATGTCGGGGGTGGCGGCGGGGACCGTGACCTTGCTCCAGGGGCTGCCGAGGGTGGTCGCGGTAAGGAAGGAGCCGCGGTCGAAGGTGAAACCGATGGCGGCGTAGTCCCGGCCGAGGGCCTTGCGCAGGAAGACGCCCTGGGTCGTCGGGTACATCACCGGGTCGGTGGACAGGTAGCCCACGTGGCCGTTGTGCGCCGAGAGCAGCATCTTGTCGCCGGTGCGGCGGTGCCACCAGGCGGTGTTGTCGGCCATGGCCCGGTCACGCAGGTGCTCCGCTGCGGCGACCGACGCAGGGTCGGAGAGGTCGAGCGCGGTGAACGCGAAGGTCTGGGCGATGTTCCGGGCGTTCTGCTCGGCCCATCCGTAGGCGTCGCCGCCACCCCCCTTGTTCGCGGTGATCAGGTCGAACGCCTGCCGGGCGGCGGTGGCGTTCAGGCGGCGTTCGGCAACGGGCTTGCGCAGGTACGCGAAGACGTCGTCCAGGGGCCGCAGGCCTGCGTACAGCTCTTCGAGGCGCGCCACGTCCTGGGGACGATTCGCGCGGACGTACGAGAGCACCCGGTCGAAGATGGCGTCGCCGAGCTTGGGCGCCCCGATGTCGTTCCCCATGAGGTGGAGCTTGCGGTCGGGGTGGCGGTCGTTGTACTGCCGCATCCAGCTGATGAGGCTGACGAACTCCTCGCGCTCCCAGGGCGATCCGGCCAGGGTCTCCTTGGCCACCTGCCGAGCGTCGCCCGGTCCGCCCTGGACGTACTCGTCGATCCGCAGACCGGCCGTCCAGCTCAGTTCCAGGGCGAAGGTGGTGAAGCCCTTCTCCTCGACGAGGTGGCCGAAGACGCGCTGCTTCATGGCGAAGAACTCGTGCGAGCCGTGGGTCGCCTCGCCCAACCCGACCACCTTGGTGTCGCCGATCATGGCGTCCAGGGCCCGCAGGTCGGAGGTGCTGCCGCCCGGTTCCGTCGACCGCAGGTGGTGGGCGGCGCGGTCCAGCGCGCGGAGCGCGGCGGCCTGCTGGTCCTTCGCTCCCTTGGCCGCGGTCGACGGAGCGCTGTCGGTCCTCGTGCTCTTGTTGATCTGGCCCGGGTAGGCGGGCGCGATGGTGTGGTCCGCCCCGTTGACGATGGCTCCGGCGCTGCCGGTCATGACGGTGGTGCAGGCCGCGACGGCGAGAGCGCCGACGGCGGCGGTGCGGGCGGTACGGCGGCGCGGCGGCTTGAAGCTGAACACAGAGGGTTCCCTTTTTGCTTGGTGGATCCGTTCGCATTCAGCCTCGTTGTCCGACACCTGCCGCACCACCTGGGCAGTAGGCCGGTCGATGGTGTAGCTAGCCCCCCCTTTCCGGGGCGAAGGCCCGTGCTGGGGGCCGCTGGCCGAGCCGCCGCTGCACTGCAACGTCACCTTCAGGGGCGGGGGCCAGGGGGGCAGAAGGCCGTGTTGAGGAACGCCATGGCGGCGGGGGACGGGTCGGGTGCGCGATAGCGGTTGATCGAGAGCGCGACTTGGCGGCGGGTATCGGTGGAGGTGAAGGCGATCGTGAGATAGCCGGGGATGCCGCCTCCGTGGCCGTGGATCCGGACGCCGCAGCTCAGCGTGGTCGATTCGATGCCGAAGCCGTTGTCGCCGGCCGTCATCTGGCGGAGCAGGTCCGGACGCACCAGGTGGCCGCCGAGGAGCGCGGCGAAGAAGCGGTTCAGGTCGTCGGTGGTCGAGACGATCTCCCCGGCGGAACCCGCCATGGTGGGGTTGAGGACGGTCATGTCGTACGTGACGTCGCGGCCGTCGCGCCGGACGGTCACGTAACCGTCGGCGTGGGGAGCGGGCAGCCACGGATTCGCGCCGGGCAGGCTGGTGCCGCGCAGCCCGAGCGGGACGATGATCCGGCGCGTGATCTCGGTGCGGAAGGACCGGCCGGTCGCCTTCTCGATGATCATGCCGAGCAGGATGTAGTCGTTGTTGGAGTAGCTGTAGTGCGTGCCCGGTGGGTTCGGGTCACGTGGCAGCGCGTTCGACAGCCGCGCCAGTTCCGTCAGCGTCCACGTTCGCCAGCGGTCACGCGGCAGGCCGTCGTCGCCGACCAGTGCCCCGACCGGGTCGGGCAGGCCGCTCGTGTGGTTCAGCAGTTCCCGGACGGTGATGTCGCCGGCGCCTCCTTTGACCAGGCCGGGCAGCCAGTGTTCGACGGAGTCGTCCAGGCCGATCCGGCCCTCGGCGACGAGTTGGAGCACAACGGTCGCGGTGAACGGCTTGGTCACGCTGCCCGCGCGAAACCGGCCGTTCAGCGGGGGCGGGGCCGGGCGGTCCAGCCGGGCGCGGCCACTGGCGCCGCGCCAGGTCGTGCCGTCCTGTCTGACCTCGGCGATCGCGCCGGCCTCGCCGGTCGCGACCACGTTGTCGAGCGCCGTCTGCAGGGTGTCCTCACGGGCTGCGGCGTCCGCCGTGGCGGTGGTGGTGATGACGGTGAACGCGATGGCGGCGGTGGTGAGTCCGATGCCTTTGAGTCTCATGCCCCAAGAGCGTCGCAGGGTGGCCCGCGATCGACATCAGGGGTGTCCCTGGGGCGTCCCCGAATTGATCGGCCCTGCTCCTCCTCGGGGCGTACGCCAGGAATCCCCGTGAGGAGGGACGACCAACCGCACGTGATCAGGCAAGCCCTGGGCCAACAGCGCCATCGCGGCCAGAAGAACTGTCAGCCGAGCGCGGCGGTGTACGTCCGGCTACGTACCTCACCACTACGCCCCAGGGCGGAGGTGCTCGGCGCGAGTGCCCTATGGCATCCGCAGAATGAGGCGCGCGGTTGCCATACCTGACCGTGGCCGCGGGTACGGCGATGGTCTGGTCGCGCCGCCGACCGCGCGTCGCGTTCGGCGTGGTGACGGCCGCCCTCGGCTCTTACATCGGACGGGGCCATCCGTACGGGCCGATGCTCGCCGCCGGATGGCTGGCGTTGCTGGCGCTGAGTCTGCGGGCCGATCACCGCTCGGCGCTGGTGGGGGGAGTCGCGCTGTGCGCCGTCCTCGGCGACGCGTTGCGAAATCGGCGCGCCTACCTTCATGAGCTGGAGGAACGTGTTCGCACCGCCGAGCGCAGGCGGGAGGAGGAAACCCGCCGCGGCGTGGCCGAGGACCGTCTGCGCATCACGCGTGACCTTCGCGACAGCGTGGCGCACGCGACGGTGACCATCAACGTGCAGGCGGGCGCCGCGGCCCATGTGGTGCTGATGGACATCCGCATGCCCGGCGTGGACGGTCACGGCGGTGCCGCCGGAGTAGGCGGTGACGACCTCGGCAGCCCGGTCCGCAGGGAGCGCGGTCGGGCGGCCGAGGGTCTTGCGGGAGGCCTGCGCGGCGGCTCTGAGGGCCACCTTGGGGTTGAGAAGGAAGGGCGGAGGTGGGAACCGGATCTGGTTGGATCAGCGGCTCGTTCCGGCAGGTGGCGCCCGAGGCTCCTGATTCGTGGGGGTCATCCGCTCACTATGAGCGGGCGGCCAGAGTTTCCACCGGTTCTGGGACGGAGGCGAAGCGGCGGGTCGAGACGTACAGCGACAGCAGTGCCAGGGCGACCGCGACCGCCGCCACCACGGCCAGGACGCCCGCGCCCCCCGCCACGGCGAAGGCGCCCACGCCTCCGGCCACCGCCTGACCCGCGTAGATCGCCGAGGAGTTCAGCGACAGCGCGATGGGACCGGTGGGGCCGCTCGCACCGAGCAGCCGCTGCTGCTGGGCCGGGTTGAACAGCCAGCCGATCAGCGACCAGAGCCCGAGCGCCAGGCAGAGCACCACCGTGTTGGTCCCGGTGAACCCGAGCGCCGCGAGCACCAGCGTGAAGAACAGCAGTCCGGCCATGCCGACGGCCGCGACCCGGGTGGGTGGCATGTGGTCGATCATCCATCCCGCGGCGAGGTTCGACAGCACCGCGGTGATTCCGGCGACCAGGTACAGCACCGTCAGCTCACTGCCGGTGACACCCGCCGCCTGGTCGGCGAACCAGGCCAGATAGGAGTAGAGGACGAACACGCCGACCATCGCCAGCGCGGTGGCGACAAGAGTGGACGGCACGCCGGGCATCCGGGCCACGGCCATGCGCTGCGCGAACGAGGCGACACCGGGGGAGGGCATGGAGTGGAGCGTCATGCTCAACCCCGCCAACGCGATCACGCCCAGGGCCGCGACGAACACGAACGTGCCACGCCAGCCCGCCGTCTGGCCGATCAGGGTTCCCAACGGCACCCCGAGAGCGTTGGCGACCGTCAGGCCACCCAGAACGGTCGCCAGGGCGCGTCCGCGTTCGGCGGGGGCGGAAAGGGACGCGGCGGCCGCTGAGGCGGCGGGGGTGAACAACGCCGCGGCCAGCGCGGCGAGGACCCGGGCGACCACCATGATCGGATAGTTGGTGGCCACGGCGGCGAGCAGGTTGGCCGCGACGAAGACCGCCATGGCCACGAACAGCGCGGTACGCCGGTTCCAGTTGCCGGTCAGCACCGCGAGCACGGGGGCCGCCAGCGCGTAGACGCCCGAGAAGATCGTGATCAGCTGGCCGGCCTCGCCGACGCCGACGCCGAGGCTGCGTCCGAGCACGGGCAGGACGCCGCTGATGACGAACGCGTCGGTGCCCAGCGCGAAGGTGCCCAGCGACAGCAGCAGAACCGGCTTGCGGGCCGCTCCTGTCGGCAGCACGGAGTGCGCTCTCATGCCGTTTCCCCAGCGGTGACCGGGGCGGGGATGCGGGCGGCGAGACCGGCGATGGTGACCGTGCGCAGCGAGTCCCGCCAGGCGCGTTCGGCGTCGCCCATCGCGGCGTTGATCAGGCAGGGACCGCCGCACTGCTCAGGGGAGAGAGCACCGGTGCCGCGCTGGCGGATCTCCGTGCACACGAACATCCGGGACGTCCCATCGATCGCCTCGACGACGTCGAGGACGCTGATGTCGGCCGCCGGCCGGCCGAGGCGGTAGCCGCCTTTGGGGCCCGGCACGGCGTGCAGCAGTCCGGCCCGGGTCAGGGAGTGCAGGTGCTTGGCCAGGGTGGGCTCCGCCAGACCGTGATAGTCGGCGAGGTCGGTGCGGCGCACGACGGTCTCTGCCGGCATGCGCGCCAGCAGCACGACGCAGTGCAGTCCCCACTCAACGCCTTGGGAGAGTTTCATGTGATCAACACTAGCCTATTGTCGATATCAACTATCCACAATGTGGCCGTTGAGTCGCAGAGGAGGGCCCGCGCCCGAGTCGGCGCCCTCTGGAACCGTTGACCACCCGGTCCTCCGGCTACCGGGTGTGCGCCTCCCGCATCACAGCTGCGCAACCGAGAACATCGGCTGCCGGATTCCTCGAGGTCACCTCGACAGGACGGCCCGCACCGCGATCGGGGCTCGATCATGCCGTGGCGGCCTGACCGAATTCGGCAGGTCACCGGGCCGAAAAATGAGTTGCCCCCTCCTGGGAGGGGCCTGCCAGACTCCCCCCATGGCAGAGAAGATCACTCGAATCAATCCTGATGGGCTCCACAAGACTCCCGGCTACCACCACATCACCATCGTTGAGGCCGGGCGTACGGCGCATCTGGCAGGGCAGTGCCCGATCGACCCGAACGGCGACGTGGTGGGCGCCGGGGACATCAACGCGCAGATCGACCAGGTGGTGGCCAACTCGATGACGGCCCTGCGGGCCGTGGGTGCCGGGCCGGAGGACGTCATCCGGTCGGTGATCTACGTGGCGGCCGACGAGCAGAAGGTGCTGGGCCGAGCCTGGGCCAGGTTGGCCGAATCGCCCTTGGCGGAGGCGTTCACCACCGCGAGCACCCTGCTGGGAGTCGCGCAGCTGGGGTTCGCCGACCAGCTCATCGAGCTGGACCTCACGGTGGCCCTTTAAGCACGGGAAGCGACAGGCGTTGGTGGTCGGTTTCGGTGGCGGCGGGTGACCCTCCCGAGCCACCGAAACCACCGACGTCGGAGGCAGGACTTCGACCGGAAGAACCGGCAGGAACCGCTGCTCCGAAGGTGAACGGGTATAAACCGGGACGCCGGCGCCGTCCGGCCCCTACCGCGCGCGCTCCGGCTTCCCGACGACGCGCGTCCTCAGGGCAGCCGCAGCGGCGACGGCAGAGTGGTGGCGTGGATGAGCGACGGCCTGATCGTCGTCCCGGGGAGGGCTCCCGAGCGTCTCCGCCGCAATCACTCGTGAGTGGGCCATTCCTCGGCCAGAAGTGCGTAGGAAAGACCGTCGAGCCATCCCTTGGTGCGGTGGAGGGAGTCTCGCACCGTGTGCTGTTCGCGGCGCATCCCGACCCGCTCCATCAGCCGCCACGAGGCTTTGTTGTCGTAGAAGCACTCCGCGTGCAGACGGCGCAGACCAAGACGCTTGAAGGCGATGTCGATGAGGGCGCGTACCGCTTCGGTGGCGTAGCCCTTACCGCCGTATGCGGGGTCGAGCGTCCACCCGAGCTCTGCTTGGACCCCTTTCGCCTGCTCAGCGACCTCATGCTGGGCCCAAGCGTCCTGGATCATCAGTGCCAGGTCGCCGATCACCCGACCATCCAGTTCGATGATGAGCAGGTCCACGAGCCGTTCCTCGCGGAGGAAACGCTCACGGTAGTCGTCGTAGTTCTCTGTGGCGACCGTGAGCCATTCGTGAGTCGCCGGCAGCTTCCAGAAGGCCCAGGTCGCGTCCAGGTCGTCGGGGGTGGCCCGGCGCAACAGCAGCCGCTCGGTGGGAATCGGCCAGTCCAACGTGTCAAGAGGGTGGCGCATGGGTCTCATACTGGCAGCGCGCTGTGATTCCACAAAAGGAATTACTGCGGGCGACGTCTCCGACAACGACGCGGTGATCGCGCGGCGGGAACCCGACAGGACACCGAGACGACCAGGGCTTCCGGAACCCGCGTCACGAGCAGTCACGTCATGGACGGGGGCCGTGAGTGCTCCCGGTCAGTGGGCCATCGCGGTCAGTTGGTCGGGGTGGTGGGCGGCGACGTCGTGGGCGGCCTGGACGAAGGCGGCGACGGCCGGGGACCGCGAGGTCTCCGGCCAGGCGACCATGACCGCGCTGGGGCTGAGGTCGGTGACCGGCCGGTATGCGATGTCCGGGCGCTGGTGCCGCTTGGTGGTGGAGAGTGATAGGAACGCCACCCCTTGGCCCAGCGCGACCACCTCCAGAAGTTGCTCGACACTGGCCACGAGCGGTCCCTCGGGAGCGTCGGCCGACTTCTGGCCGTCGCCTGCCGTCGCTCCGTCGCATCCTGTGCAGTAGGCGATGGTGGAGGGGGCTGCCCCCTTCCAACGGGGGATCGGTTCGCCCCTGAGGTCGGAAAGCCGTAGTCGCCGACGTCCTGCCAGGCGGTGCGCGGCGGGCAGGACGGCCAGTCGCGGCTCGACCAGGAGCGTCTCGGAATCCAGCCCTTGGCCGTCGAACGGGCTGCGAAGCAGCGCTACATCGGCACGGCCGTCCCGCAGCATGGCGATCGGCTCTCCGCTGCCGCCGAAGACGACCTCCGGCGGCGGCAGATGCGGATCCTTCTCCCTGTAGGCGGCGAGGATCTCCCGCAGCAGCCCGGCATCCCCTCCCGGCTTGACCGCCACGACGAGCTGCGGTGTCGGCTGACCGGCCCGGCGCGTGCGCCGGGCGGCCGCGTGCACCGCGTCGACCGCGATTCGCGCCTGGTCGAGCAGCACGTGACCGGCGGGCGTCAGCCTGACCTGCCGGGTGGTGCGTTCCAGCAGGCGCACACCGAGCCGGGACTCCATCTGAGCGATGGTCTTCGACAGCGGGGGCTGCGCCATCCCCAGGCGCTGCGCGGCGCGGCTGAAGTTCAGTTCCTCGGCGACTGCGATGAAGTACCTCAGCTCCCGCGCCTCCAGCTCAGTCATATCTCTGGACTATAGATCCAGACTTTTCCTGTCTTTCCCTGGCGCACGTGGGGGACGGGAGGCTGGGCGCCATGACGACCTCACAGAAGACAGCTCTGGTCACCGGCGCGAACAAGGGCATCGGCAAGGAGACGGCACGCGGGCTCGCGGCCCTCGGCATCACCGTGCTGATCGGCGCCCGCGACGCCGGGCGCGGCGAGGCGGCGGCCGAGGAGCTCCGCGCGGACGGCGCCGACGTACGGGTCGTGCCGCTGGACGTCACCGACGAGATCTCGGTCCAGGCCGCCGCCAAGCACATCGACGCCGCGTTCGGGCGCCTCGACATCCTCGTCAACAACGCCGCGATCGCCGCTGGTCCTCAGCAGCCGAGTGAAACCCCCGCCGCCACCGTCCGGGAGGTCTACGAGACCAACGTGTTCGGCGTCATCGCGGTGACGCACGCGATGCTGCCCCTGCTGCGGCGCTCCGCCGCCGCACGCATCGTCAACATGTCCAGCGAGCTCGGCTCCCTCGCACATCTGGCCGACCCGGGCAGCCCGTGGTCCGCCTACTCCTCGGTTCTCCTCCCTTACTGCACCTCGAAGAGCGCGCTGAACGCGATCACCGTGCTCTACGCCAACGAACTGCGCGCCGAAGGAATCCTGGTCAACGCGGTGAGTCCCGGATACTGCGCGACCGACCTCAACCGCCACACCGGGATGCGCACGGCGGAGGAGGGCGCGTCCGTCGCGGTCCACCTGGCGACCGTGGGCGAGGACGGCCCGACGGGCGCCTTTCTGGCCGAGGACGGGCCGATTCCCTGGTGAGCCCCTGCCGCGTTGCGGCTGCGTCGCGTCGGCGCCTCGCTGCTTGGCGAGCCGCTGCACGCGGTCACGGTCGGCGACGGGCCGGCGGACGCGGTGGTCATCGCCGGGCCGCATCCCACGAGCCCGTCGGGGCACTGACCGCCCTCACGATGATCGAACTGCTCGGTGAGAACCCCGAACTCCGGGCCGGGCTCGCCGACCTGCACCGCCGCCACGGCGAGCCGGACCGCGCCGAGCGGACGCTCAGGGAGCTGGAGTCGGTCGTCCAGGGGATGCCCGCCGCCGAGCAGACCGCCGCCATCCATATCGCCCCTGTCCGGACGGCCATCAGGATCGACACCGGCGACACCGCAGCAGCGCGGGAGCTGCTGCCCTGGGTGGTGGCGACCGGAGGTTGGCTCAGCCACATGGCCGCGCCCGGCGCCGAGCTCCTCGCCCGGCTGCTCGCGCGAGAAGGGAACGCGGCGGAAGCGGCGACCGCTCTGAGGATGAGCCAGGTCGTCTGCGGAACGTTCGACCGGGGCCATCCCGACCTGCGCGAACTGATCGGCGACCTCACCGAACGGCTCGGCGCGACGGCCTATGCCGGGGCGTTCGACCGGGGCGCCCGGATGCCGCGCGCGGCGGCCCTCGACCGTCTCCGCTCCCTCTGACGGCGGCCATCAGCCCGATTTCAGCGCGCTGTCAGCGCCTCCCTCCAGTGTGGGGCGCATGACCGATCACCAACCGACCCACCAGACGAGGAAGCCGGCCATCGCGGTCACCGGGCTGCGCTGGTTCGCCGAGCACCAGCCGTTCACCCTCCTGCCTGAGACCCTTCGCGGGCTGCTCCTCGGCACCGCCATCGGAAGCAGCGCCGTCCAGGCCGTCGGCTGGTGCATCGCTCTGACCGTCGTCGGCTACCTGTGGTCGAAGTACCAGTTCCGCCGCGCCGCCTCCCGCTGAGCCGCCAAAGAAGCCGGCCGCCGCCAGTACGAGGGGGCGGGGCGGCCCGGCGGTCGCGGCGGCCGACGCCGTGCTCAGCCGCGGACCATGGTCAGTTGCTGACCGAGCTCCTGTAGAGGCGGCCGGCCGGCGGCGAACACGATTCGCTCAGTCCCACAGGGCGCGCAGCGCCAGGTCGCCGATCTGCTGTAGCTCGTCGTGGCTGCGGCCGGCCGCCGCCTGGACGGCGATGCCGTCGGAGATCGTGTGGACGAGGGCGGCCAGGGCGGCCGGTTCGTAGTGGGAGGGCAGGTCGGCGGCCTGCTCCAGCCGTCTGCGCAGCGCCGCCTCACCGGCTTTGCGCACCGCGATGGCGTCCTGGCGCACGCTGTGCGCCTCCGGGCCGCGGGCGTGCACGCTGTTGACGCACAGGCAGCCGTGGGGCGTGTGCTCGCCCGCGGTGAGTTCCACCGCCCCGCGGATCAGCCGCTCGACGACCTCGCGGCCGGTGGGAGCGTCCAGCGCGTCGGCGGTGTAGGCGCCGGGGCCGCCGAGGTAACGGGCCAGGACCTTGGCGAACAGTTCTTCCTTGTTGCCGAAGGCGGCATAGAGGCTGGGCTTGTTGATGCCCATCGCGGTGGTCAGGTCGGTCAGCGAGGTGCCTTCGTAGCCGTGCCGCCAGAACACCTCCAGCGCGCGGTCGAGTGCGGCGTCTGCGTCGAACGAGCGTGGGCGTCCGCCGGGCATGCCGTCCTCCCTCCTCTCCGAGTTCTATACCTTTCGGTACGTTACCTGTTGCGCGAGGGCGTCGCACTGTTCTAGTTTCATACCGGACGGTACATAACTAGGGAGTGACGCATGATCCGAGTCGGAGTCGTGGGGGCCAGCGGTTGGGCGGACGGCTCGCACCTACCCGCACTGGCCGCGCTCGAGGAGTTCGAGGTGACCGCGGTCGCGACCACCAACCAGGCCAGCGCGGACCGGGCGGCCGCCGCCCATGGCGTGCCGCACGCCTTCGCCGACGCGGGCGAGCTCGCGGCGCACCCCGAGGTCGACCTGGTCGTCGTCTCGGTGAAGGCTTCCGGGCATGCCGCCGTGATCAGGGATGCGCTCAAGGCCGGCAAGCACGTCGTGTCCGAGTGGCCGTTGGGTGTCGACGCCGACGAAGCGAGCGAGCTGACCGAGGCCGCCACCGCCGCGGGCGTCATCCATGCGGTCGTCCTCCAGGGGCACCACTCGCCGAGCGCCCGCTTCGCCGCCGACCTCGTGGCCGAAGGCCGGATCGGCACGCTCGAATCGGTCGCACTGGTCGCCGAGGGCGCACCCTGGGGCGGCAGTCAGATCTGGCCGAACCTGGTGTTCGGCCTCGACCCCGCGGAGGGAACCAACATCCTGACCATCATGGCCGGCCACTTCCTGGCCGCACTCGAACGGGTCGCGGGGCCGCTGGCCGAGGTCTCGGCACGGCTGCCTCGCACGCACGACCGCGTGCTGGTCTCCGGGACGGAGCAGACCGTGCCCAACGCCACGCCCAGCCACGTGCTGCTGCACGGGCTGCTGACCAGCGGCGCCACCGCCTCCGTCGCCATTCACGGTGGCAACGGGCCCATCCAGGGCGCGTTCACGCTCAAGCTCGTCGGCAGCGATGCAACACTCACCGCCACCCCGGCCCAGCGCGAGAGTTTCATCCACTGGGGCGACTGGGACATCAGGATCGGAGACGACCTACTCGCGCTGCCCGACGCCTATCGCACTGTCCCCGCCGGCGTCCGGTCCGGCCCTCCGGCCAACATCGCGGCCCTCTACCAGGAGGTCGCCCGGGCCATCGCCGAAGACCGGCAGCCACACCCCAGTTTCGAGACCGCCCTGCGCCACCACCGGCTCCTTGCCGCCATCGAACGGTCCGCGGCCGCGGGAACCGCCCAGGAAATCTCCTCACTCACCCACACACTTCCAAGCCCCGGCACCGGTCGTCTCGCGCATGCTGGAGCCCTACGCGCCCGGCGACCATAGGGCCTGAAAGGAGCAATGGGATCCTGGCCACATGCGATGGATGCGCGACTACTGGATGAACGACGAGCTCTGGCGCTACTTCGAACTCGATGACGAAAGATTCGTGCGGCGCCAAGTCGAGTTGGAAGGCCCGGACCGCGAGGCGAACACCGCATGTTCGATGGACGAGTGGGAAGACGCCCTCCGCGACAACATCGGCGACCAGTACTACGAGACCTACGGCATGGTCGACGAGTGGTCCTTCACCCACGGGGACCACGAGGATCCGCAACCCTCCGACAAGGCCGAGTTCGAGAGCGTCTGGGCGCAGGCACGCCGCGCCTGCGAGGCTGGATCCCGCTCCCGCCCAGACCCGGCCCTCTGAAGGCCGCTCATTTCGACGGCAAGGTCAGTGCGAATGAGCCTTCTCGTGCGCCTCTTCGAGCGAGAATCCCGCCGGCCGGCCCCGGCACCCTCCGCCCCCGTGACGCGTAAGTGTGCTCAGGCATAGTCCGGGGTGGGAATGGCGCGGCTGAAGTCGCCGGTCCGCAGCGCTTCGGTGGGGATCGTCCAGTGCATGTCGCCACCGTCGGCGCCAAGACCCCACTCGTACGGCCCCGAGATCTGGAGCAGGTGTTGGAACTGGTGGAGTTCCTTTCCGTCCGGCAGAGGCGGTGAGTTCGACAGGACGGGCCACGCGAAGGCGATGTCGGCGGCGGTGAGCGCCCCCGGCCTCTGCTCCCAGTCGGGGAAGTCGTGCTCGAGATACAACCCGCGCATGATCGTGTCCCTCATCTCCATCGCTTCGGGACCGAGGTCGTCGGGCAGCACCAGGTCGAAGCTCTGGTTGGGGAACGCGAAACCCGGTGACGCGGCCCAGGGCACCGGCGCGAAGACGCTTGCTCTGGCCGGTGGCGCGGCTGGGACGGCATGGGAGGAGCGCGCCGCGATCACCGCCGCCAGCTCCGGTGCGGTGCAGAAGGCGGGGCGCTTCCCGGCGACCTCGAAGGCGGCTTCGTGGCACTGCTCGGAGCCGGTGTCCAGAAAGAAGAAGTTGAGGAGTCCCGTACCGGCCGGGATCAGGTCCCCGAGCCATTCACGTGGCAGGGCGTCGGTGTCGAGCACCGCCAGGAGGCTGAGGGGGAAACCGTCGCATGTCGGCCACGGGGTCCCGGGTTCGAGCATCGCCATCCCGCCGAACCGGCTGTCTCCCGCCGCCTCTTCCGGCGCGGCGACGACGAGGTCGAAGCCCGGCCGTGCCATTTTCATGAAGTGGTGGGCGAGTTCCGGCCCGAGCCGTTCGGTGCAGAACTCGTGCAGTGCGGTGAGCGTGGTCGACGGATCCATGCACGGCATCAAAGCACCCGTCACCGACACGTCCGGCCGATGCCCATCGGCGCTGGCGGCCCGCCCGGCATCGGGGCGTCCGCTATGGCCGGCGGAGGTCCGCGACTATCTTCTGAGCATGGTTGATCATTGCGCTGTCGAGGTCGGAGGCGTCCGACTGGCTTACCGGGTCGCTGGTTCCCCTGATGCTCCGCCGCTCGTCCTGCTGCACGCGGTGGGGGAGGGCGCGGCCGACTGGGAGCGGGTGATGCCCGCATTCGCGCGTCACTGGCGGGTGTACGCACTCGACCTGCGCGGCCACGGGCGGAGTGACTGGCCCGGAGAGTACTCGCTGGAACTCATGCGGGACGACGTTCTCGGTTTCCTGGACGCCCTGGCGCTCGACCGCGTGGACCTCATCGGGCACTCCATGGGCGGCGTCGTCGCGTACCTGCTCGCGTCGGAGCAGCCGGAGCGGGTGGCTCGGCTGATCCTGGAGGACGCTCCGTTGCCGCTGCCACGGGAGCGGATCGTCCCCACCAGGCCGGACGGGGAACTGGCTTTCGACTGGGACATGGTCCTGGCCGTCAGAAGGCAGATCGACGATCCGGACCCGGCCTGGCTGGACCGGCTCGGCGGGATCACCGCGCGGTCCCTCGTCATCGGCGGCGGTCCGCGGAGCCACATCCCCGCGGACCGGACCGCCGAACTGGCCCGGCGCATCCCCGGCTGCCGCAGCGAGACCATCCCGGCCGGACACCTGATCCATGCCGCCGAACCGGACGCGTTCACGGAAACGGCCCTTGCATTCCTGCGGACGCCATCGTCCGTCGCGGGGCCGCCGTTCAGCTGAGGACGAGTGCCAGCGAGAGGGCGAGGAGGAGGGAGTCCAGGCGGTCGAGCAGGCCGCCTGCACCCGCCAGCCAGGACGCCGAGTCCTTCGTCTCCACACCCCGCTTGACCATCGACTCCAGGAGATCTCCCAGCGGAGCACCGACCGCGACCGCCACTACCAAGGGAGGTGTGAACGCCCCCAGGACGGCCAGGACGGCAAGCCCCGCGACGGTGCCGACCAGCAGGCCGCTCCAGTGCTTGCCGGGGGAGAGCGGGGACAAGGCCGGTCCGCCCAGCCGCCGCCCACCGAGCGACGCGGCGATGTCGGCGATCGAGACCGCGGCGAACAACGCCAGAACCACCGGGCCGAGCAGCACCACCCCGATCAGCGGGACGAACCAGACCAGCCCGAGCACTCCGAAGCACAAGCGCCGCAGTCCATCGGTGGCATCGCCGGTCAGCACCGGCACCAGCGCGATGACCAGGACGGCGAGGGCGAACAGCCGGGGAACCTGATCAGGCGCCAGCCATGCCGTCACCGGCGCCACCGGCACGGCCACGGTGAGCACCGCGCGGTCCAGCCGGGGAAGCCGGACCAGCGCGCCGTACTCCAGAGCGCACACGACCCCGGCCGCGGCGGCGAGGACGGCCGCGCCTCCCGCGCCCGCAGCCAGGGCGGCGACCACGACGGGTACCCCGGCGGCCCAGGCGCACCACCGAAGGACGTACTCCCGCCGTCTGGAGAACGCGACCGCGACACCGCCGACGATCAGCGCGCCGGCGAGATGAGGAACCAGGTCGGCGACCTCGGTCACGCCACGCCCAGCGGGACGCGCAGCGCCTCGGCGACGGTGGCCGCCACACGGGCGTTGGACGCCGCGTCGCGGACCGCGATCCGCACCGTCCTGCCCTCGAACGCGGGGGACAGCGGGGACAGGTCGCGCAGGAACACGCCCTGCCGTCGGCAGCGCTCCACCAGCCGCGCCGCGCCGATCCCGCCGTGCGGGAGCGTGAGCAGGACGAAGTTCGCCACCGACTCGCTGACGTCCACGTGCATGCTGACGTCCACGTGCTCGCTGACGTCCGCAGCGGCGTTGGTCGCGGCGAGCATGGCGGCCAGCTCCGCGCGCAGCACCGCCGTCTGCGCCCACCGTTCGGCGTAGTACGCCGGATCGCGCAGCGCGCTGACCGCGGCGATCTGTGCGGGCAGGCTCACCGCCCAGGGCGGAGTCCATCGCCGCATCTCCGCCGCGATCGGCGGCGGCGCGGTGAGGTAGGCCGCGCGCAGGCCCGACAGCGCGTACATCTTGGACAGGGACGTGCAGATGACGACGTTGTCGGTCGTCACCGCGTACGACTCCAGCGACTGCTCCGCACCGATGTAGCCCATGTAGGTCTCGTCGATCCAGAAGCGGGTTCCGGCGGGTGCGCCCGCCAGCACCGCGCGCAGGTCGGCGGCGTCGAGGTGCACTCCGGTCGGGTTGTTGGGATTGACGATGACGACCAGGTCGTAGCGGTTCCGCAGGGCGTCGGCGAGGCGTCCCGGATCGATCCGCCATCCGTCGCGGCGGTACACCGGGAACCGGTCGACGCGGCAGCCGACCACCCGTTCGACGACGTGGGCGTACTCGCCGTAGCACGGGTCGATCAGCAGGACCCGGCTGGAGGCGTCCAGCCAGCCGCGGAACGCGCGGAAGATCAGGTCGGACGATCCGGCGCCGACCGCGACGGCCTCCTCGGGCAGGCCCCGGCGGAGCGCGATCTCTTCGATGAGCCCTTCGGCGCGCACCGGCGGAGAGGTCCGGGAGATCCACTCCAGCCCGTCCGTCAGGGCCGCGACGGCGGTGGGGCTGGGCGGGAACCAGGCGTCGAGCACGTCGGCGGGCACCACGTCGCGGTGCGCGTCCAGAGTGTCGAACCTCCGTCCCAGTGCCTCGATGGAGGCGCCGCCGTGGGCGCAGGACTCGTCCTCGGGAAGGAAGGGGACGTCCAGGCCCCATTCCACCAGCGGTCGCATGTCCTGCAGCAGCGGGCCGTACTCCCGCAGAGTCCGCCGGACGAGCTCCGCCACGTCCCCGGTCAGCAGCTGGAACTCGACGGCGCCCGAACGCACGGCCGTGCCGGTGGACGTGAGGCCGAGCGAGAGGTACATCGGCAGCAGCTCGACCCGTCCCATGGCCACGATGCTCCTGCCCGCGTGCGCCATGACCCAGCGGAGCGCCGCGTACATCAGCAGTTTGCCGATCATCTCTCCGCGCAGGTCCGGCGCGACGGCGAGGATGCGGATCTCGAACAGCCCGTCCGCGGACAACGCCGGATGCTCGGCCCGGCGGACGTACTTGTCGATCGAGTACCGGCCGGCCCACGGCGGTGTCACGCTGACGAACCCGGCCGGCTCGCCGTGGCGGAAGGCCGCGATGTAGACGTTCCGTCCGTCGAGCTCGTCGGTGAGCACCCCGGCGGCGTTGGGGGAGTGCTGGCCGAGCTCCCGCGCGTACACCTCGTGCCGGAGGCGGCCGATCCACTCCCGGTCCTTCTCCGCCGCCGGGCGCAGCTCCAACCCGTCGGCGAAGGCCGCGGCGGAGGACTCCGCACCCGTCGTCACGAAGGCCGCGGCGGAGGACGTTCCTGCAAGTCGTTGGTCGTTTCTCATGTGCATCACCCCGTCCGCAACTCTGGAGCAGCCCGCCGCCGCCCGCGTGAGTACCCGTACTCACCGGTCGTGTGCGGCCGTACTCAGCTGGAGACGCGGGAGCCTCTACGATCTTCTGCATGGCAACGAGACTGGTGCAGATCAACATGAAGGCCCACGACGCCATCGCGCTCGGACGGTTCTGGGCCGACGCGCTCGGCTGGATCGTCGAGGACGAGGACCCCGGTTGCACCAGCCTCACGCCCGCGGACTTCTCCTATCCCGACCCCACCGCCGTCTGCGTCGACCTCATCGGCCGTCCGGAGCCCAAGACGGTGAAGAACCGGGTGCATCTCGACCTGGCGACCACCTCGGACGCCCATCACGCCGAGCTGGTCGCGCGTCTCAAGGAGCTCGGCGCGACCAACGCGGACGTGGGCCAGGGCGACGTCCCCTGGACCGTCCTGGCCGACCCGGAGGGCAACGAGTTCTGCGTCCTGGAGCCCCGGGAGATCTACCGGGACACCGGCCCGATCGCCGCGGTGGTCGTCGACTGCGCGGACCCGAAGGCCATCGCGCGCTTCTGGGACGAGGCGATGGACTGGACGCTGCACGAGGTGACCGACGAGAGCGCGAGGCTGCGTTCCGCCCAGGGCGTCGGCCCCTACCTGGAGTTCGTCCGGAACCCCGACCCCAAGGTCGGATGGAACCGGGTCCACCTCGACGTCCGCCCCTACCCCGGGGACGACATGGCGGAGGAGGAGGCCCGCCTTCGCTCCCTCGGCGCCACCGACCCCGGCATCGACCAGTCCGACCTCGGCTGGAGGATCCTCGTCGATCCCGAGGGCAACGAGTTCTGCCTTCTCGCCCCGCGCTGAGCCCACCCCACGGACGAGCCGGACCGACGCACAGCGGCGACGGTCAGGAGGGCTGGAACTCGTCGAAGAAGGCGACGGCCTCCGCCGGGTCGGCGCTCACGAGGCGTTCCAGCCCGGCCCTCGTCATCTCCGCCCACTTGCCCGCCCGCGCGCACATCTGCTCCTCGAAGGCGCGGACGGCCTCGTCCAGGTCTCCGGATCCGGCGCTCACGATGGACTCGGCGAGTTCGGCGCCTTCCAGCATCGCCAGGTTGGCGCCGACGCCCAGCGGGGGCATGAGGTGGGCGGCGTCGCCCAGCAGCGTCACGCCGCGAACGTGGGACCAGGTATGGGCCACCGGCAGGACGTACAGGGGACGATGGGCGAACGCGGTGCCGTGGTGGAGGAGTTCGAGGACGGACGGCGCCCAGCCGTCGAAGAAGGCCAGCAGGGCTGACTGCACGGCGTGGGCGTCGGCCAGGTCCAGTTCCTTCCGGCCGGTCAGGCCCAGGTGCCGTTCCAGGTCGGTGTGCCAGTCCAGCGGCGCGCGGAACTGGGCGTACACCTTCACATGGCCGCCGCTGTTGCGCTGGGCGACGAGCGCGCGGTTCGCGCCGTACACGGCCACGGAGCCGTCGCCGATCAGCCGCGCCAGGTCGGGATGGCGCGTGTCGACGTCGTCCAGCGAGGTCTCCAGGAACGTGACGCCGGTGTAGTGCGGCTCGGCGGACGACACGGCCGGGCGGACCTTGGACCAGGCGCCGTCCGCGCCGACCACCAGGTCGAACTCCTCCTGCCGCCCGTCCGCGAACCGGATCACCGCGCCGTCGCCGCCGGTCTCCGGGACCACGGTCGTGACGGCCCGTCCCCACTCGACGTCCAGCGGGCCGAGCAGCAGGTCACGGAGCTGTCCCCGGTCGATCTCCGGATTGGCGTCCTCGTCGGGGCCGGGTTCCCAGTCGCGGAGGACGGTGCCGTCCGTATCGAGGATGCGCATGGCCTGCCCCTCCGGACGGGACAGCGACTGAAAATCCTCCAGCAGTCCCGCCTTCGCCAGGGCGAGCTGACCCAGCCCCGCGTGCAGGTCGAGGGTGCCGCCCGGAGGACGGGCGTCGGGGGAGGGATCGCGTTCGAAAACGGTGACGGGGTGGCCGTGGAGGTGCAGGACGCGGGCGCAGGTCAGACCGGCGGGGCCGGCCCCGACCACGGCCATACGATGTCTCATGTCGATACACCGTATGGTGTCGATACGGTGTATCGCAACGGTACGGTGTAGCCATGACTGTGTGGGACCGACCGGAGCCGCCGACCCGACCCGCGCCGCTCGACCGCGAGCGGATCGTCGCCGCCGCCGTCGCGCTGGCCGACGAGGGCGGGCTGGAGGCGGTGTCGCTGCGCAAGGTCGCCGCCCGGCTGGACGTCGGCCCGATGCGGCTGTACGGCTACATCTCCACCAAGGAGGAGCTGTTCGACCTCATGGTGGACGAGGTCCACGCCGAGATCGTCCCGGACGAGCCGCCCGGCGACTGGCGGGAGGCGCTGCGCGACCGCGCCCACCGCACCAGGCAGGCCGCCCTGCGTCACGAGTGGCTGGCCGACCTGCTGGGCGGCCGTCCGACGCTGGGGCCCAACGCCCTCGCCGCGTCCGAGGCCATGCTGGCGACCTTCGACGGCTTCGCCGACATCGACGCCGTCATGCGGGCCGTGGAGACCGTCGGCGCCTATGTGACCGGGGCGATCAGGCACGAGGTCGCGAACCTGCGTGCCGAGCGTGCCACCGGTCTCACCATGCGGGAGTGGCAGCGCGCCCATGGCCCGCACCTCAGCAAGATGCTGGCCACGGGCCGCTATCCGGCGCTGTCCAGACTCGTGCACGACGGCTCGGAAGTGGACGCCGGGACGACCTTCGCGACCAACCTGGAATGGGTCCTCGACGCCGTCGCCGCCAAGCTCGTCCCGTCGTCATCCTGACCACCCTGGACGCGCGCGACGCGCAGGGCGCTCGGTCAGAAACGGTTCGGCCCACCAGCGGGCGGAAAGGTCCGTCCGCTGTGCGGCCGAAAGGTCACCCCGCGGCTCTGTGAGTGCCCGCGGTCGCGGTCTCCGCGGCGGCCTCCGCGGGCTCGGTGGCGCTGACCTGCGACAGCAGGCCGTCCAGTGACAGCCCCAGGACGTCGGCGACGGCGACGACCGTGAAGAAGGCCGGCGTGGGTATCCGGCCCTTCTCGATCTTCCGCAGCGTCTCGGGGGAGACCCCGGCGCGCAGCGCCACGTCCGTGATGCTGCGCGCGCCCCTGGCCTCGCGCAGCAGTCGGCCCAGCCGTTCCCCGCGCAGGCGGTCGGCGATCGACAGCGGTTCTCGCACCATGCCCCTATAGTAATACCGGTATAGTTATTGGGGTTCGGGGAGGGAGAGACCGTGATCGAGCTGAAGACCGCCGGTGAGATCGAGGCGATGCGCGAGGCCGGGCGGGTGGTCGCGGCGATCCACGAACAGGCGCGGGCGCACGCCGTCCCGGGGGTGTCCCTGCGGGAGCTCGACGAGCTCGCCCGCCAGATCATGCACGAGGCCGGAGCCGGTTCGTCCTTCCTCGGCTACCACCCGTCGTTCGGCGCCACCCCCTACCCGGGCGTCATCTGCACCTCGGTGAACGAGGTGATGCTGCACGGCCTGCCCACCGGCTACCGGCTCCGGGACGGCGACCTGCTGAGCGTCGACTGCGCCGCGCACATCGACGGCTGGCACGCCGACGCCGCCGTCAGCTTCTGCGTCGGCGAGAGCCGGAAGGGCGACGAGGAGCTGATCCGGACGGCCGAGCGCATGCTGACCGCGGGCATCGAGAAGGCCGTTCCCGGTGCGCGTCTGGGCGACATCGGCCAGGCCATGTCCCGGATCGGGCGCTCGGCGGGGTACGGCATGCAGACCGACTTCGCCGGCCACGGCATCGGACGCGCCATGCACGAGGACCCGTTCGTCCCCAACGAGGGCCGCGCCGGGCGCGGGCTGCGGCTCCGTCCGGGCCTGGTCATCGCCATCGAGCCGAGCCTGATGGCCGGGGGCGGGGACGAGTACGAGATGGCCGAGGACGGCTGGTCCCTGCGCAGCCGCGACGCCAGCCGCACGGTCCACGTCGAGCATTCGGTGGCCGTGACCGACGACGGCCCGGTCATCCTCACCACGCGGTAGTGCTCGAGCAGCGGCAGGGAATGGGCCGGCGCCGCCTCCCTCGGGGAGGCGGCGCTGAGAATTCGCATATGTCGGCGATATGCGGAGCTGTCTAGGCTTCAGCCATGCGCGTGCTGGTCGTGGAGGACGAGCCCTACCTCGCCGAAGCCGTCCGCGACGGTCTCCGGCTGGAAGCGATCGCCGCGGACATCGCCGGCGACGGCGACACCGCCCTGGAACTGCTCGGCGTCAACTCCTACGACCTCGCCGTCCTCGACCGGGACATCCCCGGCCCCTCGGGGGACGAGGTCGCCCGGCGCATCGTCGCCTCCGGCAGCGGCATGCCGATCCTCATGCTCACCGCCGCCGACCGGATCGACGACAAGGCCTCCGGGTTCGAGCTCGGCGCGGACGACTACCTCACCAAGCCGTTCGACCTCCGGGAGCTCGTCATGCGCCTGCGCGCCCTGAACCGTAGGCGCGCCCGCGCCCGTCCGCCGGTGAGCGAGATCGCGGGGCTGCGGCTGGACCCCTTCCGCCGGGAGGTCTTCCGCGACGGACGTTACGTCGCGCTCACCCGGAAGCAGTTCGCCGTCCTGGAAGTCCTCGTCGCGGCCGAAGGCGGGGTCGTCAGCGCCGAGGAGCTGCTGGAGAAGGCCTGGGACGAGAACGTGAACCCCTTCACCAACGCCGTCCGCATCACCGTGTCGGCACTGCGCAAGCGGCTCGGTGAACCGTGGCTGATCGCCACCGTGCCCGGCGTCGGCTACCGGATCGACACCGGCGCCCCCGGACACCGCTGATGGACCGGCGTTCGGGGCTCAGCGCCCGGCTGAAGCTGACCCTGAGCTACGCCGGATTCCTCTTCCTCGCGGGCACGCTCCTGCTGGCCGTGGTGTGGGTGTACCTGCTGCGCTACGTGCCCGACAACCCGCAGGGGCTTCTCGGTATCGCGCCCAACCGCCGCGTGCTGCTGCGCGTGTTCGCCCCGGCGGCGGCCTCGGCGTTGGCGTTCCTTCTGCTGTTCGGCCTGGTCGGAGGGTGGATCCTCGCCGGCCGGATGCTCGCACCGCTCACCCGGATCGCGGACGCGGCGCGCCTGGCCGCGGACGGGTCGCTGTCGCACCGGGTCGCCATGGACGGCCCCCGCGACGAGTTCCGCGAACTCGCCGACGCCTTCGACACCATGCTCGGGCGGATCGAATCCCACGTCGCCGAGCAGCGGAGGTTCGCCGCGAACGCCTCCCACGAACTGCGGACACCGCTGGCGATCTCGCAGGCGCTGATCGACGTGGCCCGCAACGACCCGCTGTGCGACCGGACCGAACTCCTCGAACGCCTCCATACCGTCAACACGCGGGCGATCGACCTCACCGAGGCCCTGCTGCTGCTCAGCCGCGCCGAACGCGGAAGCTTCGTCCGCGAGCCCGTCGACCTCTCGCTCCTTGCCGAGGAGGCCGCCGAGACGCTGCTCCCCCTGGCCGAGCAGCGCCGCATCACCCTGGACGTCACCGGCGAGACGACCCAGACCGCCGGTTCGTCCGCGCTCATCTTGCGGATGGTGACGAACCTCGTCCAGAACGCCATCGTGCACAACCTTCCGACCGGCGGCACCGTGGCGGTCCATACCGGAACGCAGGACGGTGCGAGCGTGCTGCGCGTCGAGAACACGGGCCACCGGCTCCCGCCGGAACTGGTCCCGACCCTCACCGAGCCCTTCCAGCGCGGGACGGAGCGCATCCGCGCCGACGAACACGCGGGTGTCGGCCTCGGGCTGGCCATCGTGCACAGCGTCGTCCGGGCGCATGACGGGACGCTCGACCTCATGCCCCGGCCGACCGGCGGCCTCGTCGTCACCGTCCGCCTTCCCCGGACGCCGACGGCGATGTCCGCGAACGGCGCCACGCCGTAGGCGGCGTAGGACGGCGCTCAGAGGGCCTGGCGCATATCGCGGGCGTATCGAAATCCGCATACGCCCTCGCAACGGCCCTTCGAGTTCAGTGGTGCACGGCTACACGAGGGCGAGATCAGGCGTTCTGGCTGCGGGGATCTCCGCGGGAGGACGGGAACGGAGGCGGCGTGCTCCGAGGGTGGCACGACTGGATCGGGACGTACACCGGCGTAGTGCTCATCACGATGGCCGAGCTGCCGTTCGTCGCCCTCGCGGTGTGTGCGCTGGCACTACGGCGGCGCGCCGGTGGCGCCTCGCACGGTCGGGCATGGGGCCGGTCGCTGAGCGAGGTCGGCCTCGTCTACGGAACGCTGCCGTGGCTCTGGGCGATCATGATTCCGGGGAGCCGGGCGGGCGCCGTCCCCGGCCGGGTGAGCCTGGTGCCGCTGCGCGATCTCCTGGCGATCGCCGCGGGCGACACGGGGACGGCGGTGGGCCAGATCGTCGGCAACCTGCTGGTGTTCGCGGCGCTGGGGGCCCTCGCCCCGCTGCGGTTCCGGAGCCTGGCGTCGGTGTGGCGGGTCCTGGCGCTCGCGGCGGCCCTCTCGATCCTGCTGGAGATCCTGCAGTACGTCCTGCGGCTGGACCGGGTGTCGTCCGTGGACGACGTCCTCCTCAACACCTCCGGGGCCGGACTGGCCGCCCTGGTGACACGCCGCTGGTGGCCGGCGGCCACCGAAGGTGGCCGATCGGACTGAGCGGCCCCGGAGCGCCCGGGCGTCACCTCGGTCGCCGCCACAGCAGGACGACCGCCACCAGGCCGGCCAGGCAGGGGAGCACCTGGAGCCAGGCCAGGCGGGGCGCGAGCCCGACATCGCCGCTGGTGTCCCGGACGGTCAGGGCGGCGAGCGCGAAGCACACCGCGCCGACGAACAGGACGCCGGCCAACCAGGGAGCCCAACGCCTGCCGGTGCGCGCGGCCCAGATGGTGCCGAGCCAACCGATCAGCCCCAGCCCTCCCACGATGGACAGGACCACCGTGTAGACGGTGACTGCTTCGTCCACCTGGCTCTGGCCGAACTCCGGGTACCCGGCGCGGACATGGTCGGCGAGGCCCGCCCGGTCGAGGAACGCGGCGAGCGTCGCGCCCACCGTGAGCACGGCCCCGCCGTACATCGCCGTGAGGGCTCCTCGTGCGCTGGTTCTCGGCGTGGTCATGCGTGAGTCCTTCCATGGGTGGACGGGCGGTCGCTTCTTACGACGTATGTTTACCTCCGACGCAGCATACTTACAACATAAGAATCAGCCTTGTGGGCGACGTCACCGAAGCGGCGACGGCGGCCGGCCTGCGCACGTCGGGCCGCGGTCGCCTCAGCGGACGCCGTGGTGCGGGCGGAGCACGATCTTGCCGTGGGTGTGCCGCCGCTCCAGTTCGGCGAACGCCTCCCGCACCTCGTCCAGGGAGTAGGCGCGGGCGATCGGCACCTCGAGGTCACCGCGGGCGGCGAGCCGGGCCAGTTCACCGACGACCACCGCGCACGCCGCGGCACCCTCGCCGTAGGTCCGCGCGCCGACCCTCGCCGCGGCGGCCCAGTCGCGGATCGTGTCGATCCGCTCGGGACGGACGCCCAGCTCCACCGCCAGGTCCACGTAACCGTCCCCGAAGGTGTCGATGAACGCGTCCACCGTGCCGCCGGAAGCCTTCCGGATCCGGTCGGCCACCCCCGTCCCGTACTCGACCGGGACGACGCCGTGCCGCCTCAGCCAGGCGTGGTTGCGTTCGCTCGCCAGCCCGATCACCGTGGCGCCCCGCCGCCGTGCGAGCTGGACGGCGAGGGAGCCGACGCCGCCCGCCGCGCCGGAGACGACCACCGTGTCGGACGGGCCGGGATCGACCGCGAACACGGTGGCGTACGCGGTCGTCCCCGCGACGTACAGGGATCCGGCGACGTCCCAGGGCAGGTTCTCCGGACGCACGGTCAGGTTCACGTCGTCCACCACCACGAACTCCGCGTGGCTGGCGCGCGTATGGACGAAGCCCAGGACCTCGTCGCCCACCGCGAAGCCGCGCGCCTGCGGCCCGGTCGCCACCACCACACCGGCCAGGTCGCTGCCCTGCCCGGACGGGAATGTCGCAGGCCAGCGCCCGTGCCGCGCGCCCTGCCGGATCATCACCTCGCCGGGCTGGATCCCGGCCGCGCGGACCTGGACGAGCACCTGGCCCGGGCCGGGGACGGGACGCTCCACCTCTTCCACCCGCAGGACGTCGAGCCCGCCGTACTCGTGGAACCGCACAGCCTTCATCGCGTGACCACCGCTCTTCCCTCGTCGATGCACCGACTATGCGGTCGTCCGCGCCGGGCGAGAAGCGGAGCGTCCTCCCTAGGATCGGCGGTCCGAGGACGCGGGTGGTATCACTGCCCGCATGGGGATGCACCGCGACGACCTCGCCGATTTCCTCCGCCGCTCCCGGGCCCGGCTCTCGCCGCGGGACGTCGGGCTGGTCGAGGGGCCGAGGCGGCGCACGCCCGGCCTGCGGCGGGAGGAGGTCGCGGCGCTCGCCGGGATGTCGGCCGACTACTACATGCGGCTGGAGCAGGCCCGCAGCCCGCAGCCGTCCACGCAGATGCTCGCCGCCCTGACGCGGGCGCTGCGGCTGACCCTGGACGAGCGGGACCACCTGTACCTGCTCGCCGGGCACCGTCCGCCGGAGGGCGCGCGGGCGGGGGAGTACCTCCGGCCGAGCCTTCTGTACCTGCTGGACCGGCTGGACGGCGTCCCGGTGCAGGTGCTGAGCGACCTGGGCGACCTGCTGGCGCAGAACGACATGGCGCAGGCGCTGTTCGGATGCGTGTGCTCGGTGGCGCGCGAGGACCGCAACATCGTGCTGCGCTGGTTCACCGAGCCGGACGTGCGCGGCCACTTCGCCGCCGAGGAGCACGCGGAGGTCGCCCGGCAACTGGTCGCGGACCTGCGCGCGGCGGTGGCCCGCCGGGGCAACGACGAGGCGTCCCGGGAGCTCGTCGCGCGGCTCAGCGCGGCCGGCCCGGAGTTCACCGCGCTGTGGGAGCGGCACGAGGTCGCCGTCCGCCGATCACATCCGTACCGGCTCACGCATCCCGAGCTGGGGCCGATCGAGTTCGACTGCGAGGTGCTGGCGATGCCCGCGACGGACCAGCGGCTCCGGGTCTTCACACCGCCGCCCGGGGGTGCCGACGCGCTGGACATGCTCCGCGCACTCGGCCCGCGCCACCGGCACGACACCGCCGCGACGCGCCCTGCCACCACCTAGAAGCGACCGTCTCCGCGAGGCTGGAAGGCGCGTACGGCCGGAGCCGGGTTTGTCCGTGGGACGGCCTAGGGTGACGGCCATGATCGACGTCGAGATCCGCGCGCGGGCCGCCGACCGGGACGGACAGGTCACGAGCGCGCCCCGTGCGCCGGTCCTGTGCCCGCGGTCGGTGGCGCTGCTGGGAGGCCGCGGGTGATCGAACGTCCCGTCCCGGACGAGTACGTCGAGTTCGTCGGCGAACAGCGCGCCACGCTGCGGCGGCTGGCCGACGAGGCGCGCGCGGCGGCGGACGCGGGCGATCTCGCGGCCCTGCGGGCCCTCGCGGAGCGGCTCCGGCTCCAGATCGAGGACGGCGACGACCGGGTGTACGGCAACCTGGAGCCGCACCTCGGCGACATCGTCGCCGACCTCGACGCGCTCTACGACGCCGCCTTCCCGGTCACCGACCCGGACGACGTCTCCGAGGTGCTGGCCGCGCCGTGGCCCTCGGCCCACCGGAAAGCCCTCCTCGCCGCGTGTCTCGGATGCGACGTCCGGCACCGGCTGCTGCTGGACGACGTGGCGGAGCGGGCCATCGCCGCCGCCGACACGCGCCTGCTGCGGCTGCTCGTCCTCACGCCGCTGGGCTTCACACAGCGGACGGTCGTCGCGCGCATACTCGACGCGCTGCACCGGGCCGGCGACCTGGACGCGGCCGTGGTCGAACGGGCCTTCACCGACGACCCCTGGCTCGGCCGCGCCACCCACGGCGATCCGCCCCTGGGCTGCGCGGACGCGCTGCGCGACCACCTGGACGAGCTGACCTGGAGGCTCGTCTCCGCCTCGCCGCCGGCCGACCGCGACCGCCTTCCCCAGGTGCCGGCCCCGCGCGGCCTGCGGTTCGTCCGGGCGGCCCTCACCTGGCACGGCGCCCCCGAGGTCGCCGACCACCTCGGCGTCGCCGAGCTGACCGGCCCCGAACGCGCCACCCTGCTCGACCACCTGCGCGGACGCCCGGCGGACGAGCGCCGCCGCGTGTTCGGATGGCGGTTGAGCGCCGGTGACGCCGAGGCGTTCCTGCCGATGTTCGGGCTGGAGCGGACCGCGCCGCTGCTGCGGCTGATCCAGGCGATGCCCGCCGACGAGACCGTCCGCCAGGACCGGGCCGCGCTCCTGGCCGCAGTGGCGGAGGCCGGGCCGGACGCCGCCCGGCGGCTGCTGGAGCTCGTCCCCAACGAGCTGGTGTCGGCGGCCATGGGCTGGAACCGCGCCGCCGTCCTGAAGCGGGTCAAGCGCAACGCGCTGCAGGGCATCGCCGCGTTCGGCATGCTGCCCCTCGCCGCGGACGAGACGGTCCTGGACCGCTACCTCGCGCTCCGCGAGATCGCCAAGAGGGGCCCCAAGCTCGGCCCCAACCGCAGGCACAGCCACGCCGCCGCCGTCTCGGTCGCCCTCGACCACCTGGCGCAGGTGACCGAATTCGCGGACGCGAGCCGCCTGGAATGGGACTGCGAGGCACGCCTCGGGAACGAGACGCCCACCGAAGCAGAGATCGGCGACTACCGGGTCGAGCTGCGGTTCGACGGCGCCGATCCGACGCTCACGGTCGCCAGGGCGGGCAGGGCGTTGAAGTCGGTGCCGGCCGCCGTCCGGCAGGACCCGCGCTACCAGGAGCTGCGGGAACACCAGAAGCGACTCCAGGACCAGGCACGCAGGATGCGGACCGGGATGATCGAGCAGATGGTCTCGGTGTCCGCGACGCTGCAGCCGGACGAGCTGTCCCGTCTGCTGTCCCTGCCCGCCGGTGCGGCGATGCTGCCCCTGCTGGTCTGGCGCGACCGGGCGGGGACGATCGGCCGGCTCGACCAGATCGACACGTCCGGGCCCGTCACCGCCGTCCACCCCGTCGAGCTGCGGGAACGCGGACTGCTCGCGCACTGGCAGGCGGAGTTCGAGCGGCGCGGCCACCCGCAGCCGGTCAAGCAGGTGTTCCGCGAGGTGTACGTCCTCACGCCGCCGGAGTGCGAGGCAGGGGAGGTGTCGCGGCGTTTCGCGGGGCGGACGGTGGACGGCAAGGTCGCGGGCCGGCTGCTGGCGGAACGCGGTTGGTTCACGCACGGCGAGTACGACGCGCACCAGGCGACCCGCGTCGTCGGGGACGGGCTGATCGCGGCGCTGCGCTGCGACTTCCACGGCTACTTCGGCATGGGGGAGGTCGTGGTCGGTGAGGTCCGCTTCCTGGCGGGCGGGCGCCGGGACGGAGGCCGCTACGGCTGCCCGACGGGGTCCGGGAGCGTCGGGGGCACGCCGGTCCCGCTGGCGGACGTGCCACCGGTGGCCTTCTCCGAGGTCATGCGCGACCTGGATCTCGTGGTGTCGGTCGCCGGGCAGGAGCCGTAGGCGCGTCCACCCCGCCCCGAGATGTCTCCTCTTGATGCATTTGGGCAGTTTGTAGGGGTAGTGCGACCGGCGGGCACGGGGGATCACGCGCCCGGGGCCACCTGGCGTGCACCCCCGCCGATGGTTGAAAGAGGAGATTCTTCATGCGTGGAGTAGTGCTGAACGGTCCCGGCGACGTGGGGGTGGTGGACCGCGAGGACCCGCGGATCGTCGAGCCGACCGACGCGATCATCAAGGTGACCGCCGCGTGCGTGTGCGGGTCGGACCTCTGGCCGTACCGGGGCGTCCAGAAGTCGACCGGCCCGGCCCCGATGGGCCACGAGTACGTCGGCGTGGTCGAGCAGGTCGGCGGCCAGGTGACCAGGGTGAAGCCCGGCGACTTCGTGGTCGGCTCGTTCTTCGCCTCGGACGACACCTGCGAGATCTGCCGGGCCGGTTACCAGTCCCGCTGCGTGAACGCCCAGCCGCTCGGGGCGATCGGAACGCAGGCGCAGTACGCCAGGATCCCGCTGGCCGACGGCACCCTGGTGGCCACCCCGGGCATGCCGGACGCGGACATCGTGCCGTCCCTGCTGGCGGCGTCCGATGTGTTGGGGACGGGTTGGTTCGGCGCGGTCGCCGCCGAGGTCGGCCCGGGCAAGACGGTCGCGGTCGTCGGCGACGGCGCGGTCGGCCTGCTCGGCGTGCTGGCCGCCAGGCGGCTGGGCGCGGAGCGGATCGTGATCTTCAGTCGCCACGCCGACCGGCAGAAGCTCGCCGCCGAGTACGGCGCCACCGACGTGATCGTGGAGCGGGGCGACGAGGGCGTCGCCCTGCTCAAGGAGATGACCGGCGGGCTGGGGGCGCACAGCGTCATCGAGGCCGTGGGCACGCAGGAGTCGATGATGCAGGCCATCCGCTCCACAAGGCCGGGCGGGCACGTCGGATACGTGGGCGTGGCGCACGGCGTGGCGATCCCCGGCGACGAGCTGTTCTTCTCCGGGGTGCACCTCCACGGCGGCCCCGCCCCGGTGCGGCGCTTCCTACCGGAGCTGGTGGACCTGATCTGGGACCGGCGGATCGACCCCGGCAAGGTCTTCGACCTCACCCTGCCACTGGAGGACGCCGCCGAGGGCTACCGGGCCATGGACGAACGCCGCGCGATCAAGACCCTGCTCATCCCGTGACGACACCCCCAAGGGCCGCGGCCCCCACCGGCCATGTGGCGTCTCAGGGCGGGGCGCCGCCCATCCGCGAGGGTCAGCCGCGCCGGTCGCCCCTCAGCCGCGCCGGCTCTGCCAGCGCTCGACCAGGGCGGGCAGCTCCTGGAGCATGAAGCCGTAGAAGTCGCGCATCTCCTCCAGCCGGACGGCGGCCGGGGTGTCGGGGCCGGTCGCGGCGATGCCCTCCTCGGCGGCCTGAAGCATGGCCTGCAGGGTGGCGTTCTGGCCGGTCATCAGCGTCGCCCAGCAGCCGGGTCTGATGCGGTAGTGCTCGCGGCGGCTGCCGGGGGCGGGGACGCGTTCGATCAGCCCCACGGTGGACAACATCTTGATCGCGCCGGACACGCTCCCGGAGCTGATCCCGAGCCATTCGGCGAGATCGGGGGCGGTGACGGCGTCCACGTCGGCGAACAGCAGCGCCGCGAGCACACGCGCGGTGGCCTTCTGCATCCCGCCCTGGGCCAGCGTCAACGCCAGCCGCTCGGCCGCCTCGCCGGTGCCGCCGTCACGCCCGCCCGATCGCGCGTCCGATCGCGCGTCCGTCCGGCCATCCGGCTGCCGGGTGGTGTCTGCCAAGGTCGTCCCTCCTGCCGATCGCGTGGTGGAAGTTTAACAGCTCTGAGTCTTCAAAAATCTCTGAAGCTTCCGATATGTTCATGACATGACCACGGCGATCGAGCTGACCGAGCTCACCAAGACCTACTCCCGCGGACGCGCCGCCCGGCGTGGCCTGGACGGACTGACGCTCAGCGTCCGGGCCGGGGAGGTGTTCGGCTACCTGGGGCCGAACGGCGCCGGCAAGTCCACGACCATCAGGCTGCTGCTCGACCTGATCCGCCCGACCTCCGGGACCGTCCGGGTGCTGGGCCTGGACCCGCGGCGCGACGCGGTCGAGCTGCACCGCCGCGTCGGCTACCTCGCCGGGGACTTCGTCGCCGACGGCCGCCAGAGCGCCGGCGAGTGCCTGGCGTTCCTGGCCGCGCTGCGCGGCGGCGTCCCCGCCGCGCGGATCGGCGAGCTGGCCGAGCGGCTGGGGCTCGACCCGTCCGCGCGGATCCGCAGCCTCTCCAAGGGCAACCGGCAGAAGGTCGGGCTCGTCCAGGCGTTCATGCACCGCCCCGACCTGCTGATCCTGGACGAGCCGACCTCCGGTCTCGACCCCCTGGTGCAGCAGACCTTCCTCGACATGGTCGCCGAGGCCAGGACCGCGGGGCAGACGGTGTTCATGTCGAGCCACATCATGAGCGAGGTCGAGGCCGTGGCCGACCGGGTCGCGATCATCCGCGAGGGCCGCCTCGTCGCCGCCGACACCGTCGCGGCGCTCCGCGCCCGCTCCCTGCTCGAGGTCCGGATCGACTTCGCCGCACCCGTTCCCGAGGCCGAGTTCGCGGCCCTGCCCGGCGTCACCGGCCTGCGCCTCGACGGCACGACCCTGACCTGCCACGTGGACGGCGCGCCCGACGCCCTGCTCAAGGCCGCCGCCCGGCACACCGTCATCGGCCTGCGCGCCGACACCCAGGATCTCGAAGAGCTCTTCCAGAGCTACTACGCCGCCGCCTGACCCGCCCGTCTCCCCCCTGAAGGAGCCCCCATGACCAGCACCGGGAACGCCGTCCCGCTCTCAGCCCACGCCTTCACCCGTTCGGTCTTCACCAAGACCCTGCACGACAACCGCCGGATCTTCACCGTCTGGGCACTGGCCACGGCCGCGCTCGCGATGCTGTACGCCGCCTACTACCCGCAGGTCAGCGCGAACACCGCCGCCAAGATCCCCGACGCGTTGCGCGGGTTCGGCCTCAGTGACACCGCCGACGCGGCCGGATACTTGCAGGGCGCGGTGTTCGGCCTGCTCGTCCCGCTGCTGGCCACGTTCTACGGCGCGGCCACCGGCGCCCGCATGATCTCCGCGGACGAGGACAGCGGCTACCTCGACCTGGTGCTCGCCCACCCGGTCAGCCGCACGCGCCTGCTGCTGCAGCGCTACGCCGCCCTGGCGGCCGGCGGCGTGGCCATCGCCGCCGCCGTCCTGCTGGCGATGCTGGCCGTCCGGTCCGGCGCCCACCTGGGCGCCGTCAGCGTCACGGGGTTCGCGGCCCAGGCCGTCCACCTGGCCCTGCTGATGCTGCTGTTCGGAGCGTTGGGCACCGCGCTGGGCGCAGCGACCGGCCGGCCGCGCGCCACGGTCTTCGGCGTCACCGCCGCCATCGGCGTGGCGTCCTACGCCCTCAACGGCTTCGCCCCGCAGATCGGCGCGGACGGGCTGCGCTACGCCACGCCGTTCCACTACTACATCGGCACCCACCCGCTGACCGAGGGGTTCCAGCCGCTCCCGATCCTGACGATGGCCGCCGCGACGGCCGTCCTGCTGGCGGTCGGGGCGTGGCGCTTCGACCGCCGCGACCTCGGACGCTGAACCGACTCCGCGACCTGCTCGGACGCCGCTGCGCGAGGACGTCAGTTCCGGACGGACGTGCCGAGCAGGTCGCGGTAGTCGGCGCACCGGACCTCGCGGCCGGGACGGCCGTCGAAGATGTTCAGCTCCACCTTCTCGACCCCGGGGATCGCCTCGGCCGTGCAGGCGATCTGCGCCTGCCACACCCGCGGCCACTGGGCGGGCGGGATCGTCGTCTCCAAGGCGACCGTGACCTTGTCGGACTCACCGATCTCCGGAGTCGTCTGGGTCTGGGCCCCGGCGGGCCCGACGTCGTGGACGGACGGATCGGGCAGCCCGGTGACGATGCCCACGCCCGGAAGCGTGCTGGTGAACCCCATCCTGCGCTCGTTGTCGGTGACGCCGTGGCCGAGCTGCCGCAGCGGCATCAGCGGAGCGCCGGGAAGCCCGGGGCGCACCACCGGCATGAGCTTGCCGCCCTTGAGGAAGTACACCGTGTTGTTGACCGCCGGACCCTCCGCGCGGGGGAGCGGCCCCACCTCGGTGATCCCGGTCGCGGGGACGCCGCACGCGGACGCGAGGGCCAGGACCGCGACGAGCGCCGCGACGGCACGCCGCCTCATCGGGCACCCGCCAAGGGCAGCCAGAGCGTGAACACCGCGCCTCCCTCGGTTCCCGCGGACGCCTCCAGCGTGCCGCCGTGGAGCAGCGCGTTCTCGCGCGCGATCGCCAGGCCGAGCCCGCTCCCCTCGCTGCGCGTGCGGGCCGCGTCGGCCTTGACGAACCGATCGAAGACCACCGGCAGCATCTCGGCGGGGATGCCCGGCCCCGCGTCGGCGACCACCAGCTCGAATCCGGGCACGTCCTCGCGCTCCGCCCGACGGACCTCCAGCCGCACCGGCGGCCGTCCGTGCCGGAACGCGTTGCCGACCAGGTTGGCCACGACCACGTCGAAGCGGCGCGGGTCCAGCCGCGCCACCAGGTCGTCCGGAACCTCCACCGCGACCCTGCCGGACCAGCCCCGCGCCTGAAGGGTGGCCGCCACGGCGGCGGCCACGACCACGTCGTCCAGGACGAGCGCCGCCGCGCCCGCGTCGAACCGGCTGATCTCGATGAGGTGTTCCACCAGCACGCCGAGCCGTCGCGTCTCGGCCGCCATCAGCCGCGCCGCCGTTCCGTCCGGGTCCTCCTCCAGCACGTCGGTGAGCGCGGTCATGGACGTGAGCGGAGTGCGCAGTTCGTGCGAGACGTCCGCGACGAAGCGCCGCGCCCCCGCCTCCATCACGCGCAGCTCGCTCACCGTGGTCTCCAGGGCGTCCGCCGCCTGGTTGAACGTCCGGGCGAGGTCGGCCAGCTCGTCCCGGCCGCGGACCTCCACCCGCGTCGCCAGTTCGCCCGCCGCCAGCGCACGCGCCCCCGTGCCGAGGCGCCGCACCGGCCGCAGGACGCCGCGCGCGGCCACCAGCGCGAGCGCGAGGCCGAACAGCAGCGCGGCGGCGTCCGCGGTGGCCATCGCGCGGGTGAACGAGCGGAGGTCGGCGGTCTCCCGGTCCAGGCTGACGCTGACCAGCACGATCGGCGGGGTGGTGCGCTGCGGGTCGGTCGCCGAGGTGACGTATCCGGACGTGAACGTCCCGACCAGCAGGTAGGCGCGTCCGCGGTGCCGGACCCGCTGGACGACCATGGCCCGGGTGGCCCGCGCGGCGAACGCGGCGGAGACCGGGACGTGCAGGCGGCCCGGCGGAGGCGGCGGCACCGGACGGTCGAGCGGCAGCGTCTCCACGTAGGCGCGCTGGCGTCCGTCGGTGGTGCTCAGCGCGTTCCGCAGGGTGTCGGACAGCGTCCGGCCCGCGTCGGTCGGCACCCGGGCGGGCACCAGGCGCGCGACGGTCTGCCGCACCTGCGCCACCACGGCGTCCTGGGTCCGTTCCAGCATCGCGTCGCGCACCAGCACGTACCCGACCCCGGACGCGAGGACCGACGCCAGCAGCGCGACGGCGGCGAAGGCCGCGGCCATCCGCATCCGCAGACTCGTCATCGGACCGGCCGCCGGACGCCGGGCCTCCGCATCAGAACGCTCACCATCGGGCCAGTATCCACGGACGTGATCACACTGGCACCGGAGCGTCGGCGGTACAGGCGGCCCCACGCCACCCGCACCGCCGACGCTGCCCACTGCGGTTAGTTCCAGGTGGTTCCGGCCGGGTCGTTGATGATGTTGTTGATCGTGTTGAACAGGTTGCTGGTGGCGGTCCAGAGGATCAGTGTCGCGCGCTGCCGCTCGTCGTAGTGTTCGACGAGGCCGTCCCAGACCGCGTCCGGGATGGCGGCGTCCGACCGGTCGTTCATGCGCGTGGCCGCCTCGGCCAGCGCCAGGGCGGCCCGCTCCGCGTCGGTGAAGAACGGCGACTGCCGCCAGGCCGCGACCGCGTTCATCTGGTCGTCGGTGACTCCGGCCTTCCTGGCCTCGGCCGCGTCGGCGTACAGGCAGGCGCTGCCCCCGTTGATCTGGCTGCCGCGCATGGCGGCCAGCATCAGCGTGGACGCGGGGACGACGCCGTCCGCCATGTCCTTGGCCATGGCCTGCATGAGGGACTGGATCGCCCGGCCGGCCTCAGGCACCAGGTAGGCGGGATTGGTCATTCGCGCGTGCATGGGTCATTTCCTCCACTGCTCGGCGGGCGCCGCCCCGGGGACGGGCTTGCCGATGAGGGCCAGCGGGATGAAGAAGCAGACCTGCCCGATCGCCATGGCCAGCGTGGCGAGGGCCTGCTCGTCGTAGTGCCGGCGCGCCTCGGCGTACAGCTCGTCCGGGACGCGCTCTCCGTTCGGGTTCGCGATCAGGACGGCGTCCACCAGTGCCAACGCGACCCGTTCGGCGTCGGTGAAGTAGGGGGCGTCCCGCCAGGACGCGACGGCGGTGATGCGCTCCTCGCTCTCGCCGGCCCTGCGCAGGTTTCCGCTGTGCAGAACGGTCAGGTAGGTGCTGCCGACGATCTGGCCCGCGCGCAGTTGCACCAGACTGATGGTGGGCTGCGGCAGCGACCCGTTCCCGGTGGCCCGGAAGAGCGCCGGGCCGATCTCCGTCAGTTCGGGGACGAGTCCGGTGGGGTCGGGCAGACGCGACCGAAGCTCGTCGGCGGATGTGGTCATGGTGAGGTTCCCTTCGGTGTTCATCGGTTCTTCACTGCACTGACGGACGGCATCGGACGAAGGTGACCGGCTACGCGATCTCGCGTTCGGTGAGGTCACGGCACGGCGCTCAGGCGTCGGTGGCGGCGCGGTGGACGGCTGCGGCGAGCCGGTCGTGTTCCGGGTAGGACCAGCCGAAACCGAAGCGGCGGCGGGTGTAGCCGAAGGCGATGCCGCTGTGCGGATCGGCGAACGCCTCGGAGCCCGCCGAGCCGCCGTGCCCGAAGGCGTTCGCGCCCAGGAACGGGTAGCGCGGGCCCTTGGCCTCGAACCCCAGCGCGAAGTCGCTGCGTTCACCGCGAACCAGGTCGCCGCCGGTGGAGTGCAGCTGGGCGAACTCTCCGACGGTGTCGGGCGTGAGCAGCGGCGGCCGTCCGCCGAGCCCCCAGACGGCCGCCGCGTACAGACCGGCCAGGCCACGGGCGCTGCCCACCCCGCCCGCCGACGCCTGCCCGAGAGCGCGCACCCGGCGGGTGTTGGCGAAGGCCACTTGGTCCAGCGGCGGCGTGCTGTTGAGGCCGTAGCCGATCCCGGTAAAGCTGTGCGGGCCGGGCACGTTCGCCCAGAAACCCGCCTCCTCCTCGGGCGTGGCGTGCCACCACCGCACCGGACGGAACCGGTCCTCCTCCGTCTCCGGAAGGCCCAGGTACAGATCGAGCCCGTAGGGGACGCGGACGCGTTCCTCGTACACCTGCTGCAGCGACTGCCCGGTGACACGCCGGATCACCTCGCCCACCATGGCGAAGGTGACGAACCCGCCGTAGCCGTAGGCGGTGCCGGGCCGCCAGTACGGCCGTTGCGCGGCCAGACGGCGCGCGATCACCGCGTCGTCGGCGAGCTCGACGGACGTCAGCCCGCCGTCCACCCCGATGACCCCGGACCGGTGAGCGAGCACCTCCCGCAACGTGATCGCGCCCTTGCCCGCGGCGGCGAACTCTGGCCAGTACCGCGCCACCGCCCGGTCGAGCTGCAGGACGCCTTCCTGCACCAGCAGGGCCGCCACCACCGTCGCGGCCCCCTTGGTGGACGAGTAGACGCCGGTCAGCGTGTCCCCGGCGGCCTCGTCCCCCGCCCACAGGTCGACCACCAGCCGACCGTGCCGGTAGACGGCGAGCTGCGCACCCGGCGCGCCCTGCCCCTTTGCCGCCTGCTCCTTCTCCGCCTGGTCCGCGACCTCGGCGGCGAACTGCCGCCGGACCTCCTCGAAACCGTCCGCGACCGTTCCACGGACATCCGTCCTCATAGTGATCAGCAACCTCTCGTGTGGATGGTCGCCGCCATGACGGATCCGGCGCGCCGAAGGTGACCGCCGTCGGCCGTCACCTTCGGCGGGGCCGGTCCGTCAGTGCGGTGACGCCGATCGAGGAAGGAACCCGCGACCGTGACACCCGAGGACCTGCTGGCCGTCCGCTTCGAGCACCACCGCCCGCACCTGAAGGCGGTCGCCTACCGGATGCTCGGCTCCCTGACCGAGGCCGACGACGCGGTCCAGGAGGCATGGCTGCGGTTGGCGCGCTCACCCGCCGACGCGATCGACAACCTCGCGGGCTGGTTGACCACCGTGGTCGCCCGGGTGTGCCTGGACATGCTCCGGACTCGCAGATCCCGCGGCGAGCAGCCGCTGGAGGACCACCTGCCGGACCCGGTGATCATCCGCGAGGACGCCACCGACCCCGAGCAGCGGGCGCTGCTGGCCGACTCGGTCGGGCTGGCGCTGCTGGTCGTCCTGGAGTCCCTGTCCCCGGCGGAACGGCTGGCGTTCGTCCTGCACGACATGTTCGGCCTGCCGTTCCAGCAGATCGCCCCGCTCGTGGACCGCACGCCCGTCGCCGCCAAGAAGCTCGCGAGCCGGGCCCGGCAGCGCGTCCGCGGCGCGGCGGTGAGCCCGGACCCCGATCCGGCCGGCCGGCGCCGCGCCGTGGAC
>NZ_QURH01000182.1 GCF_003428695.1 Actinomadura logoneensis
GCGCCGCCCGCGCCCGTCCCGGCCGCGCCGTCCGTCCCCGCCGCCGCGCTCCGGCGGGCGCTGCGGCACCAGGTCGTCCGGCGAGGGCCGCCCTTTCTCCGTTCACGCATGTCCGCGACCGCCTGAGCCGTCCCTCCCCCGGGACGTCCGGCCGGCCGCCGACCATCACGCGCGCGGCACGCGACAGCCCGCCTCAGCACGCGGCCTCGGTACTCGCGCGCGGTTCACGCGTCACCACCGGGCGGGTCACGGTCCCGCCCGGTTCCCTCATGCTCGAACGGAGTCCTCCCATGTCCACTTATGTCCGCGCGCGGCGGGCCGCCGCCGTGGCGGCGCTGGCCGGCGGCGCGCTGGCCTGGTCCGCCACGGCCGCGTCCGCGCACGTCACCGTCAACCCCGGGACCGCCGAGAAGGGCGGCTTCACCAAGGTCTCGTTCCGCGTCCCGAACGAGAAGCCCGACGCCGGGACGACGCAGGTCCGCGTCGACCTGCCCGCCGACCACCCGATCGCGTTCGTGTCCGTCCGGCCCGTCCCCGGCTGGACGGTGAAGGTCGCCAAGTCGAAGCTGGCCACCCCGGTGAAGACCGAGGGCGGCGTCCTGACCGAGGCCGTCTCCAGCCTCACCTGGTCGGGCGGGCGCATCGACCCCGGCCAGTTCCAGGAGTTCGACGTCTCGCTGGGGCCGCTTCCCGACGACGCCGACCGGCTGGTGTTCAAGGCCGAGCAGACCTACTCCGACAAGAGCGTCGTGAAGTGGGACCAGGACCAGGGCCACGGCGCGGACGAGCCCGAACACCCCGCGCCCGTCCTGATTCTGACGCCGAAGGCGACGGCCGAGGTGACCGAGGCAGGCGGCGGACCGGTCGCCACCGCGTCCGTGGACCCCGACGACGAGACGGCGCGGGTGCTCGGCGGAGCCGGCATCGCGGTCGGCGTCATCGGCCTCGTCGTCGGCGCGCTCGGCCTGGCCCGCGCTCGCCGCGCGAAGGGACGCCCATGACCGCGCAGGAGAAGGAACCGCAGGTCACAAGGCCGAACGGCGCGGCGACGCCGAACAATGCGGGAACGCAGAACGACATGGAGGGGGCGGCAGTGATGAGGCAGGGCGTGAAGGCGCGGAACGGACGGGCGCGGGTGCTCGCGGCGGGCGTGGGCGCGGCGGTGGCCGTGGCGGTGCTGGGCGTCCCGGCGGTTCCGGCGTCGGCGCACACGGCGCTGAAGAAGTCGGACCCGGCGGCGGGCGCGAAGATCGCTTCTCCGTCGAAGATCATGCTCACCTACTCGGAGCCGGTCGGCTACCCGAAGGTCGTCCTCACGGACGCGTCCGGCGGACGGCACGAGGCGAACACCGCGCGCGCCGTGGACAACGTCGTCACCGAGGACGTCAAGGGACCGCTGCCCGCAGGCGTCTACACGGTCGGCTGGCGGGCCGTGTCGGCGGACGGCCATCCGGTCACGGGCGAGTTCACCTTCACCGTGGTCGGCTCGCCCGCCGCGTCGCCGTCGTCCGCGCCCGCCTCCGCCTCCGCGTCCGCCTCCGCGTCCGCCTCCGCGAATCCGGCGCAGCCCTCGGCCTCTCCCTCGGCTTCGGCGGAGCCGTCGTCGGGCGGGGGAAGCGCGGGCTGGCTGTGGATCGGGCTCGGCGTGGTGGTCCTCGCGGCGATCGGCGGCGGGATCGCCTGGGCGCGGCGCTCACGTACTAGCTGACCTGTGCGAATGCCCTGGGAGGCCGCATCCGGCCTCCCAGGGTTCGCAGCCCGTCAAACCCTCGGCGCACGCGCCCGGTGGCCGAATCCGGCCAGAACCCGGCGATGATTACTTGATTACATGGCAGGGGTCACCTGGGAGAGTGAGCGCCATGATCGTCGAGTACATCCGCTACCGGATCGCCGGCGCGGACGCGGACGGGTTCGAGGCCGCCTACGCCGGCGCCGCCGCGTCCCTCGCCGCCGCCCCCCAGTGCGTCGACTACGAGCTGAGCCGCTGCGTGGACGAGCCCGAGTGGTACGTCCTGCGCATCACCTGGACGTCCGCCGCCGCCCACCTCCAGGAGTTCCGCTCCGGCGAGCACTTCGCCGCGTTCTTCGCCGAGATCCGGCCGTACGTGGACCGCATCGAGGAGATGCGGCACTACGAGTGGACGGCCGTGCGCGGCCTCGGCGGCAGCGTCCCGACCATGTACGAGTGGGCGGGCGGCGAGGAGGCGTTCCAGCGGCTCACCGAGGTGTTCTACGGGCACGTCCTCAAGGACGACCTGATCGGCCCGCTGTTCGCGCACATGGACAAGGACCACCCGAGGTACGTGGCGATGTGGCTCGCCGAGGTCTTCGGCGGCCCGGAGCGCTACAGCGCCGAGCGCGGCGGCTACCACCACATGGTCCGGCAGCACCTCGGCAAGGCGATCAGCGAGCCGCAGCGGCGCCGCTGGGTGAACCTCCTGATGGACGCCGCGGACGACGTCGGCCTGCCGGACGACCCGGAGTTCCGCGCCGCGTTCGCGAGCTACATCGAGTGGGGCACCCGCATCGCGCACACCAACTCCCAGCCGGACGCGACGCCTCCGCTGGAAGCCCCGATGCCGCACTGGGGCTGGGGCGTCGCCCCGCCCTACATCCCGTCCTGACCTCCGGCCCCGGCCCGCCCGCCGGACGGGCCGCGGGCCGTCCGGAGGCGGGCGCGGGCGGGCGGTCAGAGCAGGGACTCCAGGCGGGTCAGGGTCCGGTCGAGTTCGCGGCGGACGCCGAGCGGGACGATCGCGGCGCGCACCGGGACGCGGACGCCGCCCGTGACGGCCACGCGGGTGCCGCCGCCGGGTTCGGGCGCGGCGGCCATCCCGATGATCAGGAAGCGGCTCTGCAGCCAGCACCACCCCGGCCGGAGCGTCCCCTCGAGGCGGGCGCGCATCCCGAACCGGCTGCGGGCGAGCGCGACGACCCGGCCCTGCCCGGCCCGGACGACGCGGACGTCGCGCATGTCCGGCTGGAACCGGCCGAAGCCGCCTTCGAGGTCGCCCATCACCGCCCACACCTCGTCCAGCGTCCGGGGCAGGACGCGTTCGTCCACGCGCGCGCCCAGGATGGACGCCGCCATCACCCGCAGCCGCCGGACGTCGTCCAGCTCCGCGGTCGGCCAGCCGTTGTCGCCGCTCATGCGGACCACGCCTTCCGGAAACTCTCCCGGGCTCGGTGCAGCCGGGACTTGACGGTGCCCGCGGGGATGTCCAGCAGGCGGGACGCGGCCCGCTCGTCCAGGCCCTCCAGGTCGCGCAGGACGAGCACGGCGCGGTGTTCCGGCGACAGCCGGGTGAGGACGTCGCGGATGTCCGCGGCCAGCTCCGGGTCGTCCGGGGCGGGCAGGTCGGCGAGTTCCGCGGGCCGCGCGCGGGCGGCGCGGCGGGCGACCCGGACGGCCTCCCGGACAGCGATGGCGCGCGTCCAGCCGTACAGGGCCGCCGGTTCGCGCAGCGTGCGCAGCGACCGGAACACCGCCACCAGGGCCTCCTGGGCCGCGTCGGGACCGTCGTCGAGCGCGATCGGGCCGCAGATGCGCGCGACATAGGGGGCGAGGTGGGCGAGCAGGTCCTGTATGGCGAGCGTGTCGCCCGCCAGCGCCGCCCTCGCCAGCGAGACGCCCGGATCGTGCGGATCACGCCCATCACTCGGGGCGCGCGCGGGGCGCGAGCCGAGGGGCGGGCCGTTGCGCGGGCCGGGGCCTGGGGCGGCGGTCATCGGAGGAAGGTCTCCATCAGGCCGGACACCTCGTCGGGGCAGTCGAGCGTGAGGGCATGCCCGCAGCCTTCCAGGACGCGGACGTCGGCGTGCGGGAGCAACGCGCCGAAGCGCCGCGCCTGCCGCACCGGGAGGACGGTGTCCTGACGTCCCCAGACGACGAGGGCGGGCTGCCGGGTCGAGGGCAGCGCACGCTCGGTCCCGCGCCAGTCGAGGCCGCGTTCCAGGCGGTAGTTCGACCGCAGGTTCGCCCCGCGCGTGCCCGGAGCCCACATCGCGTCGATGACGGCGCCGGTCGCGCGCTCCTTGTGGACGAACAGCCCCCGGACGGACGACGCGACGGTGCCCCGTCCGGCCGCGAGGTTCGTCAGCAGCTCCCCGACCGCGGGCATCTTCATGGCCTCCCAGGCCATCGGGTCGCGTTCGTGCAGGCCGGACGGGGCGAGCAGGACGAGCCTGCCGACGCGGTCCGGGTGCCGCTGCGCGTAGGCGAGGGCCCATCCGCCGCTCCAGGAGTTCCCGGCGAGCGCGACGGACGGCAGCCGCAGGCCGGTGAGGAAGGAGTCGACCGCGGCCGTCATGCCCTCGAGGTCCCAGGTGAAGTGCGGGTCGCGGACCGTCGTGTACCCCTGTCCGGGCAGGTCGAGGACGTAGACGGTATGCGTCCGGGACAGGGCCGTGAGCTGCGCCCGCCACGCGAACACCCATGCCGCGCCGGGTGACAGCAGCACCACCGGCGACCCGCCCGTCCCCTGCCGGACGTAGTGGAACCGCGCCACCGGCGTGTCCAGGTACCGCGACGGGACGGACGCCAGGAACGGCGACCGGTATCCGCGCTGCTCACCGGGCCGCCACCCGTACGCGCCGACCATGGCGGCTGCCACCAGCACCAGGGGCAGGGCCAGGGCGACAGCCCGTCCCAGGTGGCGGTGCACGCCGACGAGCCATGCCGCCGCCGTCCCGAAGGCGAGGCAGACCGGGGTGTAGAGCAGCAGGTTGAGCCAGTAGAAGGTGCTGCCGGAGCCGTCCAGGACCCCGCAGGCCCACACGACGCCCGCCAGCCCGCGCACCAGCAGTCCGACCGCGAGGCCGAACGCCACCAGCCCGCACAGCCGGTGCGTCCGGCGTCCGGACGAGCCGCGCGCGAAGACCGCCACGGCCGCCGACGTCCCGAGCAGCAGGGCGGCGAGCGGCAGCAGGACGCGGGGCGTGAACGGGACCTCCCCGCCCAACACGGCCAGCGACAGCGAGCGGTCGTCGGGCGCGGGCCAGGTGAGGCCGGTCGTCCAGTACAGGTGGAGCACGCCGTCGAGGGCCGGCAGCGCGGCGACGGCGCGTCCGGCCACCGCCCGTCCCCGCCGAGGGTCGTCGTCCAAGGTTCGCGCCTCTCCCGAGAAGTGGTGTCGGCGGGGAAGAGGAGCGGCGGGCGGGGGACGTTCCAGTGACCTGCGTCACCGGAGATGAGGCGTCGTTTTCGCGCCAGCGGCCGGGATCGCCGGACCGCAGACTCGTACCCATGAGCAACGAGATCGAGAACAAGGTCGCGCTGGTCACGGGCGGCAGCCGGGGCATCGGGGCGGCCGTCGCCGTGCGGCTCGCCGAGGCCGGGGCCGACGTGGCGTTCACCTACCGGAGCAACGGCGAGGCGGCCGGGAAGGTCGTCGAGAAGATCAAGGCGGCGGGCCGCCGGGCGCTGGCGATCAAGGCGGACGGAGCGGACGCGGCGGCCGTCGTCGCCGCCGTGGACGAGACGTCCGGGACGTTCGGGCGCCTCGACGTCCTGGTCAACAACGCCGCCGCGTTCGTCGTCGCGCCGGTCGACCAGGTCGGGGCCGAGGAGCTGGAGCGGACCATCGCGCTGAACGTCCGCGCGCCGTTCCTCGCGGCGCAGGCCGCCGCCCGGCGGATGACCGACGGCGGCCGGATCGTCTTCATCGGCAGCAACGTCGCCGAGCGCGCGCCGTTCCCCGGCCTCTCGCTCTACTCGATGAGCAAGACGGCGCTGACCGGCCTGGCGAAGGGCCTCGCCCGCGACCTCGGTCCGCGCGGGATCACCGTCAACATCGTCAATCCGGGTCCGACCGACACCGAGCTGAACCCGGCGGACGGTGAGAACGCCCCGACGTTCGCCGCGTTCACCGCGCTCAACCGGTACGCCGCGCCGGCCGAGATCGCCACGATGGTCGCCCACCTGGCCGGCCCGGGCGGCGCGTACGTCACCGGCACGGCGATCAGCGTGGACGGCGGCTTCTCCGCCTGACCCGACGCGCCGACCCGACACGCGACCCGTCGGCGCGGCCCCCGCACGCGCCGACCTGCTCGTGCCGGCCCGCACGCGCTGATCCGGATGGTGACGTCCGGATCAGCGCGGCCCGGACCGGCACGAGCGCAACCGGCAGGAGCCGGGCGCGGGACCCCCGTGCGCTCAGCGTGCGGGGGTCTCGTCGGGGAGGGCGTCGTCCGGGAGCGTTTCGGCGGCGGGCCGGGCGCGCCGGGCGGTGCCCGTCGAGACGGCGGCGAGGAGGGCCGCCGCCAGGGTGAGGGCGGCGGCCGTCCAGAGCAGCGGGACGAGCCCGGGCCCGTCCGTGATCCGGCCCCCGACCAGCGCGCCGAGCGCGATCGAGCCGTTGAAGAAGGTGGACATCAGCGAGGACGCGGCCTCCGGCGGCGCGTTCCCGTCGGAGAACAGCAGCGTCTGGAGCGAGACCGAGACCCCGCCGTACGCGACGCCCCACACCAGCAGCGGCAGCAGCGGCGGCGCGGACGTCGCCGCGAGGACGCCCGTGACCAGCGCGATCGCGACCGCGAGGACCAGCAGCGTCCGGCGGGGGTCGCGGCCGGCGGCGCGTCCGGCGAGAAAGTTGCCCGCGATCCCGGCCAGCCCGTAGCCGAGCAGCATCGGCCCGATGAGCGACGGCCGCACCCCGCCCAGTTCCTCCAGCACCGGCCGGACGTAGGTGTACGCGGCGAAGTGCCCGACGACGATCAGCACGGTCAGCGCGAGCCCGAGCCGGATCGTCGGCAGCCGCAGCACCGGGGGCAGGTCGGACGGCCGGAACGGCGCCGTCGCGGGCAGCGGCGGCAGCGACACCGCCATCAGCACGAGCACGGCCACCGCCAGCAGCGCGGTGACGCCGAACGAGGCGCGCCATCCGGCGGCCTGCCCGACGAACGCGCCCGCCGGGACGCCCACGACCGACGCGACCGCGACCCCGCTGAAGATCGTCGCGGTGGCCGTCCCGATCTGCCGCTCCGGGACGAGCCGGGGCGCGATCCCGGCCGCGATCGCCCAGAACCCGCCGATCGCGACGCCGACCAGGACGCGGGCGGCGAGCAGCACGGCGAGCGACGGCGCGACCGCCGAGACGGCGTTGGCCGCCGCGACGAGCCCGGCGAGCGAGCAGAGCAGGACGCGGCGGTCGATCCGGCCCGCGCCGAGGGCGACGGCGAGCGCGGACCCGGCGGCGACCACGCCGGGGAGCGTCACCGCGAGCCCGGCCGTCCCCTCGGCGACGTGCAGGTCGCGGGCCATCGGGGAGAGCAGCCCGACGGGGAGCATCTCGGTGGTGACGATCGTGAAGGTGCCCGTCGCCACCACCAGCGGAGCTTTGGCGATCATGCCTCCAGGCTCGGTTCCGGCGGGTTCCGGAACAACGGCGATCCCCGCATCCTTGGATTAACTCGACTAATGATCGGGAGGGGGCGGGGTGGAGCTGCGCGAACTGGAGTGCCTGCTCGTGCTCGGCGAGGAACTGCACTTCGGCCGGACCGGCGACCGGCTCGGGCTCTCGCAGGGCCGGGTCAGCCAGCTCGTCCGGTCGCTGGAGCGGCAGGTCGGCGGGCGGCTGTTCGACCGGACGAGCCGCAGCGTCCGGCCGACGCCGCTCGGGGAGCGGCTGCTCCGCGAGCTGCGGCCGGCCTACGAGGCCCTGCACGCGGCCCTGGACGACGCGCGCACCGCCGCGCGCGGCATCACCGGCGAGCTGCGGGTCGGGTTCCTCACGGGCGCGGCCCGCGAGGGCGTCGTGGAGGCCGCCGGGATGCTGGAGGCCCGCCATCCCGACCTCGCCGTCACGTTCGCCGAGGTCCCGATGACCGACCCGTTCGGCGCGCTCCGCCGGGGCGAGGTGGAGGCGATCGTCACGCTGCTCCCGGTCACCGAGCCGGACCTGGTCGTCGGTCCGTCCTTCGCCAAGGAGCAGCAGGCCGTCGCGCTCTCCACCCGCCACCCGGCCGCGCGCCGGGGCCGGCTGCACGCCGAGGACCTCGCCGACGTCCCGCTGCTGGACGTCACCGGGCACGCCCCCGCCTACTGGCGCGAGCTGACGTCCCCGACGACCACGCCGGAGGGCCGCCCCATCCCGCGCGGCCCGTCGGTGTCGAGCTTCCAGGAGGCGCTGATCACCATCGCGGCCGGGCGCGGCGGCCTGATGTTCTGCGTCCCGACCGGCCGGTCGTTCGCCCGCTCCGACATCACCTACGTCCCGGTGGACGGCCTGCCCGACTCCGTCCTCGGCCTGGTCTGGCGGCGCGGCGACCCGTCCCCCGCGCTGCGCGCCTTCGCCGACCTCGTCAGCACCCGCCTCTGACCTCCGCCGTCCGCCGCGCCGCCCGCCCCGCCGTCCGCGCGTCCGGGCCGTCCCCACAGGACGGCCCCGACCGTGAGGACGGCGAGCAGCGCGGCGACGGCGAACCCGGCGCGCATCCCCGCCACGCGGTGCCCGGACAGCGACCACGCGGCGGTCGCGAGCGCGGGCCCGACGGCGAAGCCGAGCTGGCGGGCGAGGCTCTGCGCCGCGCCCGCCGTGCCCTGTGCCCCGGCCGGGGCGGCGGTGATGACCAGGGTGAACACGGGTCCGCTGGAGATCCCGACGCCCAGCCCGAGCACCGCGAGCCGCCAGCTCAGCTCGCCCGGGGCCCAGCCCGTCCCGAGCGGCGCGGCGAGGGCCGTCCCGAGGACGGCGAGCACGCAGCCGCAGAGCGCGGCCCGCACGCGTCCGGCCGCTCCGCCGCCCCACCGGTCGGCGAGCACCCCGCCGACCGGTCCGCCCAGCACGATCCCGACCGGCAGCGCGAGGACGGCCGTCCCCGCCTCACCCGCCGCGACGCCGAGCACGCGTTGCAGGTAGTACGGCGCGAGGAACTCCACGAGGGACAACGTCGCCGCCGCCAGCAGCACGGCCGTGACCGGTCCCGCCACCTGCCGCGAGGCCAGCAGCGTCCGGACCGGACGCGCCGCCGCCGTCCGCCGCCAGACGAGCACGAACGGCACGCCCACCCCCGTCAGCGCCAGCCAGCCGATCCCGCGCCCGGCCGCCAGCGAGAACCCGGTCAGCAGCGCGCCCGTGGCCGCGCCCAGCAGGACGGTCTCACCCAGCAGCCCCCGGTCCGGCGGGCGCAGCCGCTCCCCCGCCGGAAGGTCCCGCAGCGCGACCGCGATCACGCCCAGCCCGGCCGGGACGTTCACGTAGAAGATCCACGGCCAGCCCCACTCCTGCACGATCCAGCCGCCGAGCACCGGCCCGCTGACCGCGCCGAGCGGCCCGAACGTCATGACCGCCGCGCTCGCGCGGCCGGCGCGTTCCGGCGGTCCCGCCGCCAGCACGACCATCGGGACCAGCGCGAACAGCACCCCGGCGAAGACCCCCTGCGCGGCGCGCGCCGCGACCAGGACGGGCAGCGCCGGCGCGGCCCCGGCGGCGACGCTCGCCACGGTGAACCCGCCGACCGCCGCGACCAGCGCCGGACGCCGTCCGACCCGGTCGAGCCACCGCCCGGCGGGCAGGGTCAGCGCCACCAGCGGCAGCAGGTACCCCAGGACGACCCACTCCACGGCGGCCGTCGGGACGCCGAGGTCGCGCTCCAGCGCGGGCAGCGCGACCGCGACCACGCTGGTGTCCAGGGTCGCCATGAACACCACCAGCGCCGCCGCGCCGACCAACCACCACCGCATCCGCACTCCAAACTTCACACAATGTGTAGTTAATGCGAGAAAGTACACATGATGTGCAGTTCTCACAAGATGGCAGCATGGGGGCGTGACACCCACCGACGCCCCGCGCACCGCAGGCGAGGCACCGCGCGCCGCGCCCGACGCTCCCCGCGCCGCGCCCGAGGCTCCCCGCGCCGCGCCCGAGG
>NZ_QURH01000183.1 GCF_003428695.1 Actinomadura logoneensis
GGCGGTGCCGCTGAGGCGGCGCCTGGCGAGCGCCGCGTCGCTGACCTGGCGGGCGCACTGGCGCGCCGCGCTGGCCTCGGCCGCGCTCGCCGTCCTCGCCGGGCTCGCGCCCGTCGCGACCGCCTGGCTCACCAAGCTCGTCCTGGACGGGCTCACCTCGGGACGCCCCCGGTCCGAGCTCGTCCCGCTGGCCGCCGGGCTCGCCGCGTGCGGGCTGTCGGTGACCGTCGTCCCGCACCTGTCCACCTACGCGCAGCGGCAGTTGCGCCGCGCCGTGCGGAGGCTGGCGTCCGACCGGCTGTTCCGCGCGGTGAACTCCGACGCGGGCCTGCGCCGGTTCGAGAGCCCCGGCTTCCAGGACACGCTGCGCCTGGCCCGCGAGTCCAGCGAGAACGCCCCCGACCGGCTCGTCTCCGGCGCGCTCGCCATCGGCCAGTCGGCACTGCTGCTGTCCGGGTTCGTCGCGACGCTCACGGTGATCAACCCGGTGCTGGTCGCGGTGATCTTCCTGGCCGCGCTGCCCGCCGCGTGGATCCAGCTCGGCCTGAGCCGCGAACGCGCCCGGACGATGTGGGGCATCAGCCCGGGACTGCGCCGCCAGATCTTCTACGGCGAGCTGCTGACCAGGCCGGAGGCCGCCAAGGAGGTGCGGCTGTTCGGCCTCGGCGACTTCTTCCGGCTGCGGATGCTGGCGGAGCTGCGCGCGACCGACGCCGCCGAGCGCCGCGTCGACCTCGCCACCGTCCGCCGCCAGGGGCTGCTCGCGCTGCTCGGCGGCGCGGTCGCGGCCGGTGGCCTGGTCTGGGCGGTGTGGGCCGCGTCGGCGGGCGAGATCTCACCGGGCGACGTGACCATGTTCGTCGCGGCCGTCGCCGGGGTGCAGGCGGCGCTGAGCCAGATCGTCGACCGCTGGGCGGACGCGCACCAGGCGCTCCTGCTGTTCGGCCACTTCGTGACGGTCACCGAGGCCGGTCCGGACCTCCCGGTGCGCGCCGACCCGCGTCCCGTCCCCCCGCTGCGCGGCGGCGTCGAGCTGCGGGACGTGTGGTTCCGCTACGGCGAGGACCAGCCGTGGGTGCTGCGCGGGATCGACCTCGTCGTCCCGCACGGCCGCAGCGTGGCCCTCGTCGGGGTGAACGGCGCGGGCAAGAGCACCCTGGTGAAGCTGCTGTGCCGGCTGTACGACCCGGAGCGCGGCTCGGTCACCTGGGACGGCGCCGACCTGCGCGACCTCGACCCGGCGGAGCTGCGCGACCGCGTCGGCGTGGTCTTCCAGGACTTCATGGAGTACGACCTGACCGCCGCCGAGAACATCGTCCTCGGCGACCTCGCCGCCGCGGACGCCCCGGAGCGGGTCCGGGCGGCGGCGCGGCGCGCCGGGGTCCACGACGCGCTGGAGGCCCTTCCGGACGGCTACGACACGATGCTGAGCCGGATCTTCGCGGGCCGCGAGGACGGGACGGGGGTGGCGCTGTCGGGCGGCCAGTGGCAGCGGCTCGCGCTCGCCCGGGCGCTGCTGCGCGACGACCGCGACCTGCTGCTCCTCGACGAGCCCAGCTCGGGCCTGGACGCGGAGGCGGAGCACGCCGTGCACGCCTCGCTCCGCGCGCACCGGGCGGGCCGGACGAGCGTGCTGATCTCCCACCGCCTCGGCGCGGTGCGCGAGGCGGACCTCATCGTCGTCCTCGCGGACGGCCGGATCGCCGAGCAGGGCACCCACGACGAGCTGATGGCGGCGGACGGCGCGTACGCGCGGCTGTTCACCCTCCAGGCGAGCGGCTACGTCACGGAGGCGGGGCGGAACCTCTAGAGGGCTTCGCAGGCGTCGGAGAGGACGGCCAGCAGGCGCAGGGGGTCGGGGAGCGGGGTGCGTGCCGGCGGACGGATCCAGGTGACCGTCCGGCCGTAGGTGAGCTGCGAGGCGGGAGCCACGACGTAGCTGTCGCGGCAGTGCCAGCGCATCCCGGGCGTCTCCGCGACGGTCTCGGGCGAGCAGTCCAGATGGCAGGACCACCACTCGTCCTCGTCCACCGGGGCGCGGGTGGCCACGAAGAACAGGTGCCGCTCGTCGGCGACGTTCGCGACCGGGCCGATGGGCAGGCCCTCGCTCTCGATGCGGGCGAGCGCGTCGGTCCCGGCGGCGGCCGGGACGTCGAAGACGTCGAACACGCGCCCGGTCGGCAGGATGATGTTGGCCTCGGGGCGCTCGGTCCACCAGCGGTCGATGACCGCCGGGTCGACGCTGGCCTGGATCGCCCAGGCCGCCGATACCGGGTGCGCCGCCGGGTCGGGACAGCCGACCCGGTCGCAGGAGCAGGCGCGGTCGCCGCCCTCGGGCGCGTGCGCGCCGGGGACGCACGGCCAGCCCAGCGCGGCGTAGGCGCGGGCGGCCTCGGCCCTGGGGGGCGGGCCCTCGCGGCGCGGACGTTCGCGGGTCCGCCTGTTCCTGTTCCCCGAGACCGCAAGCACGATGACGCCCCCAATCACGCCGGGCCGGGAGCACCGGCACCGTCCGGCTCCTTGTTAGTCGATGATGCCGGTCGGAGGGCCGCCGGGACACGGCAACCCCCCGGAAACGGTCCCAAGTGACTAGGAGGAAGTGATCCCCGGCAAACAATCACCTACCTCGCGGTGAGGTTCATCCCAGCCGGCGGGCGACCTCGGCGGCGTAGTAGGTGAGGACGATGTCGGCACCCGCGCGGCGGATCGACACCAGCGACTCCATGATGGTGCGGTCGCGGTCGAGCCAGCCGTTGGCGGCGGCGGCCTCGATCATCGCGTACTCGCCGCTGACCTGGTACGCGGCGACCGGGACGTCCACGGCGTCGCGGACGCGCCGGATGATGTCCAGGTAGGCCCCGGCGGGCTTCACCATGACCATGTCGGCGCCCTCGTCGAGGTCGAGGAACACCTCGCGCAGCGACTCGTCGGCGTTGGCCGGGTCCTGCTGGTGGGAGGCGCGGTCGCCGAACGTCGGCGCGCACTCGGCGGCCTCGCGGAACGGGCCGTAGTAGGCGGAGGCGTACTTCACCGAGTAGCCGAGGATCGAGACGTCCTGGTGGCCGGCCGAGTCCAGCGCGGAGCGGATCGCGCCGACCTGGCCGTCCATCATCCCCGACGGCGCCACGACGGCGGCGCCCGCGGCGGCCTGCGCGACCGCGACCGAGGCGTACCGCTCCAGCGTCGCGTCGTTGTCGATCTCCCCGGACGGGGTGACGATGCCGCAGTGCCCGTGGTCGGTGAACTCGTCCAGGCACAGGTCGGTCATCAGCACGGTCGAGTCGCCGAGGTCGGACGCCAGGTCGCGCAGCGCGGCCTGGACGATGCCGTCGGGCGCGTCGGCGGCCGAGCCCACACCGTCCTTGACGGCCGGGATGCCGAACAGGATGATCCCGCCGACACCGGCCTCGACGGCCTCGTGCGCGGCCTTGCGGAGCGACTCGCGGGTGTGCTGGACCACGCCCGGCATGGACGAGATCGGCTGCGGCTCGGCCGTGCCCTCCTTGACGAACATCGGCAGCACCAGGTCGGCCGGGGCGAGCCGGTTCTCGGCGGTCAGCCGGCGCAGTGCCGGGGTGCGGCGGAGGCGGCGGGGCCGGGCGACGGGGAACTGGGCGGACATCTCAGGCATCTCCAGGAAAGGGCGACGGCGGGCGCACCGGGGTGCGGGGGCGCCCGCCGCGGGGTTCTACTTGCGGCGGCGCGCGCCCCGGCGCATCTGGCTGGGCTTGCGCAGCGGGTCGCCGTTCTCGATCTGGGCGGCCCTCCTCCTCGCACCGTACTCCGCGAGGGCCTCGGCGAGCGCCTGGACGGACGGCGTGGGCGACATCACGTCCACCCGCAGCCCGTACTCCTCGGCGGTCTTGGCCGTCTGCGGGCCGATGCAGGCGATGACCGTCACGTTGTGCGGCTTGCCGGCGATGCCGATGAGGTTCTTCACGGTGGACGACGAGGTGAACAGGACCGCGTCGAACCCGCCGCCCTTGATCGCCTCGCGGATCGGCGCGGGCGGCGGCGCGGCCCGGACCGTCCGGTAGGCGGTCACGTCCTCGCACTCCCAGCCGAGCTCGGTCAGGCCCGCGATGAGCGTGTCCGTGGCGATGTCGGCGCGCGGCAGCAGCACCCGGTTGATCGGGTCGAGGTCCTCGTCGTAGGGCGGCCAGATCTCGACCAGGCCCTCCGACGACTGCTGCTCGGACGGCATCAGGTCGGGGTGGACGCCGAACTCGACCAGCGCCTTCGCGGTCGCCTCGCCGACGGCCGCGACCTTCAGCCCGGCGAACGCCCGCGCGTCGAGGCCGTAGTCCTGGAACTTCTCGCGGACGGCGCGGACGGCGTTGGTGGAGGTGAACACCACCCACTCGTACCGTCCGGTGACCAGGCCCTTGACGGCCCGCTCCATCTGCTGCGGGGTGCGCGGCGGCTCGACGGAGATCGTCGGCACCTCGTCCGGAACGGCCCCGTACGAGCGCAGCTGCTCCGACAGCGACGCGGCCTGCTCCTTGGTGCGCGGCACCAGGACGCGCCAGCCGAACAGCGGCTTGGCCTCGAACCAGCCCAGCTTGTCCCGCCACTTCACCACGTCGCCGACGATGATCATCGCCGGCGACTCCATGCCCTTGGCCTCGGCCGCGAGCCGCTTGAGGTCGGCGACCACGGTCTCCTGCTCGGTGGTCGTCCCGAGCATCGTCATCGCGGCGGGCGTCGAGTCGGGGCGGCCGACGGCTATCAGCGACTTGCACACCTCGGCGACCGAGTGCTCCGCGCCGATGATCACCAGCGTCGCGGACGGGTCGGAGAACGCGGCCCAGTCGACGCCGCCCTCGGACGCGTCGATGAACCGCACCTCGCGATGCCGGTCGTCGGTCAGCGGGATGCCCGCGTACCCGGGCACACCGGTCAGCGCCGACACACCGGACACCACCTCGAACGAGACGCCCGCCTTGTACAGCGCCTCGCCCCAGGACGCCATCCCGCAGGCCAGCGCCGGGTCGCCCTGGAACAGCCGGGCGACGCGGCGGCCCGCGCGGGCGTGCTTCACGGCGAGCCTCACCGGGTCGGCGACCTCGGCGGAGTCGACGAGCTCGGCGTCCGCGCGGCGGTGCTCCAGCACCTCGGGATGGACGTGCGCGACCGGCGCGACGACCACGTCCGCGCCCGCCAGCACCTCCACGGCGCGCAGCGTCAGCAGCTTCGGGTCACCGGGACCGGCGCCGACGAGGAAGACCCGTCCGGCCTCCGGGTCGGTCACGGGATTGCCGGGGCCGTTCACGGGGCTCACGAATCCCCCTCCCCCATCAACTCGGCGGCGCCGCGGTCGAGTAGCTCCGCGGCGAGCGCGCGGCCCGTCGCGGCGGCCTCGTCCGGGGCGCCGCTGGCGGACA
>NZ_QURH01000188.1 GCF_003428695.1 Actinomadura logoneensis
CCCGGTGCTCCCGCACCGGGCGGCCTCCGCGGTTTCCGGGATCTCCGCAGGCTAGGGTCGGGGCATGTCGAGTTCCGATCGTCTGCTGCTGATCCTGCACATCGGTTTCGCGATCTTCACCCTCGGGCCGCTGACCGCCGCGACGATGTCCACCCCGCGCTACATCCGCAGGCGGGACGTGGCGATCGTCAAGTACCTGAACCGGACGACGATGATCTACGCGTTCGGATCGCTGGGGGTGTTCCTCTTCGGCCTCTTCCTGGCGAAGGGCCAGTTCGCCAGGTTCTGGCTGTCGGCCTCCATGACGCTGTTCGTCGTCGGGATCGCGCTGCTGTTCCTTGTGGAGCGCGACCAGCGCAAGGCCATCCGCCTGCTGGAGGTCGCCGCGGCGGCCCAGGGCGCGGCCACGGTCCAGGGCGCGGGGGCGGGAGCCGCCGTTCCCGAGGCCGGACGCGGCCCGGACGGTGAGACCGCGACCGGCCCCGAGCCCGAGGCGGAGGCCCAGGGCGGGAAGAAGGACGTCAAGGCCGGGACGGCACCGGCCGACGGCGACGTCGCGGCCGTCGAGCGCGGACGCATCGCCGCCTTCTCCGGGGTGATCGCGCTCATCTGGCTGGTCATCCTCGTCATGATGGTGTGGCACTGACACCCGTTCCGAGAACGGACGTCCGCCACGGCGGGCGCCCACGAAAAGGGGCCGCGCGGTATGCGCGGCCCCTTTCGCGTGCATCTGTCGTACGCGGGTCACGGACGTCTGTCGTGCGTGGCGTCCGCGCACGTCCGGTCCGTCAGGAGGTGCGGGCCTTCAGCCACGCCAGCAGCGTCGGGTAGACGGTCGGGTCGATCATCAGCGCGCCGCCGTGCATGCGTCCCGAGACGGTCCGGACGGTGACCGGGACGCCCGCCGTGCGCAGCGCGCCCGCCAGGGCGGTGCTCTGCGTCGCCGGGACGAAGTCGCCCTTGCTGTGGAACAGCAGCATCGGGGCGTCGCCGCGCGAGACGTGCGAGGCGGCGTTCGCGTCGTCCAGCTTGTCCCAGCAGGCGGTGACGGCCGCGCCGGGGACGCAGCCGACGAGCTTGCCGACCGCTCCGCGCAGCTTGCGCTGGGCGGCGGACGCGGTCGGCTCGCCGCCGTCCTGGTAGGCCAGGTAAGGCGTGTTCACCGGGGAGAGCGCGACCACGCCGCGCACCCGCTCGCCGCCGTCGTCCAGGGTGCCGAGCTGGGTGGCGAGCAGACCGCCCGCGGACGACCCGACCACCGCGACGCGCTTCGGGTCGAGGTTGAAGTACCTGGCGTGCTTGCGGACGTAGGCGAGCGCGGAGACGGCGTCGTCGCGCTGGGCGGGCCACTGCGCGGCGGGCGCCAGCCGGTAGTTCGCGGCGAACACGGTGAAGCCCTGCGCGGTGAGGCGGCGCGCGAGGTACTTCCAGGCCCCCTTGTCGCCCTCCAGCCAGTAGCCGCCGTGCAGCAGGAAGACGCCGGGACGGGCCTTGGCCTTCTTGTCCTTGGGGGACACGGGCTGCCAGTAGACGTCCACGCGCTGCCGGGCGTTCTTGCCGTAGGCGAAGGTCTTCGTCCGCGGCAGCTTCGGCGTGACCATCACGGCCCTGCCGGTGACGGTCGCGCCCGGGTCGGCCTCCGGCGTCCCGGACGGCGGCGCGGACGGCCTGTCCGAGCCGGTCGGACCGGTGGACGGCGTGCCGGACGGGGTGTCCGACGGGGACGGCGACTCCGAGCCGGTCGGGGACGGCGAGGCCGGCGGGAACGAGGGCACGAGGGTCGTGCCGGGCGTGGGGAGCGGGGACGCGACCGCGACACCCGGAACCGATGCGGCGGACACGCACACCGCGGCGAACGCCGCGCCGCCGACCAGGACTCTGCGCACTCCAACCCCTTTCGGACACCCGATTCCGGGCGATCCCGGCCACATCATACGGCTTTGATCACCGGAACGGCCGTCCCCGGCCCGCCTTCCCGACGGACCGGGGACCCACCTGCCACTTCACCGATTCCGCACCTGGACGACCGTCCTCACCGCGCGGCGGCGGCGGACGGTCAGCCGAGGGCGCGGTCCAGGTCGGCGAGCAGGTCGTCGATGTTCTCGATGCCGACCGACAGGCGGACGAGGTCGGCCGGGACCTCCAGCGGCGAGCCGGCGGCGGACGCGTGCGTCATCCGGCCGGGGTGCTCGATCAGCGACTCGACGCCGCCGAGGGACTCGCCGAGCGTGAACAGCCTGGTCGCCTCGCAGATCCGGACGGCGTCCTCCTCCGACCAGGTGCGGAACGAGACCATGCCGCCGAACCGGCGCATCTGCTTCACCGCGACGTCGTGGCCGGGGTGGTCGGGCAGGCCCGGGTAGAGCACCTGCTTGACCGCGCGGTGCGAGGTCAGCATCTCGACGACCTTCTCGGCGTTGTCGCAGTGCCGGTCCATCCGGACGCCGAGCGTCTTGACGCCGCGCAGCGTCAGCCAGGCGTCGAACGGCCCGGCGACCGCGCCCATCGAGTTCTGGTTGAACGCCAGGCGCTCGCCCAGGTCGGCGTCCCGCACGACCAGGGCGCCGCCGACGACGTCGGAGTGCCCGCCCATGTACTTGGTCGTGGAGTGCACGACGATGTCGGCGCCCAGCGTCAGCGGCTGCTGCAGGTAGGACGACGCGAAGGTGTTGTCGACCACCAGCAGCGCGCCCGCCTCGTGCGCGACGGCCGCGAGCGCGGCGATGTCGGAGATGCCGAGCAGCGGGTTGGTCGGCGTCTCCACCCACACGATCTTGGTCTCCGGACGCATCGCGGCGCGCACCGCCGCGACGTCGCCGAGCGGCACCGGGTCGAACGAGACGCCCCACGGCGCGGCGACCTTGGCGAACAGCCGGTAGGTGCCGCCGTAGGCGTCGTTCGGGATGACCACGTGGTCACCGGGGCGCAGCAGCGTCCGCAGGATGGTGTCCTCGGCGGCCAGCCCGGACGCGAACGCCATGCCGCGCGTCCCGGCCTCGACCGCGGCGAGGCACTCCTCCAGCGCCGTCCGGGTGGGGTTGGCGGAGCGGGAGTACTCGTAGCCGCCGCGCAGCCCGCCGATGCCGTCCTGCTTGTAGGTGGAGACCTGGTAGATCGGCGGGACGACCGCACCCGTCGTCGGGTCCGGCTCCTGGCCGGCATGGATCGCCAGCGTCTCGAACCCCTGCTCAGGGACGTTGCCCTGGGGAACCTCGTTGTCCATACGCACGAGGTTATCCACCCGGCCCCCCTCCCTGAGGATGAGGCCATCCCCCGCAGGTATGGCCTGCCATTTCGGCTCACCGGGTGACCTCACGGCGGTCCGGGATCTCTACGGTTGTGAGGTAGATCCCCGGTTACTGACCCTCTTCAAAGGATTCTGCATGTTCGCACGTCTTGGGCGCGTGGTGGTCAGACACCCCGTGTGGACGATCCTCGCCTGGCTGGTGGTGGCCGGTGCGCTGGTCGCGCTGGCCCCGAGCCTGAAGACGAAGTCCGACCAACAGGACTTCCTGCCCACCAAGTACGAGTCGATCCAGGCCGCCAAGCTGGCCGAGTCCGCGTTCGCCAACAAGGACGACCAGAAGACCGCGCCGGCCATGATCGTCATCAAGCGGTCCGACGGCGGGCGGCTCCAGCCGGCGGACGGCGCGAAGATCAAGCAGGTCGCCCAGGCGCTGCAGGCCAAGCACATCCCGGGTGTGACCGTGGCGCAGGCGATGCCCGCCGCGGCCAACGGCAAGATCCAGGTCATCGCGGTCCCGCTGCGCAACGACTTCGACCAGAAGATCCGCCAGCAGGGCATGGACGCGGTCAAGAAGCTGCGCACCGAGACCACCGCGCAGCTCCGCGGCTCCCCGCTGAGCTACGGCGTGGCCGGTGACATGGCGTCCAGCGTGGACAACGAGAAGGCCGACAAGCAGACGATGGCGATGATCGGCATCGCCACCATCGCGCTGATCGTCATCCTGCTCGGCATCATCTTCCGCGCCCCGCTGGCGGCGCTGCTGCCGATCATCATGATCGGCCTGGTCTCGATGGTGTCGAACGCCGTCACCGCGATCGTCGGCAACGCCTTCAACCTCAACTTCGACAAGGGCTTCAACGAGATCATCGTCGTCGTCCTGTACGGCATCGGCACCGACTACATCCTGTTCCTGCTGTTCCGGTACCGCGAGCGGCTGCGGCTCGGCGAGGACAAGAAGACCGCCATGATCGTCGCGGTCGACCGGGTCGGCGAGGCCATCGCGTCCGCCGCGGGCGCGGTCATCGTCGCCTTCCTGGTGCTGCTGCTGGCCTCCTTCAAGGCGTTCGGCGGCCTCGGCCCGCAGCTGGCGATCGCGGTCGCGGTCATGTTCGTCACGTCCCTGACGCTCGTCCCGGCGGTCATCTCGCTGATCGGCACGGCCGTGTTCTGGCCGTCCAAGTCCTGGAAGAAGCCGGCCCGCGCCGGCCTGTGGGCCAAGCTGGGCAACGGCGTCGGCCGCCGCCCGGTGGTCGCGGTCGCCGCGTCCGGCCTGGTGCTGGTCGTCCTGGCGATCTCCGCGCTCGGCTTCAAGGCCGACTACGACTTCGAGGGCAGCGCCCCGCAGAACACCGAGTCCGCCAAGGCCATGAAGGACCTGCGGTCCAGCCTGCCGGCGGGCATCCTGAGCCCGACCGAGGTCTTCGTCAAGAGCGGGTCGCCGCTGGCCAAGCCCGCGCTGGCCGAGTACCAGACCAAGCTGAAGTCCATGCCGGGCGTCGGCGAGGTCCGCCCGCCGCAGCTCAACCCCGACCAGACCGTCGCCAAGTACGACGTCCTGCTCACCAAGAACCCGAACTCCAACGAGGCCATCAACGTCGTCAAGGGCCCGTTCCGGAACGCCGCGCACGCGGCGGCGCCGTCCGGCACGACGGTCCTGGTCGGCGGCACCACCGCCGTCTTCGCCGACATCAACAAGATCAACAACCGGGACCTGTCGGTCATCCTGCCGGTCGCGGTGGCGCTCATCGGGATCATCCTGATGCTGCTGCTGCGCTCGCTGGTCGCGCCGGTCTACCTGGTCGCGGCGGTGCTGCTCGGCTACGCGGCGACGCTGGGCGCGAGCGTGCTGCTGTTCCAGAACATCGAGAACAAGCCCGGCCTGATGTTCCAGCTGCCGATCATCCTGTACCTGTTCGTGCTGGCGATCGGCACCGACTACAACATCCTGATGATCGCCCGGCTCCGCGAGGAGGCCCGCGAGGGCCACGACCCGCGGCGCGGCGCGGCCCTCGGCATCCAGCACGCGGGCCCGACCGTCGCGGCGGCGGGCGTCATCCTGGCCGGCACGTTCAGCGTCCTGGTCCTGTCGCCCCAGTCGATGACCGCGCAGATCGGCTTCGGTGTCGGCATCGGCATCCTGCTCTCGGCGTTCGTGATGTCGGCGTTCTTCGTCCCGGCGATCACCGCGCTGCTCGGCCACAAGGCGTGGTGGCCCGGCCACGGCGACGCGGCCCGCGAGGTCCCGCCGCCGCAGGACCCGATGGCGGACGCCCCCTACGCCCCGTCCGGCAGCCGCTACTAGCGGGCGCCACTGACGTCGGGACGCGCGCCGGGGCCATCCAAGCCGCCCACACCCCCGGCGTGCGCCCCGACCCGGGGACTCCGAGGCCCCCTGGAACCGCGAGGTTCCAGGGGGCCTCACCCGTGTGCGCGGATGCGAAACCCGTGTGCGCAGATGCGAACGGCACCCGTGTGCGCGGATGCGAAACCCGTGTGCGCGGATGCGAACGGCCCCTCCCCGGTGCGGGGAGGGGCCGTTCGGGTGGGGTCAGTGCGCGGCGAGGAAGGCGATCAGGTCCTGCCGGGTGATGAGGCCCTTGGGCTTGCCGTCCACCAGGACGACGGCGGCGCCTGACTTCTCCAGCACCGGGACGGCCTTGGAGACCGGCTCGCCGGAGCCGATGGTCGGCAGCGGCGCGGCCATGTGCGCCTCGACCGGCTCCGACAGCCGGCCGCGGTCGCGGATCAGCAGGTCGAGCAGGTCGGACTCGCTGACCGAGCCGATGACCTCGGCCGCCATGACCGGCGGCTCCTCCTTCATGACGGGCAGCTGCGAGACCTCGTACTCGCGCATGATCGCCACGGCGGTCTCGACCGACTCGTGCGGGTGGGTGTGCACGAACTCGGGCAGCGCGCCGCCCTTGCGGGTGAGCACCTCGCCGACCGTGGACTCCTCGGTCGGCGACGACATGAAGCCGTAGTTGGCCATCCACTCGTCGTTGAAGATCTTCGAGAGGTAGCCGCGACCGCCGTCCGGGAGCAGCACGACGATCACCGCGTCGTCCGGGGCCTCCTCGGCGACGCGCAGGGCCGCGACGACCGCCATCCCGCAGGAGCCGCCGACCAGCAGCGCGTCCTCGCGGGCGAGGCGGCGGGTCATGGTGAAGGAGTCCTTGTCGGACACGGCGATGACCCGGTCGCAGATCTCGCGGTCGTAGGTCTCCGGCCAGATGTCCTCGCCGACGCCCTCGGTGAGGTACGGGCGGCCCGTCCCGCCGGAGTACACCGAGCCCTCGGGGTCGGCGCCGACGATCTCCACGCGTCCGCCGGAGACCTCCTTGAGGTACCGGCCGGTGCCGCTGATCGTCCCGCCGGTGCCGATGCCCGCGACGAAGTGCGTGATGCGGCCCTCGGTCTGCGCCCAGATCTCCGGACCCGTGGTCTCGTAGTGCGAGCGCGGGTTGTTCGGGTTGATGTACTGGTTCGGCTTCCACGCCCCGGGGATCTCGGCGGCGAGCCGGTCCGACACCGAGTAGTAGGAGTCGGGGTGCTCGGGCGAGACCGCGGTCGGGCAGACCACGACCTCGGCGCCGTAGGCGCGCAGGACGTCGATCTTGTCCTTGGCGACCTTGTCCGGGCAGACGAAGACGCACCGGTAGCCGCGCTCCTGCGCGACGATGGCGAGCCCGACGCCGGTGTTGCCGGAGGTCGGCTCCACGATCGTGCCGCCGGGCTTGAGCTGCCCCGACTTCTCCGCGGCGTCGATCATCCGGACCGCGATGCGGTCCTTCACCGAACCGCCCGGGTTGAAGTACTCGACCTTGGCGAGCACCTGCGGCCCGTCCGGCCGGGTGACGCCACGGGTCACGTTGCGCAGCCGGACCAGCGGCGTGTTGCCCATCAGCTCGACGAGCGAGTCATGCACCTGCATCGCGACATCCTTGTCGTGATCAACGAAGCGAAACCTGGATGACATCCCGGCCCGGCACTGTTCACCGAAGAAGGAGGGAATACGGTTTCGGATAGATTGCGGTTCCCGACGGTAGCCCAGATCGGGGTGGCCGGGCATCTCCACCCTACGGGGACGAGAGCCCTGCTCTGACGGGGGGTGACGGACGAATGCCGAGAGCGTTCACCGCACGGCGCGTCGCCGCCGCGGCGGCGTACGGCGGCGGCGGGATCACCGCGCTGGGCGGCCTCACCGTGGGCCTGGTGCTCGCCGAGGCCCGGCTCGCCCGCCGGATCATCGGGGCCACGCCGAGCGGCGACCCGCCCCGCGCGGACGGCGTGTACGGGGCCGGACTCCCGGGCGAGCCGCTGTCCTTCGCCGTCCTGGGCGACTCCACGGCCGCGGGCCTCGGCGTCCACACCCCCGGCGAGACCCCGGCGGCGCTCCTGGCCGACGGCCTCGCCTCGATCGCCGGACGGCCCGTCCTGATGGTCAACGTGGCCCGGTCCGGTTCCCGGTCCGAGGCCCTGGCCGCGCAGACCGAGCTGGCGCTGGCCGCCGCCCCGCAGATCGCGGTCATCATGATCGGCGCGAACGACGTGACCTCGCGGGTGCGCTCGGCCGACGCCGTCCGGCACCTGGCGCAGGCGGTCGAGCGGCTGCGGGCGGCGGGCGCGGAGGTCGTCGTCGGCACCTGCCCCGACCTGGGCTCGGTCAAGCCGCTGATGCAGCCGCTGAAGTGGGTCGCCCGGCGCGCCAGCCGGCAGCTCGCCGCCGCCCAGACGATCGCCGTCGTGGAGCGCGGCGGACGGTCGGTCTCCCTCGGCGACCTGCTCGGCCGCGAGTTCGCCGCCGACCCGGTCGGGATGTTCAGCGAGGACCGGTACCACCCGTCCGCGCGGGGCTACGCCGCCGCCGCGATGGCGCTGCTGCCGTCGATGGCCGCCGCCCTGGCCCTCGAGCCGGAGCACGAGCCGCTGCCGGACGCGCGGCGCGGCGAAGGCGTCCTGCCGGTCTACCTGGCCGCCGCCGAGGCCGCCGAGAAGCCGGGCACCGAGGTCAGCGGCACGCGCGTCGCGGGCCGCGACCACGGCCCGCGGGGACGCTGGGCCACGCTGCTCCGCCGAGTCCGCCGCCACCCGCCGCCCCCGCCGCTGGCCGAGTCCTCCGACGCCGCCTAGCCCACCAGGGATTTGACGAATCCCCTACCGGTGCGTGGCCGTGCTGCTACTTTCCGCATGAATCGGTACGTCCGGTATGGGAGTGGGGGCCGCCATGAGCTCGTGGGGGATCTCGTACGGAGTGCGGAAGGCGCGACGGGCGCGGGCCGCCACGACACGAACCCCTGCGACGCGGGCAGCGGCGACGCGGGCGGCGGCGATGACAGCGGCGACCATGGCCGCGGCGGTCTGTTCGGTGCTCACGGGCTGCTCGGGCGGCGGAAACGACGCGAAGGCGTCCCTGGGCTGGTCGGCCCCCGGCCTGGAGGTGGTGAGCAAGGCCGTGGTCGGGGACGGGATCGCGGCGGTGACGGCGCTGCGCCCGGACGGAGCGCTGGAGACCGACACGTTCGACCTGGCCAAGGGGAAGCGGCTGTGGGCCAAGCCCGCGACGATGCGGGGCCGGACGCCCGACCAGGGCGTCGAGCCTCCGGCGGTGTCCGGCCGGGTCGTCGCGGCCGTCGAGCCGGACGACCGGGGCGCGGTCCTCGTCGCGCGGAACGCCCGGACCGGCTCCCTGCTGTGGACGCGGGACGTCCGCTCGACGTTCGGGCCCCAGGCGTGCGGCCCGATGCTGTGCCTGACCGAACGGGTCACCGGGCACGCCGGGAGCACCGGGCACGCCGGGAGCGCCGGGGAGGACGCCCGGTTCGTGGCGCTCGATCCGTCCGCGGACGGCAGGGAACTGTGGCGGATCGGCGGCCCCGCCGAGGTCGAGTGGGCGGACGCGTCGCGCGTGGTGGTGTTCCGTCCGGGCCCCCGTCCGTCGCTGGAGGCCCATGACCTGCGCGGCGGCCGGATGCTGTGGACCTTTCCGGTCGAGGCCGCGCTCGGGGGCGGCGTGGACGTGTCGGGCGGCTGGGCGTTCGGGTCGCTCGGCGAGACGATCGTCGGCTACCTCGGCCCCCACCCCGCGCAACCGGGGCGAAGCGGGAGCGAGCAGGCCGGACCTGGGCGGGGCGGGCGGCGGGGGTCGTCGGCCGCGTTCGGGTTCTTCGCGGTGCGGACGGCGGACGGCGGCCGGGTCTGGGCGCGTCCCAAGCTGCTGCGCGTCTACCCGAGCGCCAGCCCGGCGGTCGCGCTGATCACCCGGCAGGTCGCGGCGGACGGCGGGAGCGGCGGGTTCGAACGCCTCGATCCGCGCACGGGCCGGACGACCGCGACGATCCCCGCCGACCGCGCGCCCCGCTCGCCCTGGTCGCTGTCACTCCCGGCCGACCTCGGCCTCATCGGTTTCCTCGCTCCCGACCGTCCGGGGCGGGCGGTCGACCTGGGCAACGGCGCGCCGGCGCCGGCGCGCGGGGTGCGCGTTTGGTCGTTCTGCGCGGTCCGGCCGTCCGCGCTGCGGATCACCGGACAGCCCGGCTTCTTCCCGCTCGCCCCGCTGTGCGCCTACGACCTCGGCACCGGCGGGCGGATCGCCGACCCCGGCCCGCCGCCCGCCTGGTACACGGGCTCGACCGGCGGCTGGCGCGTCTGGCGGGACGAGTCCGGCACGCTGCACGCGCTGCGCGACGCCCAGGGCACCGCCCCCGGCATGTACGGCCCCTGACCCGGCCCCCTCCGTCCCACGGGGTCGCGCACGTCCGGCCGGAGCCGGGGCACGGCGCACGAGCGCGACGGGCCGGGCCTGCGGAACGGCGGGCGGGGCGCGACCGGGCGAGGGCACGGGACGGCGGCCGGACCCGGCGTGTACGGGCGCCGGGGGCAGCGGCTACATTGCGGAGGTGACCGGCGAGTAACCCAGGCGCGCCGGGCGGCAGGAGACCGGACCGGAAGGTCCCGGAGAACAGGGAGTCACGCAATGCCCGAGGCAGTCATCGTCGCGACCGCGCGTTCCCCCATCGGACGGGCCTTCAAGGGGTCGCTGAAGGACCTGCGGCCGGACGACCTGACCGCGCGCATGGTCCAGGCGGCCATGGCCAAGGTCCCGCAGCTCGGCCCGGACCAGATCGACGACCTGCTGCTCGGCTGCGGCCTGCCCGGCGGCGAGCAGGGCTACAACATGGGCCGCGTGGTGTCGGTGCTGCTCGGCTGGGACAACGTGCCGGGCGCGACGATCACCCGGTACTGCTCGTCCTCCCTCCAGACCACCCGGATGGCGCTGCACGCGATCAAGGCGGGCGAGGCCGACGTGATCGTGTCGGCCGGCGTCGAGATGGTGTCGCGGTTCGCCAAGGGCAGCTCGGACGGCCTGCCCGACACCCAGAACCCGCTGTTCGCCGACGCCCAGGAGCGGACCGCCACCCGCGCCGAGGGCGGCGCCAAGACGTGGACCGACCCGCGCGAGGACGGCGCGCTGCCGGACGTCTACATCGCGATGGGCCAGACCGCCGAGAACGTCGCGCAGAAGTACGGCGTGTCCCGGCAGGCGCAGGACGAGTTCGGCGTCCGCTCCCAGAACCTCGCCGAGAAGGCCATGGAGAACGGCTTCTGGGCGCAGGACATCACCCCGGTCGAGCTGCCGGACGGCACGGTCGTCAGCAAGGACGACGGCCCGCGCGCCGGCACCACCTACGAGAAGGTGTCCCAGCTCCAGCCGGTGTTCCGGCCGGACGGCACGGTCACCGCGGGCAACTGCTGCCCGCTGAACGACGGCGCCGCCGCCGTGATCGTGATGAGCGACACCAAGGCCGCCGAGCTCGGCATCACGCCGCTCGCCCGGATCGTGTCGACCGGCGTGTCGGGGCTGTCGCCGGAGATCATGGGCCTCGGGCCGGTCGAGGCGTCCCGCAAGGCGCTGGCCAAGGCCGGGATGAGCATCGGCGACATCGACCTGGTCGAGATCAACGAGGCGTTCGCGGCGCAGGTGCTGCCGTCCGCCGAGCAGCTCGGCATCGACATGGACCGGCTGAACGTCAACGGCGGCGCGATCGCGGTCGGCCACCCGTTCGGCATGACCGGCGCGCGGATCACCTCGACCCTGCTGAACGGCCTGCGGTTCCACGACAAGCAGTTCGGTCTGGAGACCATGTGCGTCGGCGGCGGGCAGGGCATGGCGATGGTCCTCGAGCGGCTGTCCTGACCGTGCGGCCGGGCGCCCGTCCGGCCGCACGACCACCAAGCGTCATCCCAGCGTGGCCCGGGTTTTGCACGAGAACCCGGGCCACCTGCGCGTTCACCGCGGACCATCGCTTTACGAATGATCTACGTTACGTGATGGATAGGTCCCCGTTAGGGGGTTGTCACATCCGGGCCACATGTTGCACAGTCGGCTGAAGAGCCCCGCGACATGGAGGTGCCTATGTCACTGAACCACTCGCCGGAGACGCACATCAAGCTCATCGCACGCATTCCGCAAGTCACCGGACGTGACATCCCCGAGTGGTTCACCACCATCGAGAACGGCCCCTCGTTCCTCCGCTGCGACGAGCGCACGACGTGGCTCGCCGAGGAGCACGGCCTCTCGCACGGCTACGCCGCCGCCCTCGTGCGCGAGCACGAGCGGACCCGGCGCGAACGCCACTACTGAAGAGACGCCACGCCGGACCAACGGCGCCCACCCCGGCCCCGGACACCGGCGTCGCACAACCGAACGGCTTCGCGGGAACCCGCCACCGGACAGCCCCCGCAGTCGTGCCGCTACGCGAGCATGACCGTGGCGCAGAGTTCCCGTAGACGAGCAGCCCCTCGCCGGTCTCCGCTTCCGGCGAGGGGCTGTTCGTGCTTTTCCGGGTGTTTCCGGACGTTGCCGGTGAGGACGCGTGCGCGGGATTCGGCGGCGAGTCCGTCGGCGGGGCTTTCGACGGCAGAGCGTTCGGCGGCGGCGAGGGCCGAACGGAGGCCGTGGGCGGACGCCGAGGCCCCCGGCCGCCGAGCGGCCGGGGGCCTGCTGGTGCCCCTGGTCGGATTCGAACCGACACAAAAGCTCTTTTAGGGAGCCTGCCTCTGCCGTTGGGCTACAGGGGCGGCTGCCTCTGCCGTTGGGCTACAGGGGCGGCGTCAGCATACCGGCGGTACGCGCAATTCACCGGAAGTAATTCACGTCCGTGACCGGTTCTGCGTCCAGATCCTGCGAAGCGCCGGGCGAAAGCTCCCTTTCAGCAGTCTGATGCCCTATTTGTTGCGGCCCGATTCAGCGACGGAGGACGGCCCGGTCCTCGACGAGCGTGGTTCCGGCGCGTCCGTCGCGGTCGCGCCGGACGGCGGTGATCGCGTGCACGCCGACCCGTCCGCTCTCGCACGCCAGCGCGGACGCGGCCAGGTAGAGCAGCCAGACGCGGGCGTGCCCGGCGCCGACATGCTCGACGGCGGTCGTCCAGTGCAGGCGCAGGGCCGCCGCCCAGGCCCGCAGCGTCCGGGCGTGGTGCTCGCGCAGGGCGGCCGTGCCGCGCACCTCCAGGCCCGCTTCTTCGAGTCCCGCGACGATCGACCCCAACGTTCTGAGCTCGCCATCCGTTGGAAACATGTAGGAGGTGGTGAAGGTGCGACGGATCTGGTGGGGGCCCGGGCGGCGCGTCTGCTGCTGGAGGAAGAGCCGTCCGCCGGGCGCCAGCAGCGTGTACAGGCGGGCGGCGGGCGGGTCGAGCGCGTCCACGGCGGCGAGCCCGGCGATCGCGTCGTACGGCCCGTCCCCGGCCACCGCCAGGTCGCCGACGCGCGGGTCCACGGGCAGGCCGGCGCAGCGCTCCCGGATGTGCTCGGCCTGCTCGGGCGTCCGGACCAGCGCGACGACACGCGCGCCGTACTCGGCTGCGGCGTGGTGGGCGAACGCGCCCCAGCCGCCGGAGAGGTCCAGGACGCGCGCGCCGGAGAAGAGGCCGAGCCGTTCGGCGGCGGCGGTGAGCGCGGCGTGCTGCGCCTCCTCGAGGTCCACGGCCTGGTCCCACATCCCGGTGGAGGCCGCGAGGGAGGGGCCGAGCATCCCGGTGAAGAACGCGGCGGGCGCGTCCAGCGGTCCCGAGACGTCGCGCGCGTCACCGGCGGGGAACTCCTCGACCGGCGGACGCGGCTCGGTGCCGACCGCGCCGAGCATGACCGCCGTCCGGACGATCTCGCGCTTGTCCTCGCCGCTCAGCCGGATCGGCTCGTCCCCGATCCGCATCACCTGGCCGACGGCGGCCAGCGCGTCGAACACGTCCCCCTCGATGTCGAGCTCCCCGGCGACGTACGCGCGCACGAGCCCGATCTCGCCCGGCTTCCACAGCAGCCGCCGCAGCGCCCTGCGGTGCCGCGCGACGAAGACCGGCGCCCCGGACGGCCCGACCGAACTGCCGTCCCACGCCCTGACCCGGATCGGCAGCTCCGCGACGGGCGCGTCCGCCTCACCGAGCATGATCCGCGCCAACAGCGGCCCCAGCCGTCCGGCCACGCCCTCGCTCACGCGCGTCCTCCCTCACTCTCGGCGACCACCGGCCACCCGGCCCGCCCACGAGGGCCGCACCAGCCTGCTCCACACAACCAACCGCAACGGCCCCACATGCCCACCCACACCAGAAAAGCCTCCGCGCCCCCACCCGACAAGTCCGCCCGGGGGCGGGGCCGGGGCCGGGGACGGGGCGAGCGGAAGGCGGGCAGCTCACTCGGACTCGGCGCGGTCGGTCAGACCGCGCAGCTCACTCGCGCGCAGCCCGGCCCCCGCGCACTCGGTCGCCCCGGAAGCAGTCGACGGGCCGAGCACGGTTGGGCTTGGCGCACGCGCCGGGCTTGGCGCACGCGCCGGGCTTGGCGCACGCGCCGGGCTTGGCGCACGCGCCGGG
>NZ_QURH01000022.1 GCF_003428695.1 Actinomadura logoneensis
GCGCGGGGTTCGCGGCGGGCGCGGGGTTCGCGGAGGGCGCGGGGTTCGCGGAGGGCGCGGGGTTCGCGGCGGGCGCGGGGTTCGCGGCGGGGTGGCGTAGTGCCTCGGCGACGGCCTCGCCGTAGCCGGTCGTCCGCGCGAGCCGCAGGACGGCGTCCGGTCCGACGACCTCGGCGGCCACGTCCGGACCGCGGTCGGTGCTGCCGGTGTCGGCGACGACCAGCCGCTGGACGGGCCGCGCCTGGGTGAGCAGTGCCTTCAGCGCCTCCGGCAGCCACCGCACCCCGTCGTGCGTGACGAGGACGGCGGTGACGACGTGCCGGTCGGGTGGGGAGGGCACCGGGTGATCGCTCCAAGGTCGGCGGCAGAGCCCCGCGCCGGCGCCCCCTGCCGACACGGCCGACCACTGTACGCGCGCCTGCCCGATTTCGCCCGAGATTCCGGGCAGGGGGTGGAGGGACGAAAAAGAGCGACGGCGCGGGAGACTCCCGCGCCGTCGCCGTTTCCGCCCTTCGGTTCCTTCCCGCACGCGCCCCGGGTCGGGTGCCCGCAACCGTGCCGCGAAGGCACAGGGAAGCGGTGCGCGGACACGCGAACCCGTGGGGCGCGTCCCGGCCGCCGGCCGAGACCGCCGGAGACGGAGTCCGGCGGTCAGGGCGGCGTCAGACGGCCTGACGCTTCAGCTTGCGGCGCTCACGCTCCGACAGCCCGCCCCAGATTCCGAAACGCTCGTCGTGCTCTAGCGCGTACTCCAGGCACTCGGCCCGGACCTCGCATGCGCGGCACACCTTCTTGGCTTCGCGAGTGGAGCCGCCCTTCTCCGGAAAAAACGCCTCCGGGTCCGTCTGCGCGCACAGGGCGCGCTCCTGCCAGCCCATCTCTTCGCCGTCTGTGCCGTGCGCCAGCGGGATCACTACCTCGCTCACAGCGCACCTCCTAGCCCGTGGAGCCCCCCTGGTCGATGCCTTCTCCCAGGCTCCATCCCCCGAGAAGGCATTGAACTACACCGACGAAATTACACGCGTGTAGTACCCGCTCCGTCAAGCCGAACGAGTTTCCAAGTGGGCATAGGGGGTTTTTTGGGGAGATGCCGCACGCCGGTTCAACGTGGTTTTGCTCCCACGTGGACGTGCGACCACGCCGCACGGACCCGGCGAATGAAAGATCGGAAAATCTCATCCCGGCACAGGCGGAGGAACGCGCACTCCGGAGGGCACGTCCCCGCGACGGATCACATCACCGCGAAGGCGATCACATCACCGCGAAGACGTGCATCCCGGAGGATCACGTCGGTACGGAGAACGCGTCCGCGCGAGGATTCGTCCCCACACAAGATCACGTCACACGCCGGGACGGACTTCCCGCTCAGGATCGCATCAAACACCGGAACGCGTCCCGGTTCTGGATCACACCATGACGCAAGATTCGCCGTGGGCGGTGACACGTCCTCACGCCCGGCTCCGCGTCACCGCCCAACCTGCCCCCACCTGCGCGTCACCACCGCGCAGTCGCACGTCACCACCGCATGGTTCGCGCATCAACGCCGAGCAGTTGCACGTCGACGCGCGGGTCCACGGGCGCTCGGCGCGCGCCGTCACTGGGGCGGACGGTTGTCCCGGTACCAGTCGCCGCCCTCTTCGGCGCCGCCCTGCTGCTGCCCCGGCTGGGCGGCCGATCCGGGCTGGCCCTGTCCGGGCTGGGGGTGCTCCCCGCTGCTCCGGCCGCCGCCGTAGGCGCGGGTCCACTCGCCCATCTCCTCCTCGTCCGGAGCCTCCTGCGTCTCGCCGCTCTGCGGCTGCTCCGTCCCGGCGTGGCCGGACTGCGCACCCGACTGCCCACCGGGCTGGGCCGCCTGCGCGCCCGGCTGCTGGCCGTAGTACGCCTGGTAGCCCTGCTGCTGGCCGTACTGCTGCGGCGCGTCCTGGCCGGGCTGGCCGGGCTGCGCGGGCTGGCCGGGCTGGCCGGCTCCGGCCGCCTGCTGCCCGTAACCGGCCTGGCCGTACTGCTGCCCCGGCTGCGCCTGCTCGCCGTACTGCTGCCCCGGCTGCTGGCCGTAGGCGCCCTGCTGACCGTACTGCTGCTGCCCGTAGGCGCCCGCCTGCTGCCCGTACGCGCCCTGCTGGCCGGGCTGCTGCCCGAACTGCTGCTGACCGTACTGCTGCTGCTCGCCGACCTGCGGACCACCGGGCTGGTAGCCGAAGCCCGGGTACTGGCCCGGCGCGGGCGGCGCGGCCGGACGGCCCGGCTGCATGCCCTGCAGGACGGTGAGGACGTACCAGGCGCCGAGGCCGATCACCGCGAGCTTGGCGGCGCCGTACAGGAACGCCGACAGCTTGCCGACCGCCGTGGCGTAGTCGGACCCGGCGAACATGCTGGCCAGCCAGCAGATCACCCCGATCAGCGCCATTCCGCCGAGCACGCCGAGCGCGCCGACCACGATGGAGCGCGCCTGCGGCGTCGGCCCCTCCGGACGCGAGGTCGCCAGCCAGACGGCGAACGCCAGCATGGCGGTCACCGCGACGTTGGTGAAGGTTCCGCCGACGGTCTCGTTGAGGGCGTGGAAGGTGAACGGACCGCGCCCGAAGAGCGCGACGATGCCCGCGAACAACTGGACCCCCGCCGAGGCGAGCAGGATCCAGGCGGCCGGTTCGCGCAGGCGCTGGACGGCTTCCTTGTTCACGGTGACATCTCCCGGTGGTGACGGTTGCGTTTTCCGTTTTCGAGAAAAAGCTTCGCACATCTCGCCACGCCATGCCCGCAGCGCCCCACGGCCGGACCGTGCCTTCCACGCGCCCCGTCCGCCTCTTCCCGGGACGCGCCGCGGACGCGTCCGACCTGGGCCGACCCCGGGCGCACGAGCGGTGTCCCCGCCGCCTCTAGGCTGGGGACATGAGGATCGTGGCGCTGGCGGGCGGCATCGGTGGGGCCCGCTTCCTGCGCGGACTGCGGGCGGCCGCCCCCGAGGCCGACATCACCGTGATCGGCAACACCGGAGACGACATCTCGCTGTTCGGACTGCGGGTCTGCCCGGACCTGGACACCGTGATGTACACCCTCGGCGGGGGCATCAACGAGGAGCAGGGCTGGGGACGGCAGGACGAAAGTTTCACCGTCAAACAAGAACTTCTTGAATACGGCGTCGGGCCGTCCTGGTTCGGGCTGGGCGACCGCGACTTCGCGACGCACATCGTCCGGACGCAGATGCTCGCGGCGGGGTACCGCCTGTCCGCGGTGACCGAGGCGCTGTGCGACCGCTGGCAGCCGGGCGTGCGGCTCATCCCGATGACCGACGACCAGGTGGAGACGCACGTCGTCGTGGACGACCCGGAGCACGGCCGGCGCGCGATCCACTTCCAGGAGTGGTGGGTGCGGCTGCGCGCGGCGCTGCCCGCCGTGTCGATCGCGCCGGTCGGCGCGGACGAGGCGAAGCCGGCGCCGGGCGTGCTGAAGGCCGTCGAGGCCGCCGACGTGGTGCTGTTCCCGCCGTCCAACCCGGTGGTGAGCATCGGGACGATCCTGGCGGTCCCCGGCATCCGGGACGCGGTGGCGAAGAAGACCGTCGTCGGGGTGTCGCCGATCATCGGCGGCGCGCCGGTGCGCGGCATGGCGGACGCGTGCCTGGCCGCGATCGGCGTCGAGACGTCCGCGCGGGCCGTGGCCGAGCACTACGGCCCGGACCTGATCGACGGCTGGCTGGTGGACGAGGCCGACGGCGACGTGGCGGTGGAGGGCGTCGAGGTCCGGTCCCGGCCGCTGCTGATGAGCGACCCCGAGGCGACCGCGGCGATCGCGCGCGCGGCGCTGGACCTGGCCGAGGAGCTGGCGGGAGGGACGGGCCGGTGAACCTCCAGGTGTTCGGCGTCCCCGGGATGCCGGAGGTGGAGGACGGCGCCGACATCGCGGCGCTGATCCCCGCGGATCTGGTCCGGGACGGCGACGTCCTCGTCGTCACGTCCAAGATCGTGAGCAAGGCGGAGGGCCGGACGCTCGTCGCCGACGACCGGGAGAAGGCGATCGACTCGGAGACCGTCCGGGTCGTCGCCCGCCGCGTCCACGAGCGCGGTGAGACGCGCATCGTCGAGACGCGGCAGGGCCTGGTGCTGGCCGCGGCGGGGGTGGACGCCTCCAACACCGCGCCCGGGACCGTCCTGCTGCTGCCCGTGGACCCGGACGCGTCCGCCCGCCGCATCCGCGCGCGGCTGCGCGAACTGACGGGCGCGAACGTGGCGGTCATCCTGTCCGACACCATGGGCCGCCCGTGGCGCGAGGGATTGGTCGACAACGCGATCGGCGTCGCCGGGCTCGCCCCGCTGGACGACTTCCGCGGTCGTACCGACGGCTTCGGCAACCCCCTGCAGGCCACCGTCACGGCCGTCGCCGACGAGCTGGCGTCGGCGGCGGAGCTGGTCAAGGGCAAGCTCTCGGGCGTCCCGGTCGCGGTCGTGCGCGGCCTGGACGGCCTGGTCACCGAGGACGACGGGCCCGGCGCGCGCGCCCTGCTCCGCTCCCCCGACGAGGACATGTTCCGGTACGGCTCGGCGGAGGTGCTGTACGCGCGCCGCACGATCCGCGAGTTCACGGACGAGCCGGTCGATCCGGCGGCGGTCCGGCGCGCGGTGGCCGCCGCCGTCACCGCGCCCGCCCCGCACCACACCACGCCGTGGCGGTTCGTCCTGCTGGAGTCGGCCGAGTCGCGGCTGCGCCTGCTGGACGCGATGCGCGACGCGTGGGAGGCCGACCTGCGCCGCGACGGCAAGTCCGAGGAGTCCATCGCCAAGCGGCTCCGGCGCGGCGACGTGCTGCGGCGCGCGCCGTACCTGGTCGTCCCGTGCCTGGTGATGGACGGTTCGCACGACTACCCCGACGAGCGCCGGTCGGCGGCCGAGCGGGAGATGTTCGTGGTCGCGACGGGCGCGGGCGTGCAGAACCTGCTCGTCCAGCTGGCCGTGGAGGGCCTCGGCTCATGCTGGGTGTCGTCCACGATGTTCTGCCGGGACGTCGTGCGCGACGCCCTCGACCTCCCGGACGACTGGGACCCGATGGGCTGCGTGGGCGTCGGGCACGCCGCCGCGCCGCCCCGGCAGCGCCCGCCGCGCTCGCCGGACGCGTTCATCGAGGTGCGCTGAACTCTCTCGGCGAGGCGCGGCGAGCGCTCCGGTAGGGCGCGTCCCGCCGTGCCGCGGTGAGCGCTTCGGTGAGGCGCGGCGGGCTCCTCGCGCCGCCGCTTCAGCGACAGGCCCCGACGCCTCTCCGGCGTCGGGGCCTTCGCACTGCCGATCTCCGGTCTTCTGATGCCGAAGACGCCCCGGAGTCGTTCCGAGGATTGAACAGCCGGAGATTCTCCGGATTTCGGCGCGGATGAAATTTGCCGTTTACGGAACAGCCATCGCCGTGTCTCCGACTTCGGGCACAGGTATCGCGAGCCGCGGAATTCCCCGTCCCCATCCGTCGCTTCCGCCCCGAGGCGAAATACGCAGCACTTCCCTCGTTAGACCGGTCTAAACAAGCGGGCGGGAAAAAACCTCACGGAGAGATGAGCGGAAGCGCCCGCCGCCGATCACCCGCCTCCGCGCCTCCGCCTGCGGACTGGTCCCGCCCGAAGTGGCCGATGCCGTCCGTCCGGCGCGCCGCCTCGATCCGCTCGGCGGTCGGGACGCCGTACAGCGTCGTGCGCTGCTTCGCCGGACGGCCCGCGCGGGCCGCGATGCCCTCCAGCTCGCTGATCGCCTTGAAGGACCCGTTCTCCGAACCCGCCATGCGGCTGATCGTCTCCTCCATGAGCGTGCCGCCCAGGTCGTTGACCCCGCCCCGCAGGACGCGCGCGCACAGCTCGTCCCCGAGCTTGACCCACGACGTCTGGATGTTGGGGATCGAGCCGTGCAGCAGGACGCGCGCGAGCGCGTGCACCGCGACGTTCTCCCGGACGGTCGGCCCCGGACGCGCGAGTCCGGCCAGGTAGATCGGCGAGTTGTGGTGGACGAACGGCAGCAGCACGAACTCGCTGAACCCGCCCGTCCGGTCCTGGATCGAGCGCAGCAGCCGGATGTGCGCGACCCAGTGCGCGGGCGTGTCCACGTGGCCGTACATCATCGTGGACGTCGTCCGGATGCCCAGCTCGTGCGCGGTGGTGACGACCTCGACCCACTGGTCCGCGGGCAGCTTGCCCTTGGTCAGCACCCAGCGCACGTCGTCGTCGAGGATCTCCGCGGCCGTGCCGGGCAGCGAGTCCACGCCCGCCTCGCGTGCCGCGATCAGCCACTCCCGGACGGACAGGTCGGTGCGCGCGACGCCGTTGACGACCTCCATCGGGCTGTAGGAGTGCAGGTGGATGTCCGGCGCGCGCCGCTTCACCTCGCGCGCGAGGTCGAAGTAGGCGGTGCCGGGCAGGTCGGGGTGGATGCCGCCCTGCATGCAGACCTCGGTCGCGCCCGCCGCCCACGCCTCGTCCACGCGGTCGCCGACCTGCTCCAGGGACAGCGTGTACGCGTCGGCGTCCGTGCGGCGCTGCGCGAACGCGCAGAACCGGCAGCCGGTGTAGCAGACGTTGGTGAAGTTGATGTTGCGGGTGACGACGTAGGTGACGTCGTCGCCGACCGCGTCGCGGCGCAGGTCGTCGGCGAGCCGGGTGAGCGCGTCGAGTTCGGGGCCGTCGGCGTGCAGGAGCGCGACGGCCTCGTCGTCGGAGATCCCCGCCGGGTCGCGCTCCGCGTGGGCGAGCGCCGCACGGACGTCGGCGTCGAAGCGCTCGGGGGCCGACGCGCCGCGTCCACCCGCCGGGGTCGCCCCGCCGCGCCCGTCCTCCAGGGCCGGTGCGATGCGTTCGCGGGCCGCGTCCCAGTCGCCGTAGACCGAGTCGAAGTCGTCGCGGCGGTCCGCCGTGCGGCCCTCGGTGTCGATGGAGACGTGCAGGTCGGTACGGCCGGACGAGGTGAAGCCGCCGTCCGGCTCCTGCCACGGACGTCCCTCCGGCACGGCGTCCTCGCGGGCCAGGCCCGTCTCCGGGTCGGCGAGCGCGGCGACGTGCGCGGCCAGGCGCGGGTCGAGCCACGGCTCGCCGCGCCGGACGTACTCGGGGTAGATCGTCAGGCGCTCGCGCAGCGTGAAGCCCGCCTCGGCGGTGCGCGCGGCGAGCTCGTCGACCTGCGGCCAGGGCCGCTCCGGGTTCACGTGGTCCGGGGTGAGCGGGGAGACACCGCCCCAGTCGTCGATCCCGGCGCGCAGCAGCAGGCGGTACTGGTCGTCCACGAGGTTCGGCGGGGCCTGGACGCGCGCCTTCGGACCGAGGACGAGCCGCGCGACCGCGACCGTCGCGGCGAGCTCCTCGAGCTCGGCGTCGGGAGTGTCGCGCATCCTGGTGTCCGGCTTGGCGCGGAAGTTCTGGACGATGACCTCCTGCACCGCGCCGTACTCGCGCATCGTCCGGCGGATCGCGAACAGCGCGTCCGCCCGCTCCTCGACCGTCTCTCCGATGCCGATGAGGATGCCCGTGGTGAACGGGACGTTGCTGCGCCCGGCGTCCTCCAGCACCCGCAGCCGGACGGCCGGGTCCTTGTCGGGCGAGCCGAAGTGCGGGCCGCCGCGCTCGCTGAACAGGCGCGTCGCGGTCGTCTCCAGCATCATCCCCATGGACGGCGCGACCGGCTTGAGCCGCTGGAAGTCGCGCCACGTCAGCACGCCGGGGTTGAGGTGCGGCAGGAGACCGGTCTCCTCCAGCACCCGGACGGCCATCGCGCGCACGTAGGAGAGCGTGTCGTCGTAACCGTGGGCGTCCAGCCACTCGCGGGCGGGCCGCCAGCGGTCCTCGGGACGGTCGCCGAGGGTGAACAGCGCCTCCTTGCAGCCCATCGCCGCGCCGCGCCGGGCGATCTCCAGCACCTCGTCCGGGCCGAGGTAGGGCGCGTCGAGGCGGTGCGGGACGGTCGCGAACGTGCAGTAGCCGCAGCGGTCGCGGCACAACCGGGTGAGCGGGAGGAAGACCTTGCGGCTGTAGGTGATCACGCCGGGACGGCCCGCGGCGGCGAGCCCGGCGTCGCGGACCCGGCCGGCGTGCGCCAGCAGGTCGTCCAGCCGCTCGCCCCGGGCGTGCAGCAGGACGGCGGCCTCGTCCCGGTCGAGCGTCTTGCCGTCGCGCGCCCGGGCGAGCGCCCGGCGGAGGGCGGTGTCGGAGGGAGCGGATGGGCGGGTGCTCTCAGCGTCCATGCGCCGCACTCTATGCCAAGCGTCATATTCGCGTCGCGGCCGGGGGCAGGGCGGCGGTCACGCGGGGCAGGGAGAAGGCTGAGGAGGAGGTTGAACCGGTCAGGGAGCCGACGGCTCAGGGAGCTGGTGGGTCAGCGATCTCGTTCCCCGTTCCCGCACACCGGAACCGTCCGCGCGCACCAGAACCGTCCGCGCGCACCAGAACCGTCCGCGCGCACCAGAACCGTCTTCCGCGCACCAGAACCGTCCCCGCGCACCCAGCGAGAACCGCGGCGTTCAGGGACGGGCGGGGACGCGCGGCCCGCGGAGCAGGGTCGGACGGCGCTCGGACAGGTCGGCCGCCGAGGAGCGCAGCACGGGGCGGGGACGCGCGGCCCGCGGAGCAGGGTCGGACGGCGCTCGGACAGGTCGGCCGCCGAGGAGCGCAGCACGTCCAGCAGGGCCGCGACCGACGGCCGCACGTCCGCGCCCGCGCGCGTCCACAGCACCATGCTGCGGCGCAGCGGCTCCCCGGCGAGCGGCCGGGTGACGATGCCGGGCTGCTGGTCGGCGAACGCGAGGTCGGGCATGATGCTCACCGCGCCGGCGTGCGCGACCATCGCGAACATGACCATGATGTCGTTGGTGCGGTAGCGGACGTCGGGGTGGAAGCCCGCCAGGTCCACGCAGGCGCGTTCGAGCAGGTCGGCGTGGTTGGTGCCGAGGTGCCCGGTGACCCAGCGCTCGGCCGCCAGCGCCTCCAGCCGGACCGGCGCGCCGGACGCGGCGAGCGGGTGCGCGGCGGGCATCGAGACCCACATCGACTCGCTCAGCAGCTCCTCGGCGACCAGCTCGGGACGGCGTGCCCGCGGCAGGCGCGGGTACTCGTCGCTGATCGCCACGTCGATCTCCTGCGACGCGACCGCCTGCAGCACCCGGACGAACTCCTCGTCCAGGACGTCCACGGTGAGGTCGGGGTACTCGGCGGCGAGCACCGGCAGGGCGGGCGCCAGCACGTGCAGCAGCGCGGTCTGGAACGCCACCACCCGGACCGTGCCCACGACCCGACCGGACGCGGCGAGCGCCGCCTCCTCGGCCCGGCGCGCCTCGTCCAGCAGGGTCTGCGCGCGGGTCGCGAGCACCTCGCCCGCCGGGGTCAGCCGCAGCCGCCGCCCGACCTTCTCCACCAACTGCACGCCGACCTCGCGCTGCAACTGCGCGAGCTGCTGCGACACCGCCGACGGGCTGTAGCCGAGCGCCTCGGCGACCGCGCCCGCGGTGCCGCGCCGCTGAAGCTCGCGGAGCATCCGCACCCTGCCAAGATCCAACATGGTGAAGGGATTCTTACACGAACGCTGAAGAAACTGTCGCTGGACCTGAACAATGCCCGGGGCCAGACTGGAGGAGCGGGCAGGGGGACGGCAAGGCGTCCCCCCGCCCGCGACCCCGCGCGGGAAGTCCGAGCCCAGGCCAGGGCTCATGTGCACGACGATGCGGAAGGACTTCTCAGATGTTCGTCATCCTCGCCATCATCGCCCTCGCCGTCCTCGGCCCGCTGTTCGGCCGCGACTCGCGGGACGGCCTCGACTGGGCCCGCGGCAACTTCTGGCTGCCGCGCCGCACCGCCCCGGACGCTCCCGAAACCCCGGTCAGAAGCTCCGGTAGTCACGGACCGCGAGCCTCGGGCCGCGCCTCGGCGGACGCGCGCCGCTCAGTTCCAGCAGGCGTGTGACCCGGTGCCGGTGCCCCCGGTACGGCTCCAGCAGTTCCAGCATCCCCGCGTCGTCGGTCGGGCTCCCGGTGAGCGCCCAGCCCACCAGGGCGGGCAGGTTGTAGTCGCCCACCGAGACCGCGTCCGGATCGCCGGCCGCCCGCTGCCGGGTCTCGGCCGCCGTCCACACCCCGACCCCGGGGAGTGAGCGCAGCCGGGACTCGGCCGGACCGTCCGCGGCGTCCCCGAGGCCGCGCTCCAACCGGGACGCGACCCGCGCCGCCCCGATGACCGTCCGCGCCCGGACGGCCTCGATCCCGGACCGGTGCCACTCCCACGACGGGATCATCGCCCACGTCTCCGGCGCCGGCGGGACCCGCAGGTCCAGCGCGCGCCCCCGGTCGGTCACCACGCCCCGCGGCACGGGCGCGGGCTCACCGAACCGGCGCAGCAGGTAGCGCCACGCGCGCCACGCCTCGTTGCTCAGCACCTTCTGCTCCAGGACGGCCGGGACGAGCGCCTCGAACACCCGGTTCGTCCGGCCGATGCGCAGGCCCGGACGGCGTCGCGCGACCTCGCGCAGGACGTCGTGGCGCGGCTCGAACCCGGACGGGTCGTCCGCCGCGCCCAGCATCTCCGGCACCGCGTCCAGCAGCCACGCCGCGCCCGGCCCCCACGCCGCCGCCTCGACCACGTCGGAGCAGGGCCGCAGCCGCAGCGCGCCCGGACCCTCCGGCGTGCGGACGGCACGCCAGTACCCGCCGCCCGTGTCGACGGCGAACGCCGGGTCGCCGGTGCCCCGCCGGTGCGGCCCGAGGACCAGGCCCACCTCCACGGCGAACGGCGGGCTCCACACGCGCTCCAGAATGCCGACCTCCCCCGTTCCGAGCACGTCCCAAACTACGCGACGGTCGCGGGCGAAACGGCCGTCCCGGGATCAGGACGGCCTTTCCACCAGGGGCTTTCGCGCGTCGGTCGCCGCTCGCCGGCCGTTGCTCGCCGGTCGCCGGTCTTCGGCCGTCGGCGGAGGATCAGTCGTCGGCGGAGAAGCGGACGGCCGTCGGCGGCAGCGAGATGCCCGGCCAGAGCCGCAGCCCGTCGCGCAGCTCGTTGCCCGGCCCCACGCTCGCGCCGTCACCGAGGATCACGCCGTCCAGCACCGCGCCCGGCCCGACCCGCGCGCCGCGGCCGAGCACCGAGTCGCGGACGGTCGCGCCCTCGGCGATGAACGCCCCGTCCTGCAGGACGCTGCCGAGCACGGTCGCGCCCGCCTCGATCTCGGCGCCGCGGCCGACCGTCGTGCCCTCCCGGACGACGGCCCCGTCGGACACCACCGCGCCCGGCAGGATCAGCCGGTCGCCCGGCTCGCCCGGCATCGCGGGCGAGGCGATCCGGCCGAGCACCAGGTCGCAGGAGCCGCGCACGAACGCCTCGGGGGTGCCGACGTCCAGCCAGTACGCGGACTCGACGTACCCCATCACGGTCGCGCCGGACGAGATCAGCGTCGGGAACGTCTCGCGCTCGACCGACACCACCTCGCCGAGCGGGATCGCGTCGATCTCCGAGCGGCGGAACACGTAGCAGCCCGCGTTGATCTGGTCGGTGACCGGCCGCGCCGCCTTCTCCATGAAGCCCGTGACCCGGCCGTCCGCGTCGGTCGGGACCACCCCGAACCGGGACGGGTCGTCCACGGTCGTCAGGTGCAGCGTCGCCGCCGCGTTCGACCGCTGGTGCAGCTCCACCTGCGCCGGGACGTCGTGGCCGGACAGGATGTCGCCGTTCAGGATCAGCACCGGGTCGTCCGGGCCGGAGGCCAGCGCGGTCGCCGCGTTGCGGATCGCGCCGCCCGTGCCGAGCGGCTCCCGCTCGCTGACGTACGCCAGGTCCACGCCCTGCGCGCGGTGCCCGAACGCCGCCTCGAACATCTCGGCCCGGTAGGAGGTGGCGAAGATGATCCGGGTGACGCCCGCCTCCCGCGCCCGCGCCAGCTGGTGGGCGAGGAACGCGACGCCCGCCGTCGGGAGCAGCGGCTTCGGCGTCGAGATCGTCAACGGGCGCAGCCGGGTTCCCTGTCCCCCGACCAGCAGGATCGCTTCCACTGGGCTCCTTCAGCGCTGTCCGAAACCAATCGTCCGGCGAGCCTAACGGGTTCCGGGACGACTCGTTCCGCGCCTCCTTCCGCGCCGCCGCGGGCCCGGCGTCCCCCTGATCAGGAAGGACGTCCGCCGTTGTCGGACGGGCCAGGTGGGTGGGACGGGGACAGGAGGGGTGGGACGGGATCAGGAGGGGTGGGACGCCGCGTAGCTCGCCACCGCGCGGGCGTAGGAGGCCAGGTGGGCGCGTGCCGAGTCCGCCCAGGTGAAGCGCCGGGCGCGCGCCGACGCGGCCTCGGCGAGCTCGCGGCGCCGCTCTGGCGCGTCCAGGAGCGCCGACAGCGCCCGGCCGATCGCGGGCGGGTCGGGCTCGGTGTAGGCGACCGCGTCGCCGCCGACCTCGGGCAGCGGGCCGCGCCGGGTGGTCAGGACCGTCCCGCCGCAGGCCATCGCCTCCAGGACGGGCAGACCGAAACCCTCGCCCCGGCTCGGCAGCGCCACCACCAGCGCCCCGCCCAGGAACCCCGGCAGCAGCGACCAGGGCAGGTACCCCGACCGGACCACCCGCAGGTGCGTGGGGACGACCGCGAGCGCCGCGTCCACCTCGTCGTCCCAGCCCCCGCCGCCCGCGAGGACCAGCGCGGGCGGGTCGGCGCGGCCGTCGCACGCGCGGACCCAGCCGCGGATCAGGTTCGGCACGTTCTTGCGCGGCTCCAGCGCGCCCAGGTACGCGACGTACGGACGGCCGTGCAGGCCGAGCCGGTCCGAGACCCGCCCGACCTCCTCGGCGGCCGGCGGCCGGAAGACCTCGTGGTCGACGCCGTGGTAGGCGACGTCGATGGCGCCGGGCTCGGCGTCCAGCAGCCGGACCAGGTCGTCGCGGACGGCCCGCGACGGGACGACCAGCCGGGTCGCGCGGCGCGCCGCCGTCCGGGTCGCCGACCGGATGTAGGACGCGCGGAGCGGGTCGTGCCGCTCGGGCTCGGCGAACAGCGTCACGTCGTGGATCGTCACGACCGTCGGCAGCCCCGCGTGCACCGGGATCGTGTAGCTCGGCAGGTGCAGCACGTCAGCACCGACCTCGGCGGCCAGGCGCGGAAGCCCGGTCTGCTCCCAGGCGAGGCGGGCCGCGCGGTACGCCAGCGCCGCCGGGCCGGTCACCACGCGCGCGCCCGGCGCGAGCGCCGCGTACCGCTCCCGCTCGACCCGCTGGCACGCGACCACCAGGT
>NZ_QURH01000187.1 GCF_003428695.1 Actinomadura logoneensis
GGCGCGGGCGGCGGCCGAGACGGCGGCGTCCACCTCGGCGCGGCGGCCGAGCGCGACCTCCCCGACGGGGCGGCCGGTGGCCGGGTCCTCGACGGGCAGCGTCGGACCGCCGCCCGTGCGGACGCCGTCGATCCAGTGCTCGATGGAGCGCATCACACAGGTTCCTTCCGGTTATCAAGGCAGCGGCGCCGGGCCGACTCGTCCTTGGCGTGGCCACAGCCGGCGCCGGCCGCTCCGCATCGCCCCGGTGGCGCACCCCGCACCCTGCGGCGTTCGGCGGGCCGGACGCGGACCGGCTCGTCGAGAGTCTCGGGCGTCGGCCGAACCCTTGTCAATAGTTTGTCATGACATTATGAGGTAATAAGCTAATCGCCCGACGGCGGTACGATGGACCCTCGTCCCGCTCCCCGAGAGGTCTCGTTCGGTGAACCGTCCCGCCCTGTCCGTGGACCGCAACAGCCCGGTCCCCCTCTACTTCCAGGTCGCCCAGCAGCTGGAGGCCGCCATCCGGGACGGGAAGGTGGCCCCGGGCGAACGGCTGGAGAACGAGGTCCAGCTCGCCGACCGGTGCGGGCTGTCGCGCCCGACCGTCCGGCAGGCGATCCAGCACCTGGTCGACAAGGGGCTGCTCGTCCGCAAGCGCGGGGTCGGCACCCAGGTCGTGCAGGCGCAGGTGCGGCGCTCGGTCGAGCTGACCAGCCTGTACGACGACCTGGCCGCGGCGGGCGGCGAGCCCCGCACCGAGGTGCTGGAACTCGACACCGTCGAGGCCCCCGACCAGGTGGCCAAGGAGCTCGGGGTGCCGCCCGGCGCGCCGGTGGCCAAGCTGCGGCGGCTGCGCTACACCGGCGCCGAGCCGCTGGCCCTGCTCACCAACTACCTCCCCGGCGGGCTGCTGGAGCCGACCGCCGCCGACCTCGCCGAGCACGGCCTCTACGAGCTGCTCCGCGCCGCCGGGATCAATCTGCGCATCGCCAACCAGACGATCGGCGCGCGGAGCGCGACCGCCGCCGAGGCGCAGGCCCTGGACGAGCGCCGCGGCGTCCCGCTGCTGACCATGACCCGCACCGCCTACGACGACAAGGGACGCGCCGTCGAGTACGGCTCGCACGTCTACCGCGCCAGCCGCTACTCCTTCGCCCTCACCCTCGTCGAACGCTGACCCGACCACCCGACCACCCGCTCCGGCGCATCCGCTCCGGCGCATCCGCTCCGGCGCGTCGGCTCCGCACGCCACCAGGGGGCGTCCGGCCGGCGGACGGCGGGTGGCGCTCGGATGAAAATTGGAGCGCTCTATTGAATTAGAGCGCTCCAACGCTTAGCGTACGGGCGTTCCCCTCACCCCCCACGACCGGAGGAACGCGCCATGCGCTCTGCACGCACCGGCCGCACGACCACCCTCGCCGCCCTCACCGCGGCCCTGGCCGCGCTCGCCGCGCCCGTCGCCCCCGCCTCGGCGGCGACCGCCGACCCCGCCACCGCGCACGCCCGGCTGGAGACCCCGGACCCCGCCGAACTTCGACGACAAGGCGGGGGGCTCGGCCAACGCCGACGACCCGGCCATCTGGAACCACCCGTCCGACCGCCGCGGCGACCTGGTCATCGGCACGCTGAAGAAGGCGGGCCTGGCCGTCTACGACACCGCGGGGAACGAGATCCAGCGCCTGCCCGCCCCCGCCGCGCCGGCCGCCGGCGACTCCCCCGGCCGGTTCAACAACGTGGACGTGGTGTACGGCTGGAAGCTGGGCGGCCGGAAGGTGGACGTGGCGGTCGTCTCCGACCGGGGCCGCGACACCATCCGCACCTACGTCATCGACCCGGCCGCGGCCAGGGCGCACCAGGCCCCGCTCACCGACGTGACCGTCCCCTCCGCCCCACCGGTGTTCTCGTCCTCCGCGGCCGAGGTCAACGAGCAGCGGACCGCCTACGGGCTGGCCGCGTGGAAGGGCGACGACGGCGTGCCCTACGTCGCGGTGAGCCGACGCAACACCACCCGTGTCGGCCTGTTCCGGCTGGTCGCGACGGCGGACGGCAAGGTCGGCTACGCGCCGGTGCGGAACGTCGACCTGCCCGCCTCGTTCGCGCTGCCGAACGGCGGCACGTGGGCGCCGTGCGAGGAACCCGGCGAGGACCCCCAGGTCGAGGGCATGGTCGGCGATCCCGAGCACGGCGTGCTGTACGCGGCGCAGGAGGACGTCGGCATCTGGCGGATCCCGCTGGGCGGCGGCAGGCCCGCGCTCGTGGACCGGGTGAAGGGGTACGGCGTTCCGTCCGCCTACGACCCGCAGACCGAGGAGTGCCACGTCACGGGCGCCGATCCGGGATACGGCGGCAAGAACCTCACCGCGGACGCCGAGGGCCTCACGATCTACGCCAAGGACGACGGGGAGGGCTACCTGCTGGCGTCCAGCCAGGGCGACAACACCTTCGTCGCCTACGACCGCGAGGACGGCAACGACTACCTCGGACGGTTCCGGATCGCGCCGGGCACGAGCGTGGACGGCTCGGAGGAGTGCGACGGGGCGATGGTCACCAGCGCCCCGGTCGGCGACTTCAAGCACGGCCTGCTGGTCGTCCAGGACGGCTTCAACGCCCCGGACGAGACCGGAGCGGACGGCGCGGTGCGCACCAACACCAACTTCAAGTTCGTCGACTGGCGCGAGGTGGCCGAGCCGCTGGACCTGGACGTCGCCCCCGGCGACTGGGACCCGCGCGACTGACCTCGCGGTCCGGTGGCCCGGGCGGGTACCGTCCTGGCCACCGGACCGGCCGCGGCCGGCGCCCCTCGTCGTGCCCCGGACGGTCCGGGCCGCCCCCGGGACGGTCCGGGCCGACCACCGGACGGTCCGTGCCACCGGAACCGCCCGCCCGAGCCGAGGAGCCGCTGCCCGCATGCCGTACCCCACGCTGGAGGACGTCGCCGCCCGCGCCGGGGTGTCCCGCGCCCTCGTGTCCCTGGTGATGCGCGGCTCGCCCAAGGTCGGCGAGGCCCGGCGCGCGGCGGTCCTCGCCGCGGCGCGCGAACTCGGCTACCGGCCGAACGCGATGGCCCGCGGCCTGGCCGCGGGCCGCACCGGCATCGTCGGCGTCCTGCTCGACGACCTCGGGGACCCGCTCGCCGCCGGGGTGCACGAAGGGCTCGCCGAGGGGGCGCGGGACCGGGAGCTGCGGTTGCTGCTGGGGACCGGGCGGGGCGAGGCCGCGGCGGCGCGGACGGCCCTGGACGAACTGCTCGACCTGCGCCCGGACGGCCTGGTGCTCGCCGGCGCGCGGCTCACGTCCGCCGACCTCGACCGGGCGACGGCGAGCTGTCCGGTCGTCGCGATCCTCCCGCCGTCCAGGGCCGACCGCGCCGACACGGTGCGGGCCGAGCCGGGCGGGCCGGTCCACCTGGCGGTCGAGCACCTGGTAGCGCTGGGCCACCGCCGGATCGCCGTCGTGGACGCCGGTCGCCGTCCCAGTCCGCTCCGGCGCGTCTACCGCGGCGCCCTGAAAGCCCACGGAATCGACGCGCCCGTCCTGGACCTCGCCGCACTGCGGGCCGCCGCACCGCCCACTCCCCCAGGCGGCGCGGCGGGCGACACCGGCCGGCTCCCGACCACGGGCCCAGCCCCTTCCGAGCCTCCGAGCGCCGAGCCGGTGAGCGCCGAGCTGATGGGTTCCGAGCTGATGGGTTCCGAGCTGATGGGTTCCGAGCCGGTGAGCGCCGTCGTCGCGCTCGGCGATCCGGGCGGGGCCGCCGTGCTGACCACGCTGCTGCGCGCGGGCCGGCGCGTCCCCCAGGACGTCTCCGTCATCGCGCACGGCGAGGCCCGGGAGGCGGACGCGGTCGGCGTCACGACGGTCGCCGTCCCGGCCCGCGAGCTCGGCCGCCGGGCGATGGCCGCGCTCCTGGACCGCCTCGACGGCGGCGACCCCGACCGGCGCCCGGTGCGCGCGACCGTCCCGCCCGTCCTCACCAACCGGGGCTCCACCGGCCCCGTCCGCCCCGCCGGGACGGGAGCGACGGAGCGGTAGCGG
>NZ_QURH01000191.1 GCF_003428695.1 Actinomadura logoneensis
GCCGCCCGCGCGACGCGGCGCGGGCGGCGGTCCTTACGGGGAGGTCCTCACGACCGGGGACGGAGGACGGAGAGGGAGAGGGGAGTCGACGGGACGGTCAGGGGGCGCAGGACGCGAGGTCGCCGGTCGGCGGGGTCGCCGGCGGCGGGCCGAAGAACAGGTTCGCGCACTGCTGGAGGTAGGCAGGGTTCTCCTCGGGGATCCAGTGGCCGGTGTCGGGCGCGATCGCGGTCCGGACGTCGGTCGCGACCGCCTGGAACGACTGCGCCACGCCCGCGCCGAACACGTACTGCGAGCCCATCGCGAGGACGGGGATCGTCAGCTTGGTCGCCGAGGCGGCCTTGTTGTACTCGGCGTCCGCGGGGAACGCGCGGTAGTACTCGAAGCCCGCGCTGCGGTGCTCCGGGTCGGAGTAGGCGCGGACGGCGCCGTCCTGATCGATCCGGTCGGGGTGCCGGGCCGAGCTGAACAGCCAGGTCAGGTACGTGCGCGTGTGCGCGGCGTCGTTGATGAGGTTCTCCGGGACGGGCTTGGCGGTCTGGTTGAACAGCAGGTGCCAGCTCACGCCGTAGGCGTTCTCCAGGCCGAACCCGTTCAGCGGCGACTCCAGGACGGCCATCCGGGAGACGTCGCCCGCGAAGTCGTGCGCGTACGCGTACGCCACCGAGACGCCCAGGTCGTGCGCGAGGATCTTGACCTTGCCGTAGCCGAGCGCCGCGACGCCCTGGTGGATGCGGGCGGCGGTGTGCGCGGTGTCGAAGCCGCCGGACGGCACGCTCGACGCGCCGAGGCCCGGCAGGTCGAACGCGACGACCGTGTGGGTCTTCGCGAGCTCCGGCATCACCTTGCGCCACTCCCGCCAGGTCTCCGGCCACCCGTGCAGCAGCACCAGGACCGGGCCGGAGCCGCCCTTGACGTAGTGCAGGGTGCCGCCCTCGACGGGGACGACACCGTCCTGGAAACCGGACAGCGCCTCGGTGTCGGCGGTGAGGCGGCCGCCCGCCTGCGCACCGGAGGTCGAGGCGAACAGCACGGCCGCCGCGGTCGCGGCGGCGGCCAGCCCGCCGCGCCACCTGCGGGCGCGGCGCGAACGGCGGTGGGGGACGTTCTCCTGCTGCATCGTGCTTCCCTTCGTCGGGACCGGCGACATGCCGATCATCAAGACCGGCCGGCGACGCGGGACTCATCGGTCGCCGACCGGTCGTCTGGAACGGGTTCGGAACGTGCTGGTCAGGGGCCGGCCCCCGAGGCCGGGCCGTGGCAGGCCGGGCCTCGGGGGCGGGCGCGGAGGTCGGGTGAGGAGTCGGGCCTGGAGGTCGGGCCGCGCGGCTCGGAGCACGCGGCGGGGGACAGGGGGCAGGCGGGCGGCAGGGGTCAGGCGGCAGGGGTCAGGCGGCGGGGGTGAGCCGGACCGGGAGCGTGCGGTGGCCGTTCATGATGAAGGTCGGCAGCGGCAGCAGCTCGTCGCGCGGCACCGCCAGGGACAGGTCCGGGAACCGCTCGAACAGGCTGGACAGGCCGACGGTCGCGACCATCCGGGCGATGCCCGCGCCGAGGCAGACCGCTCGAACAGGCTGGACAGGCCGACGGTCGCGACCATCCGGGCGATGCCCGCGCCGAGGCAGTAGTGCGGGCCGTGCCCGAACGACAGGTGCTCCTTGCTGTCGCGGGTGATGTCGAACCGCCCCGCGTCCTCGCCGTGCAGCGCCGGGTCGCGGCCGATCGCGCTGTAGTTGACCAGGATCGGGTCGCCCTTGGGGATGGTGACGCCGTCCAGGTCGATGTCCTCCACCGCGTACCGCAGCGGCAGGTGCGCGAGCGGCGACTCGACCCGCAGCGTCTCGTCGATGACGTCGTCCCAGCTCGCCTCGCCGGTGGTGACCAGCGCGCGCTGGTCGGGGTGGGTGAGCAGCGCCGTGATCGCGTTGTCGAAGAAGTTGATCGTGGTCTCCGACCCGGCGCCGAGGATCGCGAAGATGGTGTCGGCGAGCTCCTGCTCGCTCAGCCGGGTGCCGTCCTCGTCGCGGGCCGCGATGAGGTCGCTGGTGATGTCCTCGCCCGGGTTCCGGCGCTTCTCCTCGATCAGCTCGGCCATCGCGCCGCGCCAGCCGGCGAGGACGGCCTGCGCCTGCTCGGGCGTGACGGTCGTGTCCACCATCATGTCGATGACCTTGGCGGTCTGCGCCCGCGCGTCCTCCGACATCCCGATGAGGTCGGCGACGAGGCGGGCGGGCAGCGGGTAGGCGAACCGCTCGCGCAGGTCCACCACGTCCCCGGGCGGGGTCTGCGCGAGCGCGTCCAGCAGCTGCGTGGTCAGCTCGACCACGCGCGGCCGGATCGCCTCGGTGCGGCGCGGCGTGAACGCCTTGCCGACCAGCCGCCGCAGCCGGACGTGGTCCTTGCCGTAGGCGGTGACCATGTTGTCCATCGCGATCCAGCTGATCATCTCCCAGTCGGGCGGGATCTCGCCGTTGATGAACGCGGGCCAGTGGTTGCGCGCGCTCTTGGTGACCCGCGGGTCGGTGAGCACGCTGCGGACGGCGTCGTGCCGGTTGACCGACCACGCGCACACCCCGCCGGGAAGTCCGACCAGGACGGCGGGCCCCTGCTCGCGCAGGGCGTCCGCCTCGCCGTGCAGGTCCCGGCCGGAGGTGTCGAGGTTCACCGGGCAGCGTCGATCCATCGGAGTGGTTCTCCTCATCGGTGGGTCCGCGGGGTCAGCGGACGGTGCGGAAGAAGGCGCGGACGTCGTCGACGAGCGCGTCGGGGCGCTCCAGGGCGGCGAAGTGGCCGCCGGAGTCGAACTCGGTCCAGTGCGTCAGGGACGGCAGGTCGCGGTCGGCGAACCGGCGGACCGGCAGGAAGATGTCGTGCGGGAAGACCGCGACGCCGACCGGCGCGGGCACCGGCGGCGGGACGACCCCGGAGGCGGCCTGCGCGACCGCCGCCGCGCCCTCGTAGTAGAAGTGCGCCGACGACCCGATCGTGCCGGTGAACCAGTACACCGACGCCTGGGTGAGCAGCGTGTCGCGGTCCACCGCGGGCTCGGGCGCGCCGCCGTTGTCGGTCCACTCGGCGTACTTCTCGGCGATCCAGGCGAGCTGGCCGACCGGGCTGTCGTGCAGCGCGTAGGCGAGCGTCTGCGGCCGGGTGGCCATCACCTTCATGTAGGCGGACATCTCGGCGTCGAACCGGGCCAGCGCGCCGAGCCGCGCCTGGTCGGCCTCGCTGAGCCCGGCCATCTCGGCGGGGTCGCCGGACGGGAACGTCATCAGCATGTTGACGTGCACGCCGAGCACGTGCCCGGGGTCCTGCCGGCCGAGCTGCAGCGAGATCGGCGATCCGGCGTCGCCGCCCTGCGCGCCGTAGGCGTCGTAGCCGAGCCGGTCCATCAGCTCGGCCCAGGCGGCGGCGATGCGCGGCACGTCCCAGCCGGTCTCGCGCAGCGGGCTGGAGAACCCGTAGCCCGGCAGCGACGGGATCACCAGGTGGAACGCGTCGGCGGGGTCGCCGCCGTGCGCCCGCGGGTCGGTGAGCGGGCCGACGACCCGCTCGAACTCGGCGACCGACCCCGGCCAGCCGTGCGTGAGGATGAGCGGCAGCGCGTCCCGCTCGGGCGACCGGACGTGCATGAAGTGCACGGTCTGGCCGTCGATCTCGGTCGTGAACTGCGGGATCTCGTTCAGCCGGGACTCGGCGGCGCGCCAGTCGTAGCCGTCCCGCCAGTACCCGGCCAGGTCCTTCAGCCAGCCGAGCGGGACGCCGCGCCGCCACCCGACGCCGGGCAGCTCGCCCGTCCACCGGGTCGCCGCGATGCGGCTCTTCAGATCGTCGATGTCGGCCTGCGGGATCTCGATTTTGAACGGGCGCATGGCCCACCCCATTCCGGTCGCGGGAGGAGGTCGGACGGCTGCCCGCCGAAGCCGCGCGCGCACCGGCGGAACCACGACCGACGGTCGCACCGCCGCTCCGGGCGCCGCATCTTCCGCCTTGCGCACCCCCTCGCGGCGCATCCGGCACATCGGCGGACGCGCGCGGAAGAACACCGGCGCGGGACGGGCCGGGCCGGGGATTTTCCCGGCCTTCCGGCGAGGCTTTTCCAAAATTGCGCGGTTTCGGGTCCGTGCCTCTTCAGGAAAAGTGAGCACGGCGGCGGACAAAGGGACGCGGGACCTCAGAGAAACGCGTGCACGTCACAGGGAAAGGTGTCCGGGGGTGGGGGAAACGCGCGCCCCCGGACGGCGAAGAAATGCGTGCGCGGCGCGGGGAAAGCACGTTCGCGTAGCGCTTCGCGGCGGCGTCCGGGCCATGCTCGAGGCACGATCCCCGAGGAGAGGACCCGGCCCGTGACGGACCTGAAGACTGTCATCGCCGACCTGACCGCCGAGAGCGAGCAGATCGACCGCATGGTCGAGGGCCTGCCCGCCGACCGCTGGGCGGACCCGACGCCCGCCCCCGGCTGGACCGTCGCCGACCAGGTGGCGCACCTGGCGTTCATCTACCGGCTCGCCGGGACCGCCGCGTCCGACGCGGACGCCTTCCGGGCGCTCACCGAGCGCGCCAAGGGCGACTTCGACGGCGCCGTGAACGCCGCGCTCGGCGACTACCCGCGCGCCGACCCCGGCCGCCTGCTGGACCGCTGGCGCGCCGAGCGGGACGCCGGGATCGCCGCGCTCGCCGCCTTCCCCGAGGACGGCGCGGTGCCGTGGCTGGTCAACCCGCTGCCGCCGGCGATCCTCGCCTGCGCCGGGATCATGGAGACGTTCGCGCACGGCCAGGACGTCGCCGACGCCCTCGGCCTGCGGCCGGAGCGCACCGACCGGATCGAGCACCTGGTGGGCTTCGCGGTGCTGACCCGCGACTTCGGCTACGAGTCGCACGGGCTGACCCCGCCGGACTTCACCTTCCGCTACGAGCTCACGCTGCCGTCCGGACGGTCCTGGGAGTTCGGCCCCGAGGATGCCGCCGACCGCGTCTCCGGGCCCGCCGAGGACTTCTGCCTGCTCGTCACCCGCCGCCGCAACCGCGCCGACCTGCGGGTGAAGGCCGAGGGCGCGGAGGCCGACCGCTGGCTGGACATCGCCCAGGCCTACCGGGGCCCGGCCGGCGCGGGCCGCGAGCCCGGCCAGTTCGGCTGACCGCCGTGACCGGGATGCTGGTCACCGGCGGGGCCGGTTTCATCGGCGCGAACTTCGTGCACCACACCCTCCGGCACCACCCCCGGTACCGGGTCCGGGTGCTGGACGCGCTGACCTACGCGGGGGACGAGCGGGCGCTCGCCCCGGTCGCCGGCCGGATCGAGTTCGTCCGCGGCGACGTGTGCGACGCCCGCCTCGTGGACGAGCTGGTCGCCGCGTCCGACGTCGTGGTGCACTTCGCGGCCGAGTCGCACGTGGACAACTCCCTGGACGACCCGTCCCCGTTCGTCCGGACGAACGTGCAGGGCACCTTCACCGTGCTGGAGGCCGTCCGGCGGCACGACCGCAGGCTGCACCACGTCTCGACCGACGAGGTGTTCGGCGACCTCGGCGCGGACGGCGGCGGACGGTTCACCGAGACCAGCCGGTACGACCCGTCCAGCCCGTACTCGGCGACCAAGGCTGCCTCGGACCTGCTGGTCCGCGCCTGGGTGCGGTCCTACGGGGTGCGGGCGACGGTGTCGAACTGCGCCAACAACTACGGGCCGTTCCAGCACGTGGAGAAGTTCGTCCCGCGGCAGGTGACGAACCTGCTGCTGGGCCGCCCGGCCAAGCTGTTCGGCACCGGCGAGAACGTCCGGGAGTGGACGCACGTGGACGACCACAACGCGGCCGTCCACCTCATCCTCGACCGGGGCCGGATCGGGGAGTCGTACCTGATCGGCTCGGGCGGCGAGCGCAGCAACCGGGAGGTGCTCGACCTGCTGCTGGAGCTGATGGACCGGCCGCCCGGCTCGTACGAGCACGTCCCCGACCGTCCCGGCCACGACCTGCGGTACGCCGCCGACTGCACCAAGCTGCGCACCGAGCTGGGGTGGCGCCCGCGCTTCCCCGACCTGCGCGCGGGCCTCGCCGAGACCGTCGCCTGGTACCGCGACAACGAGTGGTGGTGGAAGCCCGCCAAGGAGCGGACGGAGGAGCGCTACCGCAGGCTCGGCCGCTGACCTCCACCGCGAAGCCGCCCACCTCTTCCACGAGCGAGCCCCCGCCGGATCGGCGGGGGCTCGCTCGCGTCCGGGGTCAGTAGACGGCGGCCTCGCGGGGCTGCCGGGCGGACGGGGCGCGGTGCGGGAGCGGGATGCGTTCCTGGGCGCCGGTGAGCAGGTGGCGGGCGACGTCGCCGCCCATCTTCATCGCGTGGTCCATGTTCCCGTACTCGTAGAGCCAGGTGCCGAACCGTCCTCGCGAGTGGACGCCGTGCCGCTCCAGGTGGCCGAGCACCGTCGCCACGGCCTCGTTCCGTCCCAGGGTCGGGATCGGGTACGCCATCGGGATGCGGTGCGCCCACACCGAGCGCACCCGGTCCCGGTCGGGCAGCAGCCCGGCCGCCACGATCCCGTCCACCGTCTCGCGGACGAGGTCGTCCCGGGACGGTCCCGGCTCGTCCGCCGGCAGCGCGATCTCGGCGAGGAACGACACGTGCTCGGCGTGCGGCTCGGGCATGTTGCCCGGCGCGAACAGGCCCATGTTGGTGACCCGGTAGAACGGCGGGCGCTCGTCCGGGAAGTACATCCAGTGCCAGCCCGGGTCCACCGTCCCGGACGCGCCGACGCCGACCACGACGACCTGGTTGTGGCGCAGTTCGGCGGCGGCCTCCCGGACGTCCGGCGGGGCGTCGGCGAGCGCCGCGACGAGCCTGGTCAGCGGCATGGTGCTGATCAGCCGCTCGTAGCCGAGCACCTCGCCGGAGTCGAGCCGGACCGTGCGCGCGGCGGTGTCGACCTCCACCACCGACCGCCCGTACCGGACGTCCGGCAGGCGCGCGGCGAGCCGGCGGAACGGTTCGCCGATGCCGCCGCTGCCGGGGTAGCTGAACGTGCTGTTCGGCCCCCAGCCGGGCGCGGTGCGCCGCTCGACCAGGTTGCGCAGCGCGGTCTGCCAGTCCACGGTCGCGACCCGGTGCGCGACCCAGTCGGTGCACATCTCGCTGGTCGGGACGGTCCAGAGCTTCTCGTGGTACGGCCGCATGAACCGGTCCACGATGCCGAGGCCGAACTGCTGCAGCAGCCAGTCGTCGTAGTTGCGGACCGGCCCGGACGGCCGCTCGATCATGTCGACCATGCAGTCGGCGGCGTCCGCCTCGGGCAGCGCCGTCAGGTTGTGCTGGAACGGGTACGGCACCCAGCGGTCCCCGAACCGGATGTAGGACGACCGCTCGTGCCGCAGCACGTCGCCCGCCATGACGTCGTCCAGCAGGGCGTCGAAGTCGCCGAAGTAGCTGAACGCGACGTGCGCGCCGAGGTCCCAGACGAACCCGGCGGGGTCGGTCACCGACGACGCCAGTCCGCCCGCCCGCGGGGCGCGTTCGAGGACGACGGGGCGTCCGCCGGCCAGGTGCAGTTCGCGGGCCGCGGCGAGGCCGCACGGCCCCGCCCCGACCACCAGGTCATGTCTCATCGCTGTGCCCCTCCAGGGCGGTGACCGGCCGGATGACGATGCTGGCGACGTCGACCCCGTCCGGCTGCCCGGTCACCCAGGCGACGGTGTCGGCGATGTGCCCGGTGGTCAGGCTCGGGCCGGGCGGCGTCCCCCCGGCCGGGTCCCAGAACGCCGAGTCGACGCGTCCGGGGGCGATCAGGGTGACGCGGACACCGGTCCCGGCGACCATCAGCCGGATGTTCTCCGCCATCCCGGTCAGCGCCCACTTGGTCGCGCCGTACAGGTTGCCGCGGGTGGCGACCGTCCCGGCCAGGCTCCCGACCAGGACGATCCGGCCGCGCGCCGCGCGCAACGGTTCCAGCGCGGCCCGCACCAGCAGCGCCGGGCCGAGCACGTTGATCAGGACCATGTCGCGCCAGCCCGCCGGGTCGCCGTCCTCGATGCTGTCGAAGGTGGCCATCCCGGCGTTGGCGACGACGGCGTCCAGCCGCCCGAACCGCTCCAGCGTCGCGGCGACGGCCGCCTCGACGTCCGCGGGGTCGGCGGCGTCCGCGCGGACGGTCGCCAGCCGCCCGTCCGCGCCC
>NZ_QURH01000186.1 GCF_003428695.1 Actinomadura logoneensis
GCCCGCGCCTGGGGCGTGGCCGAGCTGCCCGCCGACCCCGGCCTCGACACCGCCGGGATCCTGGCGGCGGCCGCGGCCGGCGGGCGCGGCGCGCTGCTGGTCGGCGGGTTCGACCCGTACGACCTGCCCGACCCCCGCACGGCGCTCGCGGCGCTCGACCGCACGCCGTTCGTGGTGAGCCTGGAGCAGCGGGTCAGCGCCGTCACCGACCGGGCGGACGTGGTCCTGCCGGTCGCGGCGGTCGCCGAGAAGGCCGGCACGTTCGTCGACTGGGAGGGCCGCGGGCGTCCGTTCGAGACCGTCCTGAAGTCCGCCGCGAAGATGTCCGACCTGCGGGTCCTGGACGCGCTGGCGAACGAGATGGACGTGCACCTCGGCCTGCCCGGACCCGACGCGGCGCGCCGCGAGCTGACCGGCCTCGGCGCGTTCCGCGGCGAGCGCCCGCCCGCGCCGTCGGTCGCGATCGGCGTCCAGCCGCAGCCCGGCCGCGGCGAGGCGCTGCTCGCCACCTGGCGGATGCTGCTCGACCGCGGCCGCATGCAGGACGGCGAGCCCTACCTCGCCGGGACGGCCAAGGCCGCCGTCGCGCGCGTCTCCGCCGCGACCGCCGCCGAGGCCGGCGCGGACGGGGTGCTCACGGTGCGCGGCCCGCACGGCGAGGTCACGCTGCCGCTGGAGATCACGCCCGGCATGCCCGACCGGGTGGTGTGGCTGCCGGCCAACTCGGCCGAGGTCGCCCTCTACGCCGACCTCGGCGCGGCGGCCGGCGACATCGTCTCGATCGGAGGCTCCCGATGAGTCACCTGCTGAGCTCGGCGGGGACGGCGGTGCTGGCGGGTCCGGCGCCGTCCGACCCGACGCTGTCCACCTTCGGCAAGGACCCGTGGTGGCTGATCGGCGGCAAGGTCCTGGTGATCTTCGTCTTCCTGGTCCTCACCGTCCTGATGTCGATGTGGGTCGAGCGCCGCGTCATCGGCCGCATGCAGCTGCGCGTCGGCCCCAACCGGTGCGGGCCGTTCGGCCTGCTCCAGGGCCTGGCGGACGGCGTGAAGCTGGCGCTGAAGGAGGACATCGTCCCGCGCAACGTGGACAAGGTCCTGTTCGTCCTCGCGCCGGTCATGTCCGCGGTGCCCGCGTTCATCTCGTTCTCGATCATCCCGTTCGGCCCGACCGTGTCGATCTTCGGGCACCACACCGCGCTGCAGGGCACCGACCTCCCGGTCGCGGTCCTGCTGGTCCTCGCGATGTCCTCGATGGGCGTCTACGGGATCGTGCTGGCGGGCTGGTCCTCGATGTCGCCCTACTCGCTGCTCGGCGGGCTCCGCTCGTCCGCGCAGGTGATCTCCTACGAGATCGCGATGGGGCTGTCGTTCGTCGCGGTGTTCCTGTTCGCCGGGTCGATGTCCACCACGGAGATCGTCAACGCGCAGGCCGACACCTGGTACGCGATCCTGCTGTTCCCGTCCTTCGTGGTCTACGTCATCACGATGATGGGCGAGTCGAACCGCATCCCGTTCGACCTGCCCGAGGGCGAGGGCGAGCTGGTCGGCGGCTTCCACACCGAGTACTCGTCGCTGAAGTTCGCGATGTTCTTCCTCGCCGAGTACATCAACCTGGCGACGCTGTCGGCGCTGTGCACCACCCTGTTCCTCGGCGGCTGGCGCGCCCCCGCCCCGATCTCCACCGTGTGGGCGGGCGCGAACTCCGGCTGGTGGCCGGTGCTGTGGTTCATGGTGAAGCTCTGGCTGTTCATCTTCTTCTTCATCTGGCTGCGCGGCTCGCTGCCGCGCGTCCGGTACGACCAGCTGATGAAGCTCGGCTGGAAGGTGCTGATGCCCTTCTCGATCGGCTGGATCCTGCTGGTCGCCGCCATCCGCGCGTGGAAGAACGAGGGCCACGACGCCGGCGGCGTGATGGCCGCGGTCGCCGGGATCGCGATCGTGGTGATCCTGCTGACCTTCGCCTGGGAGTTCGCCCGCGGCAAGGGCTCGGCCGAGCCCGAACCCGCGCAGGCGGCCCCCGAACCGGACGCGGGCGGCGGCTTCCCCGTCCCGCCGATGGACGCACCGCACTACCACGGCCGCCGCGACGTGCCCCGGCCGCGCATCACCGAAACCTCTCGTGAGGAGGTCAGCAGTGGGACTCACTGACTTCCTGAACCCGGTGAAGGGGTTCGGGGTCTCGTTCCACCAGATGTTCATGAAGAGCGAGACCGTCCAGTACCCCGAGGTGAAGAAGCCGACGGCCCCGCGCTTCCACGGACGCCACCAGCTCAACCGCTGGCCGGACGGTCTGGAGAAGTGCGTCGGGTGCGAGCTGTGCGCCTGGGCGTGTCCCGCCGACGCCATCTACGTCGAGGGCGCCGACAACACCGAGGAGGAGCGCTACTCGCCGGGCGAGCGGTACGGCCGCGTCTACCAGATCAACTACCTGCGCTGCATCCTGTGCGGGCTGTGCATCGAGGCGTGCCCCACCCGGGCGCTCACCATGACCAACGAGTACGAGCTCGCCGACGACAGCCGCGAGTCGCTCATCTACACCAAGGACATGCTGCTCGCGCCGCTGCGCGAGGGCATGGAGACGCCGCCGCACGCGATGCGGCTCGGCGACACCGAGGAGGACTACTACCGCCTCGGCCTGCAGTCCGAGGAAGGCGGTGAGAGGAGATGACCGCCGCCCACGTCCTGGCCGACCGGGCGGGCGCCGCGCAGGTGCTCGCCGGCCAGGTCGCCGACAAGCAGTCGGGTGAGCCGTTCTTCTTCTGGTTGCTGGCGATCGTGTCGGTCGCCGCGGCGCTCGGCATGATCTTCATGCGCAAGGCGGTGCACTCGGCGCTGCTGCTGGCGACGGTGATGCTGTCGCTGGCCGCGCTCTACGCCGTCCAGGACGCGCCGTTCCTGGCGTTCGTGCAGGTCATCGTCTACACCGGCGCGGTGCTGATGCTGTTCCTGTTCGTCCTGATGCTGGTAGGCGTCTCGTCCACCGACTCCCTGGTGGAGACGCTGCGCGGGCAGCGGTTCTGGGCGGCGGTCTGCGGCATCGGCTTCGTGGTGCTGCTCGGCGTCGGCTTCGCCAACGCCGCGCTCGGCGACTCGGCGGGCGTGAAGAACGCCAACGCCGAGCACGGCGGCAACATCCGCGGCCTGGCGTACCTGCTGTTCGGCAAGTACGTGTTCGCGTTCGAGGCGACCAGCGCCCTGCTCATCACGGCGGCGCTCGGCGCGATGGTGCTGGCGCACCGCGAGCGCACCACGCCCAAGCCGACCCAGCGCGACCTGTCGGTCGAGCGGTTCCGCAGGGCCGCGCAGACCGGCGCCCACCCCGGCCCGCTGCCGGGCCCCGGCACCTACGCCCGGCACAACGCGGTCGACATGCCCGCGCTGCTGCCGGACGGCACCCCGTCCGAGCTGTCGGTCAACCCGATCATCGCGGCCCGGACCGACACCGCGCACCGGCACACCGACCTGGACGGCCAGACCGAGCAGCAGGCGCTGGACCGGGACGTCCGGGCCGTCCGCACGGTGACCGAGACCGCCGACTCCGAGCGCGGCCGGCCCCGTGAGACCGAGGAGGACGAGAAGTGAGCCCCGGGCACTACCTGGCGCTGTCGGCGATCCTGTTCACCATCGGCGGGCTCGGCGTCCTCGTGCGCCGCAACGCCATCGTGGTGTTCATGTGCGTGGAGCTCATGCTCAACGCCTGCAACCTGGCGTTCGTGTCGTTCTCCCGGATGCACGGGAACCTCGACGGCCAGATCATCGCGTTCTTCGTGATGGTCGTGGCGGCGGCGGAGGTCGTGGTCGGCCTCGCCATCATCATGACCATCTTCCGGACCCGCAGGTCCTCGTCGGTCGACGACGCGAACCTGCTGAAGTACTAGGGGGCCGCGGCCAGTGAAAGCGGAAGGGATCCAGGCCGCGGCCTGGTTGCTCATCGCGTTCCCGCTGCTCGGGGCGGCGGTCCTCCTGCTCGGGGGACGCCGCACCGACCGGTGGGGACACCTCCTCGGCGTCGCGATGTCGCTCGCGTCGTTCGCCGTCGGCGTCGGGATGCTCGTCCAGATGCTCGGCTACGACGACGCCGAGCGCCGCCGCACGCTGCACCTGTGGGACTTCTTCGACGTCGGCTCGCTGCGCGTCGGGATGGACCTGCTGATCGACCCGCTGTCGATCAGCTTCGTGCTGCTGATCACGGGCGTCGGCTCGCTGATCCACATCTACTCGATGGGCTACATGGCCCACGACGAGGACCGGCGGCGGTTCTTCGCCTACCTCAACCTGTTCGTCGCGGCGATGCTCACGCTGGTGCTCGGCGCGAACTACGTCGTGCTGTTCCTCGGCTGGGAGGGCGTGGGCCTCGCGTCCTACCTCCTGATCGGGTTCTGGCAGTACAAGCCGTCCGCCGCGGTCGCCGCGAAGAAGGCGTTCGTGGTGAACCGGGTCGGCGACCTCGGCCTGGTCACCGCGATCATGCTGATGTTCGCCACGTTCCAGTCGGTGGACTTCACCGCGATCCTCGGCACCGGCGCCGAGCACGTGGGCCTGGCGGCCAAGCTGACCTCCGGCACCGCGACCGCGCTCGGGCTGCTGCTCCTGCTCGGCGCGTGCGGCAAGTCGGCGCAGCTCCCGCTGCAGTCCTGGCTGCTGGACGCGATGGAGGGCCCGACCCCGGTCTCGGCCCTGATCCACGCGGCGACCATGGTCACCGCGGGCGTCTACCTGATCGTCCGGTCCGCGCCGATCTTCGAGATGTCGCCGGACGCGCAGCTCGTCGTGACCATCGTCGGCGCGGCCACGCTGCTCGCCGGTGCGATCATCGGGTCCGGCAAGGACGACATCAAGAAGGCGCTCGCAGGTTCGACGATGTCGCAGATCGGCTACATGACGCTGGCCGCCGGGCTCGGCAAGGCCGGCTACGTCTTCGCCATCGCGCACCTCATCGCGCACGGCTTCTTCAAGGCGGGCCTGTTCCTCGGCGCCGGGTCGGTCATGCACGCGACCAACGACGACGTGAACATGCGTCACTACGGCGCCCTGCGCAAGGTCATGTACGTGACCTACGGGACGTTCGGCCTCGGCTACCTCGCGATCATCGGGTGCCCGCCGTTCTCCGGCTGGTTCACCAAGGACGGGATCATCGAGGCCGCGTACGAGAAGGGCGGCACGTCCGGGAACATCCTCGGCACGTGCGCGCTGCTCGGCGCGGGCATCACCGCGTACTACATGTCCCGCGTGATGTTCATGACCTTCTTCGGCGAGAAGCGCTGGCAGGAGGACGTGCACCCGCACGAGTCGCCGAAGGTGATGACCGTCCCGCTGATCCTGCTGGCCCTCGGGTCGGTGTTCGCGGGCGGCCTCCTCGTCCTCGGCGGGTTCTCCGGCTTCCTGGCCCCCGTGATCGGGGAGCCGGAGGAGCACACCTTCAAGTGGCTGACCGTCCCGGGCGCGGCGACCTTCGTGCTGATGCTCGCCGGGATCGCGGTCGCGTGGCGGCAGTACGCCGCGCGGCCGGTGCCGCTGGAGGCCCCGGCCGGGTCGTTCCTCACCCGCGCCGCCCGCCGCGACCTGTACGGGGACGCCATCAACGAGTCGCTGCTGATGCGGCCCGGCCAGTGGCTGACCCGGCTCGCCGTCTGGTTCGACAACCGGGGCGTGGACGGCGCGGTGAACGGCATCGCGGCCGGCGTCGGCGGCACCTCGGGCCGGATCCGGCGGATCCAGACCGGGTTCGCCCGGTCCTACGCCCTCTCGATGTACCTCGGCGCGGCGATCGTGGTCGCCGCCCTCCTGGTGGTGAACGCGTCATGACCGACTTCCCCTGGCTGAGCGTCCTCATCGCGCTGCCCGCCCTCGGCGCGCTCGCGGTGGGACTGCTGCCACGCGAGAACGAGACCCTGGCCAAGCAGGCCGCGCTGGGGATCTCGCTGGTCGAGGCCGTCCTGGCGATCGTGATGACGACCGCGTTCAAGGTCGGCGGCGACCGCTTCCAGTTCACCGAGAAGTACTGGTGGATCAAGCAGTTCGGTGTGCACTGGGCGGTCGGCGTCGACGGCGTCGCGCTCGTGCTCGTGCTGCTGTCGGTGGTCCTCGTCCCGCTCGTGGTGATCGCGTCCTGGGACGAGGCGGGCCGCTCCGGCGGCACCGACACCCCGCCGAAGCGGTCCGCGAAGGTCTACTTCGCGCTGCTGCTGGCGCTGGAGGCGATGATGGTCGGCGTCTTCGCGGCGACCGACGTCTTCCTCTTCTACGTCTTCTTCGAGGCGATGCTCATCCCGGTGTACTTCATCATCGGGTACTACGGCGGTCCGCAGCGGTCCTACGCGGCCGTGAAGTTCCTGCTGTACTCGCTGTTCGGCGGGCTGCTGATGCTCGTCTCCGTGGTCTGGCTCTACCCGCTGTCGCAGGAGAAGCTCGGCCACGGCACGTTCATGTTCGAAGAGCTGAACACGATGCACGTGGACGGCACGACCGCCAAGTGGCTGTTCCTCGGCTTCTTCGTCGCGTTCGCGATCAAGGCGCCGATGGTGCCCGTCCACACCTGGCTGCCGGACGCCGCGGCGCAGTCTCCGGCGGGCGCCCTGGTGCTCGTCGTGGGCGTGCTGGACAAGGTCGGCACCTACGGGATGCTCCGGTTCTGCCTGGAGCTGTTCCCCGGCGCCGCCAAGTGGGCGACCCCGGTCGTCCTCGCGCTGGCGGTCATCAGCATCGTGTACGGCGCGGTCCTGGCGATCGGCCAGGTGGACCTCAAGCGGCTGGTGGCCTACACCTCGGTGTCGCACTTCGGGTTCATCGTGCTGGGCGTCTTCGCGATGACGTCGCAGGGCCAGTCGGGCGCGACGCTGTACATGGTGAACCACGGGTTCTCCACCGGCGCGCTGTTCCTGCTGGTCGGCTTCATGATCGCGCGGCGGAACTCGGCGCGGATCGACGCGTTCGGCGGCGTGCAGAAGGTCGCCCCGGTGCTCGCCGGGACGTTCCTGGTCGCGGGCCTGTCCGGGCTGTCGCTGCCGGGCCTGTCCACCTTCGTGTCCGAGCTGATGGTGCTGGTGGGCACGTTCAGCCGGCACCGGGTGCCCGCCGTGCTCGCCGCGTCCGGGATCGTGCTCGCCGCGATCTACATCCTGTGGACCTACCAGCGGACCATGGGCGGCCCCGCCCGCGAGGAGGTCAAGGGCATGCCCGACCTCTCGCTGCGGGAGAAGGTCGCCGTCGCCCCGATCATCGCGATCATCGTGGCGATGGGCTTCTTCCCCCAGCCGGTGCTCAAGGCCATCAACCCGTCCGTCGAGAAGGGCCTGGCCCGGGTGGACGTCCGCGACCCGGCCCCGAAGATCACCGGTAACGTCGCCGAGAACGGAGCCCGGCCGTGAGCGTGTCAATGGTCGCCGCGGGACTCGCGGCCGCCCCGTCCGGCGGGGAGAAGTTCCCCGCCCCGCACATCGAGTACGGCATGCTCGCCCCGATGCTGATCGTCTTCGGCGTCGCGGTGGCCGGGGTGCTGGTGGAGGCGTTCGTCAGCCGCCGCTCCCGCTACTACGTGCAGGTGCCGCTGACCGCGGTCGGCCTCGTCGCCGCGTTCGCGTGGACGATCGGCCTGGCCGCGCGGGACAAGCCGTTCCACGCGGCCGCGATGGGCGCGATCGGCGTGGACGGCCCGACCCTGTTCGTGCAGGGCACCGTCCTGGTGCTCGCCCTGGTGTCGCTGCTGCTCATCGCCGAGCGGCAGCAGACCAGCTTCGCCGCGCAGGCGTCGGCGCTGCCCGGCAGCGAGGCCGAGCAGGAGACGACGGCGGCGGGGACCACCCAGACCGAGGTGTTCCCGCTGATGCTGTTCGCGGTCGGCGGCATGCTGATGTTCCCCGCGAGCAACGACCTGCTGACGATGTTCGCCGCGCTGGAGATCATGTCGCTGCCGCTGTACCTGCTGTGCGGCCTGGCCCGGCGCCGCCGCCTGCTGTCGCAGGAGGCCGCGGTCAAGTACTTCCTGCTGGGCGCGTTCTCCTCGGCGTTCTTCCTGTACGGGACGGCGCTGCTGTACGGCTACGCCGGGTCCGTCCGGCTGTCGGACATCGCCGACCAGCTCAGCAAGGACGCGGGCAGCGAGACCCTGATGCTCGCGGGCGTCGGGCTGCTGTCGGTCGGCCTGCTGTTCAAGATCGGCGCGGTGCCGTTCCACATGTGGAAGCCGGACGTCTACCAGGGCGCCCCGACCCCGATCACCGGCCTGATGGCGTCCTGCACGCTGGTGGCCGCGTTCGGCGCGCTGATGCGCGTCTACTACGTCGGGTTCGAGACGCTGAAGTGGGACTGGCGGCCCTTCATGTGGGGTGTGGCGATTCTCACGATGGTCGCCGGCGCGGTCATCGCGATCACCCAGACCGACCTCAAGCGGCTGCTGGCCTACTCGTCGGTCGCGCACGCGGGCTTCCTGCTCACCGGCATGGTCGCGGTGACCCGCGACGGCCTTGCGGGAGCGCTGTTCTACCTGGTCGCCTACGGCTTCACCACGGTCGGCGCGTTCGCCGTGATCACCATGGTGCGGGACGCCGGCGGCGAGGCCGCGCACCTGTCCCGGTGGGCCGGGCTGGGCCGCAGGTCGCCGCTGGTGGCGGGCATCTTCGCCTTCTTCCTGCTAGCCTTCGCCGGAATTCCGTTGACGTCCGGATTCACCGGAAAGTTCGCGGTCTTCAAGGCGGCGGTCGAGGGACACGCGACCCCGCTGGTGGTCGTCGGCGTGCTGTCGTCGGCGGTCGCGGCGTTCTTCTACGTCCGGGTCATCGTGGTGATGTTCTTCAGCGAGCCCGAGGCGGACGGCCCCACCGTGGTCGCGGGCCCGGCGACCGCGGCTGCCGTGGCGCTCGGCGTGACGGCTACTGTGGTACTCGGCGTCCTGCCCCAGCCCATGCTGGACCTGGCGGGACACGCCGCGACACAGATGTTCGTCCGGTAGTGCTCCGTAGGGGGTTTGGGTGAGTAGCGCCGTTCCGTTCGGTCTGCCCGATGGGTTGGCCTCAGATGTGCGGGAGCGGCTCGCCGCGGTCGAGGAGTTGCTTCTCTCCTCCGTGCGGGGCGAGGATCCGCTGCTCTCCGAAGCCTCCAAGCACCTCGTCGACGCGGGAGGCAAGCGGTTCCGGCCCATGCTGGTGCTGCTCGCCTCCCACTTCGGCTCCCCCGACGCCCCGGGCGTCGTCCCGGCGGCGGTCGTCGTCGAGCTGACCCACCTGGCGACGCTCTACCACGACGACGTGATGGACGAGGCGACCGTGCGGCGCGGGCAGGAGTCGGCGAACTCGCGGTGGACCAACACCGTCGCGATCCTCACCGGCGACTACCTGTTCGCACGGGCCTCGGACCTGCTGGCCGACCTCGGCCCCGAGGCCGTCCGGATTCAGGCGCGCGCGTTCGCCCGCCTGGTCCGCGGCCAGATCCAGGAGACCGTGGGCCCCGCCGAGGGCGTGGACCCGCTCAAGCACTACCTGTCGGTCATGGCCGACAAGACCGGCTCGCTGATCGCGGTCTCCGGCCAGTTCGGCGCGCTGCTCGCCGGCGCCTCGCCCGCCGTGGTGGACACCATCACCTCCGCGTGCGAGAAGATCGGCATCGCCTTCCAGCTGTCCGACGACATCCTCGACATCGCGTCCGAGACCGAGGAGTCGGGCAAGACGCCGGGCACCGACCTGCGCGAGGGCATCCGCACGCTCCCCATGCACCTGGTGCTGGAGGGCGTCGGCTCCGGGCCGGACGACGAGCGGCTGCGCGAGCTGCTGGTCACCGACCTGACCGACGACGCGCTGCACGCCGAGGCGCTCGCGCTGCTGCGCGCCCACCCGGCGATGGACCGTGCCCGCGCCGACATGCGGTCCTGGGCCGAGGACGCGCGCGCCGACCTGCTCACGCTGCCGGACATCCCGGCGCGGGACGCCTTCATCGGCCTCTGCGACTACGTGGTCTCCCGCACCGGCTGAGCGAACGCCGCCGGCTCCCCGGACACGAAGAAGGCCCTCCTCGGAGGGCCTTTCTCATGCGTGCCGCCCTTGGGGCTCGGGGTGCGGGCTTGGGACGCGGGGCGGCGCGAGGCGTCAGCGGACGCCGGGCGTGAGCGTCGAGGGGATCACCGAGGGCCACGGCTTGTTCGAGACGCGGAGCTTGGCGGTCAGGACGCGGCTCCCGCAGTGCACCGTCACCTTGTACGACCCCGACTTCACGGTGCGCTTCACCAGCACCTTGGCCTGGCCGTCCTTGCCCTTGCCGTAGACGGTCGCGTTCTTCGTGAACACCTTGGAGCCGACCCAGTGCCGCTTCCTGCCCACCGGGCACTTCAGGACGTCGATCCGGACGTGCTGGCCGGGCTGGGCGACGGAGGGGCTGAAGATGACATCACGGGATGCGGCGGTGGCCTCGCCCGAGACGGGGGCGAGTAGTCCGGCTCCGACGATGGCCGCTCCGACGACGGCCGTGCTCAGCAGACGCAACCGGGGCTCCTGGGGGGTCGAGTGGATGGTTCGCGATGTGATCTCCCGCACTCTAGCGGGTGCGGGCATCTCACTCTATAGACAGGTTTAGAGCCAGAAAGGTTGGCACGACTTTCAGGGAACTTTCGGGCGGCGTCCAGCCGTGCGGCGTCAGCTCGCCGCCTCCGCCACGGGCTCCAGAGCGGCCGCGGCGGCGGCCTGGCGGGAGAGCCTGCGGGTGCGGCGGCCGGTGAGCAGGCCGTCCGCCGAGAGGACGACCAGCGCCGCCCAGACCAGCAGGAAGCCGACCCAGCGGCTCGCGGGCATCTCCTCGTGCTGCACCAGCAGCCCGATCACGAACTGCAGGATCGGCGCGAGGTACTGGAGCAGGCCGAGCGTGCTCATCGGCACGCGCACCGCGGAGGCGTTGAACAGCAGCAGCGGGACCGCCGTCACCACGCCGGACGCGGCGAGCAGCGCCATGTTCCCGACACCGTGGTGGCCGAAGGAGGCCGTCCCCTGCGCCTGCAGCACGACCGACACCGCCAGCGCCGGGACGAACATGACCGCGGTCTCCACCGCCAGGCCCTCGGCGGACGGCATGTCCGCGAACTTCTTCAGCAGGCCGTAGATGCCGAACGAGCACGCCAGGGTCAGGGCGATGTAGGGGAGGCGCCCGTAGTCCACCGTCAGGACGGCGACGGCCGCCGCGCCGAGGCCGACCGCGACCCACTGCCACCGCCGCAGCCGCTCCCGGAAGATCAGCACGCCGAACAGGATGCTGATCAGCGGGTTGATGAAGTAGCCGAGCGACCCCTCGATCGTCTTGCCGGTGTTCACCGCGTAGATGTAGACGCACCAGTTGACCGAGATGAGCGCGGACGCGAGCGCGAGCAGCCCGAGCCTCCGGCGGTCCAGCCTCCGGATCCAGGACCAGTTGCGTCCCACCGCGAGGATCACCAGCAGCGCCACCAGCGACCACATAATGCGGTGGGACACGATCTCCACCGCGTTGGCGGGCTTCAGCAGCGGCCAGTAGAGCGGGAACAGTCCCCAGAGAACGTAGGCAGCGACACCGAACACCATTCCGCGACGATTGACCACAAACCGAACATTATCAGTGCGTAAGCAGTCATTCCAGGTGACGGTGATGACTGCAACCGGCATCACAGCGGCCCGGCGATCCCGACGTAGGCTGAGAGCATGTTCGGCTTCGCGAAGACCCAGATGGTCGCCCCCGAGAAGGCCCTCCCCGGCCGGGACGAGCCGATGCCCGTCCCGTCCCGCCACGAGGTCCTGGGCACCCCGCTCACCCCGCCCTTCCCCGAGCACGCCGAGGTCGCCGACTTCGCGCTCGGCTGCTTCTGGGGCGCCGAACGCAGGTTCTGGCAGACCGAGGGCGTGATCACCACCGCCGTGGGCTACCAGGGCGGCCACACGCCCAACCCCACCTACGAAGAGGTCTGCTCCGGCCACACCGGCCACACCGAGGCCGTCCGCGTCGTCTACGACCCCGCCAAGGTCGGCTACGAGACCCTGCTCAAGGTCTTCTGGGAGTCCCACGACCCCACCCAGGGCATGCGCCAGGGCAACGACGTCGGCACCCAGTACCGCTCGGCGATCTTCACCCACTCCGAGGCCCAGCGCGCCCAGGCCGAAGCCTCCCGAGCCGCCTACCAGCAGACCCTCACCGCCGCCGGCTACCCGGAGATCACCACCGAGATCACCGAGGCCCCGCCCTTCTACTACGCCGAGCCCTACCACCAGCAGTACCTGCACAAGGTCCCCAACGGCTACTGCGGCCTCGGCGGCACCGGTCTGCCCCTGGGCGACCAGTCCTCCGGCGCCTCCTGCCCGACAGGCATCGCCCCTGTCGAGTGAGCGCGGACGAGACGGATCGCTTGGTCCGTACGCTCACGGTCGAGGACAGAGAGGTGATCGCACTCCTTGACCTGCAGGTTCTGGCGCGAGAGAACGCCGGGCGGACCTTCAGGGCCGACGACCCGACCTACAGCGTCCTCAACTGCCTGCGCTTCTGGGAGATCCTGATCTCCCGCATGGAGGACGGCTGGTCTCGCCAGGACTACTACATGGTGTACGGGTACCTGAATGATCTTGATGTTCGAGGCGCGGTCGAAGCCTTCCTCGATGCCATGCCGTCGTCCCTGCGTGCCAAGGTCGGTCGCTGCGTAGAGCGGCTCGACGCACGCTTTCGGGCCGTTACCCGCGAAGACGGCGGGGCGGAATTGTCGCAGTACTGGCGTCCTCTGGCTGAGGGCAACGAAGTCCGCTGGTGGTGGACGCGATGCCCAACCGAGTTGCCGCCCGGTTGGTGAAGGCGGCGCGTCAGCTTGCGTCGTCTGATCCGAAGGTCGAGCAGCGAAGCGCCCCAGGGCTGAAGTCTTAGGGCCAATGGACGATGGTGCCTGATGAGCGGCCGGCAGCAAGATCGACGCATGAGCGAGCAGCACCCCGGCAAGCCGGAGAGAACGATGATCGACACCTGGATTGAGCGGTACGGAAGGGCCTGGCACGACAAGGACGCGGACGGCGTCGCCGAATTGTTCACCGAGGACGCGACCTATGCCGCCCACCCCGTCAAGGAGCCGCACCGAGGCAGGGCGGCCATCCGGGCCTACTGGCGACAGGCGACGGCCACGCAGAGCGACCTGCGCCTTCACTTCGGTCGGCCGGTCGTGGACGGTGACCGGGTCGCGGTCGAGTGGTGGGCGACGATGGACGACCCGGACTGGGGCCCCTCCCGCGACGACGCCGCGGCCACGATGCCCGGCTGCCTGCTGCTCCGCTTCACCGACGAGGGCCTTTGCGCCGGGCTGCGTGAGTACTGGAACGTTGAGTTCGGTCGGAATGTCCCCGCGCCGGTCGGTTGGGGAGAGTAGCCGTGCCGCCCTCGAGGACCGTGGCAGCCTGACTGGGATGATCGTCGGGTGGATGACCTGGTGTTGTTGCGGCGGGAGTTCGATGCTGAGGAGGGCACCTTTCTCGGTGGGCTTCGGCCTGACCTCGTGTGGGACAAGGCCGCGTTCTCGCGGCTCGAACAGGCGATGCGGCGGGTCTGTGCCGCCTTCGCCGGGCGGGACGAGTTGCCGCGCTGGCTGGTCGAAGGCTTCTGGTTCTGCGCCGACTGGGTTCCGAGTTGGACGGGGCACGCCGACTTCCCGCGTCCGGAGCCGCTGGAGTACTACGAGGGCGCCGTGGAACGCCTCAGGGATCTCCAGTCCTGGTTCGTGACGGGAGAGTCGCCGTACCTCGAGCACCATGAGTGGCCGGCGATCTGAGACGGGCCGGTCGTTAAACGGTTGGCCGGGTGGGGGCGCGGTGGCTCAGTATCGGCGTCATGAGTGAGGAACGGCGTCGGATTCGGGCGGTCTATACGGCCTCCACGATCACCGTCTATCAGGCTTACGCCCCCGAGATCGGGGTGCCCGCGGTGCGGGAGGGACGGTTTCCGGCTGCGTGGAAGCGCGATCGGATGACCTGGATCAAGCCGTCCTTCCTGTGGATGATGTACCGCTGCGGGTGGGGCACGAAGGCGGGCCAGGAGACCGTCCTCGCGGTCGAGATCACTCGCGAGGGGTTCGAATGGGCCCTGCGGAACTCGTGCCTCTCGCACTTCGCGCCGGAGCTGTACGCCGATCGCGAGGCGTGGCAGGCGCAGGTCAGGCAAGCTCCGGCGCGGGTGCAGTGGGATCCCGAACGTGACCTGGACCTTCGGCCCCTGGAACACCGGTCGTTGCAGCTCGGGCTGTCGGGGGAGGCCGCGCGGCGTTACGCGGACGAATGGATCGTCTCGATCAGTGACGTGACGCCGCTCGCCCACGAGATCCACGCGTTGGTGAAGGGGCGTGACCTGGAAGCGGCCTCCCGGTTGCTCCCGCGGGAAGTCCCGTATCCGGCCGGGGACGGCTTGCTGGCGCACCTCGGCGGGGTCTGAGGGCTCGTCAGGAGGGACCGCCGCCGACGGCGGCCCACCACCAGAGCCAGATCAGGAACAGCGTGGTGACCACCCCCAGGAGCAGCGGCCAGTTGAAGCCGGCGCTCCTGGCGGCTCGTCCGCGGGAGCCGGTGCTTGTGGCGGCTCGTCCGCGGGCCGTCGTCGTGGCGCCTCCTCTCCTCGGGTGGGCGGGGACGACCTCGGTCGCCGTGCCCGTCGTTTCGGAGTGGCGGCGTCGGGTGAGGAACGCCGCGACGGCCACCGCCACGGCGGCGGCTCCGGCGAGGAGCAGCCGGTGGGGTGCGGTCCTGCGGTCGATTCGTGGATGAGCCATGAGCGACTCGCCCTCCTTTCCTCATCCTTGAGAAGAATGCGGCGGATGCGGGTTAGGTAACCCCACGGACGCGCAAAGTAGTTACGCCCGGGCTAGGAGATCATCACCATGGCGAACCTTCATGTTGAGATGCGGCTTCAGGTGGCCGTGGGAGACACGGCCGCCGCCGTCGGGTCCGGGGATGTCCGGGTGCTGGCCACGCCCCGGATGGTGGCGCTGTTCGAGGCGGCCACGGTGCGGGCGCTGGAAGGGCGGCTGGGGGAGGGGCGGACGTCCGTTGGGACGCGGGTCGAGATCGATCACCTCGCGGCGAGCCCGGTGGGGGCGGAGGTCGTGGTCGTCGCCGAGTCGGACGGGGTGGACGGGCGCCGCGTGGTCTTCGACGTCCGGGCCACGGCCGAGGACGGGACGCTGCTGGCCACCGGACGGGTGTGGCGGGCCGTCGTGGACCGGGAGCGTTTCCTCGCCCGACTGGAGGGGGCGTGAAGGCCTGGGCTGGACGGCGTGTGAGGGCCTGGCTGGAGGAGGCGTGAAGGCCTGGGCTGGACGGCGCGTGAGGCCCCGGCTGGAGGGCGTGTGAGGGCCTGGGCTGGACGGCGCGTGAGGCTGTTCGCCGAAAGCGAACACGAGACGGCGGAGCGCCGGGCCCCGTGTGCGGGGGCCCGGCGCTCCGGTTCGTTGGGGCCGCGCGAGGCGGTGGAAGTCGGGGTC
>NZ_QURH01000189.1 GCF_003428695.1 Actinomadura logoneensis
CGGCCCGCCGGACGGCTCGGCGGGCGGCTCGGCGGGCGGCTCGGCGGAGGGCCCGGCGCCGTGGCTCTCTCCGGCCGTGCCCGGCTCCCCGACTCCGCCGCCGAAGGACCCTTCGGTGGACGTCCACGTCCCGTCGCCGGTGCCGCCGCCCGCACCGCCGCCCTCCGCGCCGTCCGCCGGGGAGGACACCCCGCCGTCGCCGCCGTCCGGGCGGGTGCCGTGGCAGATCGTCATCCCCGCCGGGGTGTTCGGTGTCCTGCTGCTGGCCGCGGTCGTCGTCATAGCCGTCTTCCTGAACGACCGAGGCGTCGACGACGCGTCCGGGAACCCGTCGCCCACGTCCGCGCCGACGGCCGGGACGACCTCGCCCACGAGGCAGGCGCCGCCGTCCTCCGCGCCCGTACCCAGCGGTTACACGCTCTACGACGGAGGAGACTTCAAGGCGGCCTACCCCACGGGCTGGACGGTGACCGACAACGGCGGGCAGGCCACGTTCCGCGACCCGGCGGCGGGCGTCGTCCGGGGCATCTCGGCGTTCAAGTCGAGCGGTCTCTTCGTCAGCAACGCGGTGACGCTCGACCAGGTCAGCCGGCGCCTGCGCGAGAGCGGCGACTACCGCACCTACCACGAGGTCAACCGGCGGAACTCCGTGCCGCTCGCCGGCCACGACGCGGCGGAACTGGAGTTCACGTTCACCAAGGCGACCGACGGGAAGGACATGCAGGGCAGGGTGAAGGTCCGGGTCTTCCAGGTCAGCGGTGGCGCGGAGGCCGTCCTGCTCGCCGCCTCACAGAAGGACTGGGACGGCGGCCTGAGCGCCTACGAGGAGTTCTGCAAGTCCTTCCAGCTCAAGTGACGAGGTCATGGCGTTAGAACGGCGTACGTTCCTCCTGGCGGCCGGAGCGGGCATCCTGGCCGGATGCTCCTCGTCCCCCGGCAAACCCGCCCCCGCGCGCACGAGCCGCGCCTCCCCGACCGGGCCCGCTGACTGGAACGCGCTCGCACGCGGGCTGCACGGCCGGGTCGTACGCCCAGGGGACGCCGACTACGACCGCGCCCGCCGGCTCTACATCCCCCGCTTCGACGACGTCCGGCCCGCCGGGATCGCCTACTGCGCCCAGCCCTCGGACGTCGCCGAGTGCATGGCGTTCGCCGCCCGGCAGCGGATTCCCGTCGCCGTGCGCAGCGGAGGCCACAACTACGCGGGCTGGTCCACGGGAACGGGCCTGGTCATCGACGTCTCGCCGATGGACGCGATCGACATCGGCGGCGGGCACGCCACGGTCGGCGCGGGCGTCCGGCTCATCGACCTGTACGCGCGGCTCGGCGCGCGCGGGCTCACCGTCCCCGGCGGCAGCTGCCCGACGGTCTCGGTCTCCGGCCTGACGCTCGGCGGCGGGCTCGGCGCGACCTCCCGGGCGTTCGGGCTGACCTGCGACGCCGTCGAGTCGCTCCGGATCGTCACGCCGGACGGCGTCCTCCGGGAGTGCGACGCGTCCCGGGAGCCCGACCTGTTCTGGGCCTGCCGGGGCGGAGGCGGCGGCAACTTCGGCGTCGCGGTCGGCTTCACCTACCGGACCCACCGGGTCCCCGACCAGGTGACGCCGTTCACGATGAGCTGGCCGCGGTCCCGGGCCGCCGAGGCGCTGCGCGGCTGGCAGCGCTGGCTTCCGTCCGCGCCCGACGAGGTCTGGACGAGCTTCCAGCTCGACGCCACGCGCGGTGTCTCCGTCGAGGGCTTCGCGCTGTCCGACCCGTCCGGCCCCACGGACGCCCTGGCCGCCGCCGTGGGCGGCGCGAGCCCGGACCTGGCCGCCCACCCCCAGTCCTACACCGACGCCATGCTGCGGCTCGCGGGCTGCGTCGGGCAGACCGTGGACGAGTGCCATGCGCAGGGACGCCTCCCCGGTCAGCACGTCGCGGGCCGCTTTCCCCGCACCGACTACACCGCCAAGTCGCACATGGCACGCCGCCCGCTCCCGGACGACGCGATCGAGTCACTCGTGCGGCGCGTCCGGGGACGCGACGGACGGTCCGTGCTGCTCGACGCGATGGGAGGGGCGATCGGCCGCGTCGCGCCGTCCGCCACGGCCTTCCCGCACCGCGACGCCCTGTTCTCGGCCCAGTACCTCGCGCCGAGCGACGACATGGCGTGGCTGCGCGGCGTCCACGGCGCCATGGACCCCTACCTGCGCGGCGCCGCCTACGTGAACTACACCGACCCGGAACTGGCGTCCTGGCGCACCGACTACTACGGCGCGAACGCCGGCCGCCTCGGCGCCGTGAAAGCGAAGTACGACCCGAACGCCCTGCTCCGCTTCCCCCAGGCCATCACCCCCGCCTGACCGCAGCGGGCCAGGGCGGGCGGGTGAGCGGCCGGTGGGGCGGGCGGGCGGTCACTCGTCGGCGAGGCCCTCGAACAGGGTCGCCGCGCGGGCCTCGGTCTCCTGCAGCGCGCGGACGTGCTCGGGCGCCAGCTCCTCGACGCAGTCGGTCATCTCCTGCGTGACGTGCGAGAACGCCGTCTCCTCCGCCGCCCGTAGCGCCGCGCGGACGGTCGCCGAGCGGGCCCCCAGCGTGGCCCACTCCAGTTCGAGCCGCGCCACAGCCTCGTCGAACGTCCGGGAGAGCTCGGTGCTCTCCTCGCGCAGGTCGTCCGGGACCGGCCCGCGCCCCGACTGCCGCGCGCGGGTGGACAGGCCGGAGATCCGGCTCGCCAGGGCCAGCCCCTCCCGCGCCATCGGCAGCACGCCGTGGATCAGCTCGGTGACCGCCTTGGCCAGCTCCTCCACCCGCGTGAGCAGCGTCTGCGTGGCCTCCTCCAGCGCCGCCGACGTCCGCCCGGCGACCTTCTCGGCGACCTCCCGCTGCCGCCGGGTCAGCTCCGGGACGATCTCGCCCTCCAGCCGGCGGCGCAGCTCGCGGGCGCGGTCGCCCGCCCGGTCGGCGGGGAGCGTCCGCTCCAGCCAGTCCGACCAGATCCGCTCCACCCGCTCGGCGCCGGACGCCGCGATCTCCGCGGTGATCTCGTCCATCGCCTCGCCGGCCCGCGTCTTGAGCCGGTCGACCCGCCCGTACAGGGCGTCCCGCTTGAACGGGTCGTTCAGCTCGTTCAGCAGCGCCTGCAGCCGGCGGGACACGTCGATCGCGTGCTCCGCCAGCGGGACGAGCCGGTCGGCGAGTTCGTCGAGCGTCGAGGCCCGGCGCGGGTCGGTCAGTTCGGCCACCCATCCGGGAAGGTCGTGCGCCATGCCCGCCATCGTCCCATCCCGGCACGCTCCGCCGCCTTTCCGCCACGCTCCGGCGCCCGACCTTCCGGTACGGCTGTCGTCCCGGCCGGAGGGCGCGGTAGCGTGTGCGGCCGTGGCGAGCTATTCCGATGACCTGCGGCTGGCGCACGTGCTGGCGGACGCGGCCGACGACATCACCACCAAGCGGTTCCGGTCGCTGGACCTCGCGGTCGAGACCAAGCCGGACCTGACCCCGGTCAGCGACGCCGACCGCGGCGTGGAGGAGCAGATCCGGTCCACGCTCAGCCGGGCGCGCCCGCGCGACGCGGTGCTCGGCGAGGAGTACGGGCGGACCGTCGGCACCGGCGGCAACAAGCGGTGCTGGGTGATCGACCCGATCGACGCCACCAAGAACTTCGTCCGGGGCGTCCCGGTGTGGGCGACGCTCATCGCGCTGATGGAGCGCGACGAGGTCGTGGTGGGCGTGGTGTCCGCGCCGTCGCTGAACCGCCGCTGGTGGGCGATGCGCGGCGGCGGCGCGTGGACGGGCCGCGCCCTGAACCGGGCGCAGCAGATCCAGGTGTCGCAGGTGTCTGGCCTGGCGGACGCGTCGCTGTCGTTCTCCTCGCTCTCCGGCTGGGAGGAGCAGGGCCGGCTGGACCGGTTCCTCGACCTCACCCGCTCGGTCTGGCGGACGCGCGCGTTCGGCGACTTCTGGTCGCACATGATGGTCGCCGAGGGCGCCGTGGACATCTCCGCCGAGCCCGAGGTCTCGCTGTGGGACCTGGCCGCCCTCCAGGTGATCGTCGAGGAGGCGGGCGGCATGTTCACCGACCTGTCCGGCATCCCCGGCCCGGACGGCGGCAGCGTCGTGTGCACCAACGGCCGCCTGCACGCCGACGTGCTGAAGGCGCTCGGCGGCGGTCGCCTCACCCTCCGCGTCTGACCGGCCGGAGCGCCGGGACGCCGCGCGGTGTGTCGCTCGGGGCGTCGCTCGACCGCGGGGGAAACGCGACATATCGTGGAACCGGCGGCCCGTCCCGGCCGTCTGTACAGGTGGGCGGCCGTACGGAGGTTCAGACCATGTCATCCCCGGCAAAAATCGCCATCGGCGGCGTGATCGTCGCGATGGTGCTCTGGTTCTTCCTGCCGACCTGGGTGGTCGGCCTGCTGGTGCTCGCCGCGATCGGCGTCCCGGTCGCGGGTTACCTCATGCTCGACCCATCCCAGCGCCGCCGGGTGCGCGCCCAGGGCCGCAAGCGCCTGGGCAGCTGACCCCGGCCCGTCCGCACGGCCGGCTGGCTGGGCCGGCCGGCTGAGCCGGTCGGCTCGGCTCGGGTGGCCGGTTCCGGGCGGGGCGGGGTGGGCGCGCGAGCCTGGGCAGGCGACGCGTCCGGACCGTAGGGTGCCCGGGTGACCGAAATGCGCATCGGCGTGGTCGGCGCGGGCATCCTCGGCCTGGCGGTGGCGCGCCGCCTCGGCGAGGTCCGTCCGGGTGCGGAGATCACCGTCCTCGACAAGGAGGACCGGGTCGCCGCGCACCAGACCGGCCACAACAGCGGCGTCGCCCACGCGGGCCTGTACTACGCGCCCGGGTCCCTCAAGGCGACCCTGTGCCGCCGCGGGATCGGCATGCTCAGGGAGTACTGCGCCGACCGCGGCCTGCCGTACGAGGAGTGCGGCAAGGTCGTCGTGGCGCGGACGTCCCGCGAGCTCGACCCGCTGCTGGAGATCGAGAAGCGCGCCGCCGCCAACGGCGTCCCCGGCCTGCGCCGCCTCACGGCCGCCGAGCTGCGCGAGGTCGAGCCGAACGCGCGCGGCGTCGCCGCCCTGCACTCCCCCACGACCGCGATCGTCGACTTCCCGGCGGTCGCCCGCGCGTACGCGCGTGACGTGACCGACGCGGGCGGGGAGCTGCGGCTCGGCTTCGAGGTCGTCCGGATCACGCCCCGCGGCGGGCGGGTCGCGGTCGCGTCCCGCGACGAGGAGCTGGTGTTCGACCGGCTGGTGGTCTGCGCGGGCCTTCAGTCCGACCGGGTCGCGCGGCTCGCGGGCGACGGCCCCGGCCCGGCGATCATCCCGTTCCGCGGCGAGTACTACCGGCTGACCAGGCCGGACCTGGTGCGCGGGCTGATCTATCCGGTCCCCGATCCGCGCTACCCGTTCCTCGGCGTGCACTTCACGCGGCGCGTGGACGGCGGGGTGGACGTGGGCCCGAACGCCGTGCTGGCGCTCGCCCGCGAGGGCTACCGCCGCCGCGACGTGAACCTCCGCGACCTGCGGGAGACGCTGGCGTGGCCCGGCTTCGGCGCGCTGGCCCGGCAGCACTGGCGGACGGGCGCCAAGGAGGTGTACGGGTCGCTGTTCAAGCACGCGTTCGTGAAGGAGGCGCGCTCGTTCGTCCCCTCGCTGAGGGCGTCGGACGTGGCGCCCGCGCCGGCGGGGGTGCGGGCGCAGGCCATCGACCCGGACGGCTCGCTCGTGGACGACTTCCGCATCAGCCGCCTCGGGCCGGTCACGTCCGTCCGCAACGCCCCCTCGCCCGGTGCCACGTCGTCGCTGGCCATCGCCGAGCACATCGTCGCCGAGGCGTTCGGGTAGGAGTGCCGCGGCCACCCGGATCCCGCCCGCGCCGCATAGCGTCGGGGTCAGGAGGTGGACAGATGAGCGACAGGCGACTGGCCGAGTTCCTGCGGGCGCGCCGCGCGCTGGTGCGTCCCGAGGACCACGGGCTCGCCCCCGGCGGGGACCGCCGCACCCCCGGCCTGCGCCGCGACGAGGTGGCGATGCTGGCCGGTGTGAGCACCGACTACTACTCCCGGCTGGAGCAGGGACGCGAGGTGCGTCCGTCCGCGCAGGTGCTGGACGCGCTCGCCGGGGCGCTGCTCCTGGAGGACGAGGCGGCGGCGCACCTGCGCGGCCTCGTCGGGACGCCGCGTCCGCGCCGCAGGGCGTCCCGGCGCGAGCGGCTGCATCCGAGCATGGCGTCGCTGATGGACCGCTGGTCCGACACCCCGGCGCTCGCGCTCGGCCGCCACCAGGACGTCCTGGGCGCGAACGCCCTGGGCGCCGCCCTGTTCGAATGGCTCGGCGACGAGACCAACCTGCTGCGCGCGCTGTTCCTGAACCCCGCCGCCCGCGACTTCTACCGGACGTGGGACCGCGTCGCCGAGAACTGCGTGGCGTCGCTGCGCGCGGCGTCCGGCGGCGTCCCGGACGATCCGCGGCTGGTCGAGCTGGTCGGCGAGCTGTCGATCGCCAGTCCGGAGTTCGCGCGGCTGTGGGCGCGGCACGAGGTCCGGTCCAAGACGCGGGAGGCGAAGCTGTTCCGCCACCCGCGCGTCGGGGATCTGACGCTGGGCTACGAGGTCCTGACCGTGAACAGCGCTCCGGGGCAGCAGCTCGTCGTCTACCAGGCCGAGCCGGGCAGCCCGTCGGAGGAGTCGCTACGGCTCCTCGGCTCCCTGTCGGCCCCGCCCGCGCAGCCCAGACAACCCCACTGACCTGTTCTTTCTCTCATTCCACGCATCAGCTCCCCCGAAAGTCGAGTTTTCATGTCTGTTTGGTTCATCACCGGTGCGTCCCGCGGCCTCGGCCTGGAGATCGCGAAGGCGGCGCTGGCCCGGGGCCACCGGGTCGTGGCCGCCGTCCGCGACCCGGACGCGATGCCCGCCCTGGACGGCGACCACCTGACCGTCCGGCTCGACGTCACCGACGAGCACCAGGCCAGGGACGCCGTGCGGGCGGCCCTGGACCGGTACGACCGCATCGACGTCCTGGTCAACAACGCGGGCTACGGCCTGTTCGGCGCGGTCGAGGAGATCAGCGACGCCGAGGCCCGCGCCCTGTTCGACACGAACGTGTTCGGCCTGCTGAACGTCACCCGCGCGGTCCTGCCGGCCTTCCGCGCGCAGCGCTCGGGCCGCGTCGTCAACATCGGCTCGATCGTCGGTCTCGCCGCCGGCCCGGCGACGGGCGTCTACGGCGCGTCCAAGTACGCCCTGGAGGGCATCACCGAGGCGCTGAACGCGGAGCTGGCCCCGCTCGGCGGGCACGCCACGGTGGTCGAGCCCGGCTCGTTCCGGACCGGTTTCCTCGGTTCGACCAGCATGCGCCGCGCGGCGGCGTCCGTCCCCGAGTACGGGGAGACGGCGGGGAAGGTGATCCCGGTCCTGGCGGCGCGGGACGGGCTCCAGCCGGGTGACCCGGCCAAGGCCGCCGCCGCGGTCCTGGAGCTCGTCGCCTCGCCCGCCCCGCCCGTCCGCCTCCCCCTCGGAGAGGACTGCGTCACCCTGCTGGAGTCCAAGCTCGCCCGGGTCAGCGAGGAACTGGAAGCCTGGCGGGAGACCTCCCTCTCGACGGCGGTCGACTGACGACCGGCCCCCGTCCCGCTGGACGGCCTTCTCCCGCTGCTAGGTCAGCGCCTTGCGCATGACGATCGTCGGACGGCCCTTGGCGACGTCCGGGCGGCGGTCGGTCTCCTCGTAGCCGAGGGCCGTCCAGAAGGCGAACGCCTCGGTGTTGGCCTCCAGGACGCCGAGCCAGACGGTCCGGTCGCCGCGTGCGCGGAGCCGGGCCTCGGCCGCCGCCGCGACGGCGCGGC
>NZ_QURH01000190.1 GCF_003428695.1 Actinomadura logoneensis
CGGCGGAGGGGGATGCCCGCCGACCGCGCCGCCTCCCGGAGCGGACGCGCGCCGTCACCTTCCGGACCGGATCACGGGGAGCCCTCCGCCCGCCCGCGACCCCACCCGTCCGCGACCAGCGCCGCCCGCAGCTCTTCGGCGGTGTCGCAGTCGAACGCGTCCTTCTCGTGCAGCCGGTCCATCGGCAGCGGCCCCCGCAGCGCCCACCACCGCTTCTTGTCGCTGAGGATGAACCCCCAGCCGGGGAAGTCCGCCTCCAGCGAGGCGAGCAGGGACTCTTCCGAGGCGGAGCACGCGTCCATGGCGACAGGACCTTCCGTTCAAGAGGATGACCGTTTTCGTGCGCCCAGCCTCGCGCCTCCGGGTTACTCTCAGCAACGGACCCATCACTCTCCACATGGCACCCCGGCACCCCGAGGGGACACCCCAATGGCAGACGACCCGAGCTACACCCGCGACCCCCTGCTCCGCTCGTTCGGACGGGTCATGCGCTCCCACCGCGAGGCCGCGGGCCTCTCCCGTCCCCAGCTGGCCGACGAACTCGGCTGCGGCGCGACGTGGATCGAGAAGCTGGAGACGGGCCGCAAACCCCCGTCCGAAGCCACCGCCGACGACTGCGACTTCCGCTTCGGCACCACCAGGACCCGCACCTTCTGGACCATGTGGGACGAGATCAAACGCGAGGGCAAGCACGTCGCCGTCCCACCCGGCTTCGAGAGATACGTCGACCTGGAGGGGAGGGCTGTCGCGGTCAGGAAGTTCGACACGATGGCCGTCCCCGGGCTTCTTCAGACACCCGCTTATGCGCGGGCCGTTCTGAGCCTCAGAGAGTCGCTGGAGGTCCTGGACGACCGAACGGAGGCGCGGCTCGCTCGTCAGAACATCCTTTCGCGCGAGGGCCCGCCCCGGCTGTGGTTCGTTCTTGAAGAAGCGGTACTCCGACGGCCGATCGGGGGCTCGGCGGTCATGCGTGAGCAACTCGAATGGCTCGTGCATCTGTCCACGACGAAGCAGTTCATCAATGTCCGAGTTCTGCCCTTCGCCGCCATGAACGCAGGCGCGGTAGAAGGCTCCTTCACGATCCTCACCATGGGAAACGGCGACGAGATCGGATACCACGAGGGGCCGGAGATCAGTAACGTGATCGACGACCCTGCCATCGTCTCCGAGTACGCACTACGCTGGGACGAAGTTGTGAGCGAGGCGATGACTGGCAGTCAGTCGCACGAGTTCATCCTGGCGGCGGCAGAGGAGTACAAGTGAGCATCCTTGACCTGTCCACCGTCCAGTGGCGCAAGAGCCGCCGCAGCGGCAGTCAGGGCGGGCAGTGCGTCGAGATCGCGGATCTCTCCACAGTGCATTGGCGTACGAGCACCCACAGCAGTGAGCAGGGCGGGGAGTGCGTCGAGATCGCCGGGCTCTCTCACGCGCAGTGGCGCAAAAGCAGTCACAGCGGCGCGCAGGGCGGCGACTGCGTAGAGATCGCGGGTCTCTCCACCGCATCGTGGCGTAAGAGCAATCACAGTTCCCAAGGCGGCCAGGACTGCGTTGAGATCGCCGGTCTCTCTGCCCCGCAGTGGCGTAAGAGTAGCCACAGCTCCCAAGGCGGCCAGAGCTGCGTCGAGGTCGCGGACGTTTCGCCGGTCGTGGCCGTGCGGGACTCGAAGGATCCTGACGGGCCGAAGCTGATTCTCACCTCGCGTGCCTGGCGTGGCCTGGTCGCTCGCGCTCGCGCGTAGGCGACCGTCCGGAGAAGACGCTCCACGCGTGGGCGGCACCGACCAGGGTGCCGCCCACTCGTGCGTTCTGCTCAGCGGAGGTTCGTGTCGGCGCGGGCCGTCCAGACTGCGAGGGCGGCGGCGAGGGCGCAGGCGCCGCCGAGCCACAGCAGGGCGTCGAGGGTGAGGGCGTCCACGAGGACTCCGCCGACCAGCGCGCCGAGGCCGATCGACAGGTTGAACACGGCCACCCACAGCGCGGATGCCGCCTCCACGGCCCCTGGCGCTGCCTTGATCATCCATGTCTGGAGGCCGACCGAGACGCCGCCGAAGGCCAGGCCCCAGGCGACGAGCAGGACCGCGCCGGTGACCGGTCCTCGGCCCAGCAGCAGGAAGGCGGGCATCGCGACGGCGAGGGTCAGCGCGATGACCAGCACGGTCCGGTGCGTGTGGCGTGCCAGCGCGGCGCCCGCGGCGAAGTTGCCGACCATGCCCGCCGCGCCGAACCCGAACAGCAGCGGGCCGACGTAGCGCTCGTCGATGCCCGCCAGGTCCCGCAGCGCCGGGCTCACGAACGTGTAGGCGGCGAAGTGGCCGGTCACGATGAGGAACGTCGCGATGATGCCGGTGCGCACGCCCGCGTCGCGCAGTTGCCGGACCAGCGTGCCCGGGCGGACGGGCCGGTCGGCGGCCAGCGGCGGCAGCACGGCGAGCAGCGCCAGCAGCGCGACGAGGGCCAGCGCGCTCAGCGTCGCGAACGCCACCCGCCAGCCGGAGAACCCGCCGAGCAGCGTGCCGAGCGGGACACCGAACACGTTCGCCGCCCCCACCCCGCCGAAGATGACCGCGGTGGCCCGGGGGACGTTCGCGGGCGCCACGAGCCGGACGGCCAGGCCGCCGGCGACCGCCCAGAACCCTCCGACCGCCACGCCGACCAGCACCCGCGAGGCCACCAGGACGGCGAAGTCCGGCGCCAGCGCGGACGCCAGGTTGGACAGCGTCATCAGCGCCATGAGGCCGAGCAGCAGCAGCCGCCGGTCCATCCCGCCGACCAGCACGGGGACCAGCGGCGCGGCGACGGCGGCGACCAGGCTGGGCACCGTCACCATCAGGCCGGCCGTCCCCTCGGAGACCGACAGCGCCGAGCCCACCGAGGTCAGCAGACCGATCGGCAGTTGCTCGGCGGTGACCAGCAGGAACGTCCCGAGAGTCACGGCGGCGACCGCGCGCCAGCGGTTCCTCGTCCGCCCGGACGGTGCTCGCTTCGGTGGCCGTCACCTGGAACTCCTCACCTCATTCGGGAGCGATCGCTCCCATATCCGGGCCGGACCCTAGTATGGGAGCGATCGCTCCACAAATCGGCTAGGGTGGCGGGCATGGCACGACCCCGACAGTTCGACGAGCTGGACGCGGTGGTCCGGGCGACCGACCTGTTCTGGCGCCGCGGCTACAACGCCACGTCCGTCCGGGACCTCGGCGCCGAGCTCGCCCTCACCCCGAGCAGCCTGTACCGGACGTTCACCGACAAGCACACGCTGTTCCTGCGCGCGCTCGACCACTACCGCGCGACCGAGTCCGCCGAGGCCGAGCGGCTGCTGGACGCCACCGGGCGCCCCGTCCGCGAGGTGCTGCGCGACTGGCTGCTGTGGCTGGTCTCCTGCCCGTCCGACGGCGAGCCGGGACGCGGCTGCTTCGTGGTGAACACGGCGACCGAGCTCGGCACCGGCGACGCCGACGTCCGGGAGCGGACCGAGGCCGCCTTCGAGGTCACCCGACGGGCGCTGCGCTCCCTTCTGGACGAAGGGCGGCGCACCGGCGAGCTGTCCGGCGACCTCGACATCGACGCCGCCGTCGAACTGCTGTTCACCACGGTGCTCGGGCTGCGCGTGCGGGAACGGGCGGGCCACGACCCCGCCCGCCTGGCCGCCGCGATCGACGCCGCGATCCGGAGTCTCGGACCCGACGCCGTCCGCCCGTCCTGACGCCGAGTGCGAGACCCGCGCCGCCGCCCGTGTGCGCGGCGCGCGGACTACTGGACGGCGACCGCCTCGATCTCTACGAGCATGCTCGGCAGCGACAGCGCCTTGACCTCGGCGAGCAGCGCCGCCGGACGGCAGTCCCGCGCCTCCAGCAGCGCGTTGAACGAGTCGTACTCCGCCTTGAACGCCTCCAGGTCGGTGGTGAAGACGCGGATCTGCACGACGTCGGCCAGCGTGAACCCGGCCTTGCCCGCCGTCTCGGCCAACCGCTCCAGCGTCAGCTCCATCTGCCGGACGATGTCCCCGTGCGCCGTGATCCGGCCGTGCTCGTCCCGCGCCTCGTGCCCGGCCAGCAGCAGCCACCTGCGGGGCGACTCCACCAGGACGGCGTGGTTGTAGCCGAGGTGCTCCCCGAACCTGCGCGGATCGATGTCCCTACGTTCCATGATCTTCACGTACCCGCCCTGACCAGCGGAAATGCCGGAACGAAACGGAAGGGCGGCGGCTTCGGCCGCTGGGAAGCACCCGGGCATGTGCTAGGGTTCCGGGCATATCCGCGACGCCGGTCGGGCGATGCGGAACGAGGTCGAGAGGGGGATGAGGTTGATGACCGCGCAGGTGGTCGCTGTCGTGAGCGACGTCCAGGCCAACCTCTTTTCCCGGGCCTCGGCCGGACTCGGCTGAGTCGATCCGTCCAGCGGGATCGTTCCTTCTTCGGCGTGATCCATGACTCTTCCCGTGTCCCCGGGACCCCTGTTTCAAAGGGTCTCCTTCGTTGTCTTCAACATTCTTCCTTCAGGATTCGCCTGAATCCGAAGACGTCCTGCGCGCCTACGGGTGGGACGAGGCGTTCGACGACGCCTTCACCGCGCACCGCTCCGCGGGCCTGACGCCCGGACGCGTCGCCCGGGTCGACCGCGGCCACGCCACCGTCGTCACGGCGGACGGCTGGCTGCGCGTCGCCTGGTCCACGGCCGACGAGCCGCCCTGCACGGGCGACTGGGCCGCGGTGCGGCCCGGCGACCAGCCGGAACTGGTGGCGCTGCTGCCCCGGCGCACCGCCATCGCGCGCTCCTCGGCGTCCCGCACGTCCCGTCCCCAGGTGCTCGCCGCCAACATCGACACGGTCGTGGTGACCGCGACCCTGGCCACCGACGCGCCCGCGGGCCGGATCGAGCGCATGCTCGCCCTGGCCTGGGAGAGCGGCGCCGTCCCGGTCGTCGTCCTGACCAACGCGGACCGTTCGCGGCGGCCCGCCGGCGAGGTCCGGGACGAGGTGGCCGCTCTCGCACCGGGCGCGGAAACCCTCGTGGTCAGTTCCGTCACCGGCGAGGGGATGGACGTCCTGGCGGCCGTCCTCACCGGGACGATCGTGCTGCTCGGGCCGTCCGGCGCGGGCAAGTCCACCCTCGGCAACGCCCTGCTCGGCGCCGACGTGCTCGCGACCGGCGAGGTCCGGGAGGGCGACGGCAAGGGCCGCCACACCACCGTCCACCGCGAACTGGTCCGGCTGCCGGGCGGGGGAGTCCTCATCGACACCCCCGGCCTGCGAGCCGTCGGCGTCCACGACAGCGAGGCCGGCGTCCAGCAGGTCTTCGCCGAGATCGAGGAACTGGCCGCCGACTGCCGATTCTCCGACTGCGCACACGAGACCGAACCCGGCTGCGCCGTCCTCGCCGCGATCAACGACGGATCGCTTCCGCAGCGCCGCTTGGACAGCTACCGCAAGCTGCTGCGCGAAGCCGCCTGGGCCGCGTCCCGCCACGACGCGCGCCTGCGCGCGGAGCGCGAGAACCAGTGGAAGGCGATCATCCGCCACCAGCGCGCGACCTACAAGTTCCGGGACAAGCAGTTGTGAACGACGCCCGGCGTCCGAATTCCGACGCGCTTCCCGCATCCCCTGACATTCATCCGCACCCCACCGAGGGAGTCCGCACCGACATGACCACCATCTGGACCACCCGTCCCGAGACCGGCGACGACGACCGCCGCGCGATCCGGGAGATCAACCTCGCGGCGTTCCCCACCGCGCTGGAGGCCGACCTCGTGGACGCGCTGCGCGAGGACCCGGCGGCCTGGCTGCCCTGGGGCTCCGTGATCGCCCAGAGCCCGGACGGAACCCCGACCGGTTTCGCGCTGCTGACCCGCTGCCACGTCGACGGCGCGCCGGCCCTCGCGCTCGGGCCGTGCGCCGTGCCCCCGGAGCACCAGGGGACGGGCGCGGGATCGGCGGCCATCCGCGCCGCGCTCGACGCCGCCCGCGCCGAGGGCGAGAACCTCGTCCTCGTCCTCGGGCACGCCCCGTACTACCCGCGGTTCGGGTTCACCCCGGCGTCGCGGTTCGGCATCCGGCCGCCCTTCGAGGTCCCGGACGAGAACATGATGGCGCTGCCCTTGGACCCGTCCGCCCCGGTGCCGTCCGGCACCATCCGGTACGCCGAGGCGTTCGGCGTCTGACACCCGGCTGAGAACCTGGGGGCGAGCGGCGCGCCGCCCGCCCCCAGGCCCCCGCGCCACCTTCGTCGCCGTGGCCGCCCCTCCCGAGAGGAACCGCCGATGGGCTTCGGTTTCTTATCGCACCCATCGCTCTCGCTGGGCTCGTGGCGGTCGCCGGGTGCGGCGTTCTCGACGAGAGAAAGCCGCTCGGGCCGAAGTACACCGACTGACCCCGGCCCCCGCGACGGCGTCAGCAGTGGGGCCCTTGGCGGCCCAGGGTGTCGGCGGGGGTGGCACCCGGGCGGGTCCACTGCGGGGTGGGACGGCTGGTGGGGCCCCAGTCGGCGTTGCCAGCGGCGTCCGTGCGCCAGTACCAGCAGGAATGCTCTCCCTTGGGCCGGCCTTCGGGCTTGTCCTCCCACGCCTCGCCGCGGCCGTAGGGGGTCCTGTCGAGCAGGCCCAGGGAGCTGTTGACGACCTCGTTGCCGCGTCCGGTGGTCGAGTAGGTCAGGAAGGTGCGGTCGCCGTCGCGCAGGTAGGCGGTGAGGTACCCCATGGGCTCGCCGATCGGTGCGGGAAGGTCGCGCACCGAGTACCAGGGCTGGGTGTAGCCCATGAACTCGACGTAGGCGGCCACCTCCTCCCAGCGGCCCGGCGTGAGGATGGCGAACGAGACGCCCCGGGCGTTGGGGTACACGGCGTCCCGCAGGTGCCAGGCCGTGGTGGTGCAGCCCTCGCACTGTCCCTGGTGGGGAGCGCCGTCGTACCACATGTGCTTGTAGACCATGAGTTCGTCGCGGCCCTCGAACAGGTCGAGGAAGGGGACGGGGCCGTTGGGGCCGACGACCTCGGTGGTGCCGTCGAACTCGACCATCGGCAGGCGGCGGCGTGCGGCGGCGATCGCGTCGCCCTCGCGGGTGTGGGCCTTCTCGCGGAGCAGGAGCTCGTCCCGCGCGGCCTGCCAGGTGTCCATGTCCACGATGGGCGGACGGCCAGGTAGGGCGGTGGTCGGTTCGTCCGTCATGTGGTCCTCCGTGGTGGTTCTGTCGGGATGGCTGTTACCAGTACAGACTCGCCTTCCGGCCGGAACTCGTCTCGGCGGGACCTCGTTTCGCGCCGTCCTCAGGCCGGGGCCGCTTCGCGCCGCGCCCGGGCCGGGAAAGCCAACCACGCGCCCAACGCGTTAGTGATCCGCGTGGACGGAAGACGGCACCCTGCTGAAAGCCAATGAACCTCCCGAAGGATCCATGCGGTGCCGCACTAGGCGTCGGGAACCTCAAGAGTGAAGAACAGGAAGCCGGGCTTGGTCTGGAAATCACTGAAGCCGTCAGGGAACAGCTCGCGGGCGGCCGGGTCGGGCTGTGGCTCGCTGATGGCGGAGAGGCGGAAACCGGCGGCGGTGAAGGCGTCGGTCATGGCGTGCAGAGGCTTGCGCCACAACCGCATCGGGACGAGCCGCCCGCCGATCCTCCACTCGAAGGTGTAATCGGTGGTCGCGAAGTAGTCGGGGCGGGGCTCGGAGATCGTGTAGGCGACGATGGGGTGGTCCACCGACACGAGCAGGCGTCCGCCGGGCCGGAGCACGCGCCGCGTCTCGGCCAGCGTCGGTCCCCAGTCCTCCAGGTAGTGCAGCACCAGCGAGGCCACCACATCGTCGAACGCGCCGTCGGCGAACGGCAGCGGATCACGCAGGTCGGCCACGTGCAGCGCGGCGTCCTCACCGAGACGCCGCCGGGCCAGCGCGACCATCCCGGCGCTGGCGTCGATTCCGGTGACGTCGGCGCCACGCGCGCGAAGCGCGGCCGTCAGGGGACCCGACCCGCACCCGGCGTCCAGAATCCGCCGCCCGGCCACGTCCCCGGCGAGGGCCAGCATCGCGGGCCGCTCGTAGTACGCGTTGGCGAGGCTGTCCTCGTTCTCCGCCGAGTACGCCTCGGCGAAACTGTCGTAGTCGTTGACCTGCGGTGTTTCAGCGGCGTGAGAAAGGTCGTCGGTCGTCTTGGACACTGGTTTCATCGCCGCAGCCTAACCACCTCTCTCCGGGGACGGCAGGCGTCTGATCAAACGAACCACGGCAGCCGACATTCGCTCAGCGGGTGATGGCGATATCGGTGACGCAATCGGTGAATCAGATCACCGTCATGGGGTACGGCGACGACGCCCCAGGCGGCCAGACCTCATCACGGGTGGTGACGCAGATTGATCTACAGGTCCGCCGATCGGGGCGCCGTCGCCCCGGACCGGGGATGCTTCCCTCAAACTGTGACCTCAACGTTTCGGTGGGATGAATGGGCTACTTGTTCTTTGCCGTCATCGTGACTTTCAGCCTGATCATCCTCGGCATCAGCTTCGCCAGGATGCGCGACGGGGGTCCGGGGCCCGGGCTGGCGTGGGACCCCCCTCGGTTCCGGCGCCGCGTCAATTAGCCCTATGGCGAGAATGGTGGAAAGAAGAAGTCTCGGAGACCGTTCTAGTTGGGGGAGTCGATGCTTGAGCAAGGTGGCGGCCACCTCGCGGCCAACGGCCTGCCGCACAATCCGATGATGACCGGGATGGTCATCGCGATGATAGGACTCGTGTTCGTGAGCTGGCTCTACGGCATCTTCAAGAAGAAACGATGACCGCCTGGTCGAGGCACTGTCCCCGGAGGAGAGAATGAGACGAGCGCGACTTTACTATCTTCTGGTGGTAGGTACGGTTCTGGCTCTGTGGTCGGGTGGCGTGGCCATCTGGAAAGCCGTGAATGGCGACACCGGAACAAGGACCTGGGCCTCTTTCGGTGTAGCGATAGGCGCCATAGGATTTTTGGTCCTCGTCGCCCATATGCTCAGGAGAAACCGAGTGCGGATGAGGAGGCCGCGGGGACGGCGGTGATAGTGCGCGCCGGGCCTCCGGCGGCGGACCGCTTCCAGTCCGCCGGGCCTCGGCCGGACCACCGGACCACCGGACCACCGGACCACCGGACCACCGGGCCGCTCGGTGGGCCGCCCGGGTCATCTCCTGATCACCATCGCGGCGGCTCTCTGTGTCCAGGGCGGTAAAGCCCGTGAGCGGGGACGCCGGTGCGTCAAGATGGCCGCCTGGGCAACTTCGGCCACACGAACGCACGGGGGTAGCGGTGGTGGACAGGGAAGCGGCCGGATGGGGCGGACGCGCGGGGCGCGACAACGGTCGGCGGCGTGGCCTCGGCTTGGCCGCCGTGCTGGTGGCCGGGGTCTGCGCCGTCATGGCGCCGACCGTTCCTCGGCCGGCGGACGCGGCCGTGCCCAGCGAACTTGCGCTGGGGACGGGGAGTAACGAGTCGGGCTCTCTCGGGGACGGCACCACGACCGAACGCGACGCCCCGGTCAGGACGCGCCTCCTGGGCGGGGTCGCGCTGACCGAGGAGTCCGGCGGCGACAGCCACACCCTCGGACTGACCTCGGACGGACGCGTCCTCGCCTGGGGACGCAACGCGAACGGGCAGCTCGGTGACGGCACCACCGCGATGCGCACGACCCCGGCCCCCGTCCGGCTGCCCGGCGGGGTGACCGCCATCCGGATCGCCGCCGGGTTCGACCACAGCCTCGCCGTCACGTCCGACGGACGCGTCCTGGCCTGGGGACGCAACACCAACGGGCAGCTCGGCGACGGCACCACCGAAGACCGCACGGCCCCGGTCTTCGTGCGGCTCCCGCCCGGCGTCACCGTCACGCAGGTCGCCGCCGGGAGCTACCACAGCCTCGCGCTGACGTCCGACGGCCGCGTGCTGGCCTGGGGCGACGACACGCTCGGCGAGCTGGGCGACGGACGCCGGGCCCGCGGCGGCACCCCCGTGTTCGTCCACCTGCCGGACGGCGTCACCGCGTCCGGCCTCGCCGCGGGCCCGGGCGGCCAGAGCTTCGCGGTGACCTCGGCGGGACGCCTGCTGGCCTGGGGACGCAACGACATCGGCCAGCTCGGCGACGGCACCACCGAAGACCGGACGACCCCGGTCTACGCGGCCCTGCCGACCGAGGACACCGTCACCCGGGTCGCCGCCGGCCACGACCACGCCCTCGCCCTGACGTCCGACGGACGCGTCCTGGTGTGGGGAGCGAACAAGTCCGGGCAGTTGGGGCCGGGACGCGGCAGCATCCAGAAGGAGCCGGTCCAGACCGACCTGCCCACCGGCGCGACCGTCGCGCAGATCGCCGTCGGCTCGGCGCACAGCCTCGCGCTGACGACGGACGGACGCGTCCTGGCATGGGGCGCGAACTTCGCCGGGCAGATCGGGGACGGCGCGGTCACCACGCGGTCGTCCCCGGCCGTGATGCCCCTGCCGGAGGCGGCGGGACCGGCCACCGGCGTGGCCGCCAACAGCTACGGCTCCCTGGTCCTGGCCCGACCCCGAGGCACAACCCCGCGTCCCTGAAGCGCTCCCGAGTTCTCCGGCGGCGCCACCGAGAACGGCCGTTCGACGGGGTCAGCGGTAGAGGGAGAAGCAGCCGTCGCCGCGGAGCCTCTGCCCCTCGGCCCAGCCCTCGGCGCAGCGGTAGGAGTGGTCGGCGGGCTCGTCCGGGTGGACGACGAAGTCGGTCAGCCGTCCGTGGTGCAGCGGGACGCATCCGCTTGCGGAGAAGTGCCGATTGCTGATCTGCAGGTTGTGGCAGTAGAAGTGGCCGTTCTTCGCGCCGGGCGCGGGCTGCCCGGCGTGGGCCGGACCGACCGAGAGCGCGACCGTGGCAGCGGCGATGACGCTGCCCAGAACCGTGGAACGACGTCCCATGAGAATCACTCCTCGCCTGTGGATGACTACTCGAAGTTACGACACGGGCTTTCGGTGATCTCTGGCGGGGGGCGCCCCGGAAAGGCGTGCTCCGCGTCCTGAGCGGCGGGTGTTATGCGAGAGCCGTTACCATCGGGGGCCATTGCCACCGGCGAGGAGGGGGATTTCCATGTCCGAGAAGTTCGAGGCGGTGTTCGCCCAGTACGACACCGACGGGGACGGGCAGCTCACCGTGGACGAGGTGACCGCGGCGATCGCCGGCATGTTCCCGGCCGCCGAGGTGGCCGACCTGTCCGGGATCGTCGGCGCGTTGTTCGCCACCTACGACACCGACGGCAACGGCTACCTTTCGGCGGACGAGTTCGTCCCGCTGGCGGCGAACCTCCCCGAACTCGGCGGCGACGCCTGACCCGCCCGAGCGGCCGGACCGCCTAGCTGTAATGACCACGAACGTTGTTGACACGGGCTTGTGGGGTGCTTGCTGAAAGGTGAAGACCCCCGGTGTGGTGGAGGTGTCTAGGCTCCCGACCACGCTGGAGGTCTTCGTGTCCCACCGTAATGCCCGGCTGACGATTCATGGGCGGCGGTTGCTGGTCGAGCGTGTCGCTGCGGGGCGTCCGGTCGCGCACGTGGCGGCCGAGATGGGGATCTCTCGGCAGACCGCGCACAAGTGGGTGCGCCGGTGGCGGCAGGAAGGGCTCGCGGGCCTGCGTGATCGCTCCAGCCGTCCGCACACCCTCGCGCACCGCACCCCCGACGAGGTGGAGGCACAGGTCTGCGCACTACGGCGGGACCGCAAGCTGGGACCGGCCCGGATCGGACCGATCGTGGGCCTGCCGGCCTCGACCGTCCACCGCATCCTGACCCGCCACGACCTGAACCGGCTGGCCTGGCTGGACCGACCGACCGGCCGGGTGATTCGCCGCTACGAACGCGAGCGGCCCGGCGAACTGGTCCACATCGACGTCAAAAAGCTCGGCCGGATCCCCCACGGCGGCGGATGGCGCGTCCACGGCCGGGCCGCCTGCCCCGACCGTCGCCGCACCACCGGATACGACTACATCCACTCGGCCGTCGACGACCGCACCCGCATCGCCTACAGCGAGATCCACCCCGACGAGAAAGCCGCCACCTGCGTGGCGTTCCTGCACCGCGCCGCCGCCCACTTCGCCCGCCTGGGCATCACCCGCATCGAGCGTGTCCTGACCGACAACGCCTGGTCCTACCGCAAATCCACCGCCTGGCAGCAAGCCCTGGCCGAACTGGGCGCGACCGGCAAACTCACCCGCCCCTACCGCCCCCAGACCAACGGCAAAGTCGAACGCTTCAACCGCACACTGCTGGAGGAATGGGCCTACATCCGCCCCTACACCACCAACACCGAACGCGCCCAAGCCCTCACACACTTCCTCCACACCTACAACCACCACCGCGGCCACACCGCACTCAACGGCCAACCACCCATCACCCGCGTCAACAACCCTGCAGGCCAATACACCTAGCGGCGGCGCGCGGCCAGCCAGGCGAAGGACTGCGACGCGCCCGCCGGGGTGCGGTGGACCTGGATCCGCGTCTCCACCGGCGTGAACGCGTCGCCCAGCTCGGCGGCCAGCTCGTCCGGGCTGTGGCGGGCGACCGGCAGCCCGGAGCAGTGGGTCGGGCCCTCGGGACCGAACGTGCCCAGCACCACCGCGCCGCCGGGCGCCAGCGCCTCGCGCAGCGTGTCCAGGTAGGCGGCACGGTCGGACGCGTCGGTCAGGAAGTGGAAGACGGCCCGGTCGTGCCAGAGGTCGAACGTCCGGTCCGGCCGCCAGGCCAGCAGGTCGGCGTGGAGCCAGCGGATCGCGTCCGCGCCGGGCTCGCCCTGGACGGCGGCGCGGGCGGTGCGGAGCGCCTGCTCGGAGACGTCCAGGACGGTGACGTGGCCGAACCCGTCCCGGACGAGGTGGGCGGCCAGCGGTGACGCGCCGCCGCCGACGTCGATCGCCGCCCGTCCGCCCGGCCCCTCGGGGAACACCGCGCGGACCAGCTCCAGAGACGGCTGCGGCTCGGTCTGGAACCAGCTCACCTGGTCGGCGGGGCGCGTGCGGTACACGTCCCGCCAGTGCGCGGCGGCGGGCCCCGCCGGGTCCGTGTCGACGATCTCGGCAGGACGGGTGTCGGAACGCTCGTTCATACGTCCTTCTTACCTGCGCCGACGAGCGCACCGGCCGTCGCCTCCCCGGCGCGGGACCCCGGACGCCCTGCGGAAAGGGCCTTCCGGGCTGTCCGAGACCGGCAGAATGTGGCGAGTTGCCCTGCCTGTGGGGGCGGGGCCGATCGTCCGCATGGAGGAGTGCCGGATGGCGAGCATCACCCGCGTTCTGCGCGACCAGACGCCAGGGGAGCGTCAGGAGCGCATCGTGGCCGTCCTGGTGGAGGCGTACCGCGACCTGATGGGACGGAGCCCGGCGGAGTTCCGCCGCAGGTTCCGCCGCATGGCCGCCGACCCGTTCGCCTTCTACCGGGGCAGCGCGCCGCTGTTCTACGCCGACGTCGCGCGCGACGACGACCCGTGGGCCGACGAGCGGACGTCCCGCGTGTGGATCCAGGGCGACCTGCACGCGCAGAACTTCGGCACCTACATGAACGCCGACGGCGTGTTCGTCTTCGACGTCAACGACTTCGACGAGGCGTACCTCGGGCACTTCACCTGGGACGTCAAGCGGTTCGTGGCGAGCCTGGCGCTGCTGGCGTGGGGCAAGGCGATCTCCGACGCGTCCATCCGGCGGCTCATCGAGACCTACGTCCGCGCGTACGTCGGCCAGGTGCGGCACTTCGCGACGCACGAGGGCGACGAGAGGTTCGCGATCACCCTCGACACCGCCACCGGCTACGTGCGGGACGTGCTGCTCGACGCGCTCGGCTCCACCCGCGTCGGCCTGCTGGACTCGATGACCCTGCTGGAGCGGCACGAGCGCCGGTTCGCCGACGGCCCGGGCGTCCGGCGGCTGGACGACGCCGAACGCGCCAAGGTCGAGCGGGCGTACGCCGCCTACCTGGACACCATCCCGAAGGACCGCCGCTTCGGCAGCCTCACTTACACGGTGAAGGACGTCGTCGGATCGTCCGGCTTCGGGATCGGCTCGGCCGGGCTGTCGGCGTACACGATCCTGGTCGAGGGCCACACGCAGGCGCTGGAGAACGACGTCATCCTGTCGATGAAGCAGGGCAACGTCGCCGCGCCGTCCCGCGTGGTGGACGACCCGCGCATCCGCGACTACTTCCACCACCACGGCCACCGGACCGCGGTGTCGCGGCGCGCCCTGCAGGCCGCCACCGACCCCTGGCTCGGCCACACCGAGCTGGACGGCACCGGCTACGTCGTCCAGGAGCTGTCCCCGTACGAGGCCGACCTCGACTGGGGCGCGCTCACCGAGCCGGACGAGATGCTGCCCGTCCTGGAGCACCTCGGCCGCGCCACCGCGAAGATCCACTGCGTGTCCGACCGCGACTCCGACCACACCCTGGTCGGCTTCCAGGTCGAGGACGCCGTCTCCGCCGCGATCGGCGCGGACGAGGAGGCGTTCGTGGAGGCCATGGTCGCCTTCGGCACCGGCTACGCCGAGATCGTCCGCGACGACCACCGCCTCTTCGTCGACGCCTTCCGCTCCCGCCAGGGCCCCCTCTCCGTCCTCTGGGAGTCCTGACCCCACCCACCCGGCTTCCCGGGAAGCCCCCACTCCCCGCCCCCTGAGGACGCGCCGCCTCCGCCACTCGGCCGCGAGACCCGAGTCCGCCGGGAGCGGGGAGTTTACCTTGGCATCGCGCGGGTCCATGTTCGCCACGTGTGCCGGAGCGGGGGCTGAGGGGTGGATCTCTGGGAGGCCGAGTAGGTGGGCGTCGGGCGGGTACCGGTACGGCGAACGTAACCAGAGGAACACGTGGGGGGACGTGGACACGGGCGGTTCCGGATCGGGTGCCGAGGGGCTGCTGCTCAGCCTCAAGAAGGCGGCGTCGGTGATGCTGGAGGCGGAGGTCCGCTTCGCGCTGGCGGGCGGGTTCGCCGCCTACGCGCGCGGCGCGGCGGAGTCGACGCACGACGTGGACTTCGTGCTGCCCGAGGACGAGGTGGAGAACGCCGTGAAGGCCCTGGTCAAGGCGGGGATGCGGTTCCAGGAGGCACCGGAGAACTGGCTCGCCAAGGTCTACGACGGCGAGCAGCTGATCGACCTGATCTACGCGCCCGTGGACGGCGCGGTGGACGACGCGCTGCTCGGCCGGGCCGACGAGCTGATCGTCGCGGCGGTGCGGATGCCCGTCCTCGCCGCGACCGACCTGGTCGTCATGCGGCTGCTCGCGTTCACCGAGACGGCCTGCGACTTCAGCGGGTACCTGCACGTGTGCCGGTCGCTGCGGGAGCAGGTGGACTGGCCGGAGGTCGCCCGCCGCACCGCGGACTCGCCGTACGCCTACGCGTTCCTGACCCTGCTCGCCCGGCTGGGCGTCATCGAGGGGGGATTCCTGTGACCGACGCGCCCGACTACCTGGAGGCCCACATCGCCGAGCGGCTCGCCGCGCGCGCCCACGAGCTCGGCATCAGCGTGGACGTCCGGGACGACGTCGTGTACCTGCGCGGCGAGGTCGTCTCGGAGGAGCGGCGGCGCGAGCTGGAGGACGCCGCGCGGACCGCCGCCGAGGGCCGCGAGATCCGCAACGAGGTGTCCGTGGTCCCGGTCCGGGCCCCGGACGGGGAGGAGACCCTGTCATGATCCGGCTCGCCGCCGTCGGCGACATCCACGTCGGCCCGGAGGTCGCCGGCAGCTACGGCCCGCGCCTGGCCGGGCTGTCCGAGCACGCCGACGTGCTGCTGGTCGCCGGGGACCTGACCCGGCACGGGACGGCCGCGGAGGGCGAGGTCGCCGCCGCCGAGCTGGCGTGCGCGGACGTGCCCGTCGTCGCGGTGCTCGGCAACCACGACTACCACTCCGACGAGCAGGACGAGATCGCCGCGATCCTGCGCGACGCGGGGATCACCGTGCTGGAGGGCACCGGGACGGTGGTCGACTGCGGCGGGACGCGGCTCGGGATCGCGGGCGGCAAGGGCTTCGGGGGCGGGTTCCCGGGCGGCTCGGCGTCGGACTTCGGGGAGCCGGAGATGAAGGCGTTCGTCCGGCACACCCGCGAGTTCGCCGACCGGTTCGGCTCGGCGCTGCTCGGGCTGGACTGCGACCTGCGGGTGGCGCTGACGCACTACTCGCCCGTCGCGGGCACGCTCGCCGGGGAGCCGCTGGAGATCTACCCGTTCCTCGGCAGCTACCTGCTGGCCGAGGCGATCGACTGCGCGCACGCGGACCTCGCCGTCCACGGGCACGCGCACCACGGCTCGGAGAAGGGCCTGACGCCGGGCGGGACGCGCGTCCGCAACGTCGCGCTGCCGGTGATCCAGCAGGCGTACGCGGTGTACTGCCTCACGCCCGGCGGCGAGGGGTGCGACGAGGCCCTCAGCGAGAGGGCCGAGCTCCTCGGAGGAGCCTGAGCACGGCCTGCTCCACCGGCCCCTGCGTCGCCAGTTCGCCCTCCTCGGCGTCCACGCCCAGCTCGGTCAGCGCGGGCGCGATCGTCCTGCCCTCCTCGTACAGCTCGATGACGCGCGGGTCGATGTAGGAGGCGCGCGCGACCGCGGGGGTGTTGCCGAGGTAGGCGGCGATCTCCTTGACGACCCGGCTCACGGCCTGCCTGCGGCGCGTCTCGGACCCGGCCGCGCGGGTCGAGACGGCCAGGCCCACGGCGGCCAGGACGGTCGCGTGCCAGGTGCGGAAGTCCTTGGCGGTGAAGTCGCCGCCGGTCACCTCGTGGATGTACTCGTTGACGTCGGTGGTCGTGACGTCGTGCCAGCCGCGCTCCGTCCGGTAGGCGAGCAGGCCCGGGCCGTCGTCCCGGCGGCGCTTCAGCCCGGCCACCACCTTGCGGACGGCCTCCTCGGCGATCGACTGGTGCCGCTCCTTGGAGCCCTTCGCCGGGTACTCGAAGACGATCTCGTCGCGCCGGCAGGTGACGTGCTCGCGCAGGACGGTCGCGACCCCGTACGTGCCGTTCTCGGCCGCGTACTCCTCGCCGCCGATCCGGAAGAAGCCGAGGTCGATCAGGCGGAGCCCGGCGGCCAGCACGCGTTCGCGCGGGTAGCCGCGCAGCGCCAGGTCGGCGGCCAGTCGCTCGCGGGTGGCGGGCAGCCGTTCGGCGAGGTCGAGCACGCGGTCGTGCTTCTCACGGTCGCGGCGCTCCCGCCACGCCGGATGGTAGAGGTACTGGCGGCGGCCCGCGGCGTCGACGCCGACGGCCTGGATGTGCCCGGCCGGGTCCGGGCAGATCCACACGTCCTTCCAGGCGGGCGGGATCACCAGCGCCTTGATGCGGGCGATCTCCTCAGGGTCGGTGAGCGGCCGCCCGTCCGGGGCCAGGTAGCGCCAGCCGCGCCCGCAGCGCCGCCGCGCGAACCCGGGCGCGGACGGGTCGCTGCGGGCCGGTTCGCCGGTCGCGGTCATCCGGGATGGATCTCGCCGCCCGCCGGGACCAGCGTCTGCCCGGTGTAGTACGACGACAGCCGGTTGGCCGCGAAGAACACGTACGACGGCGCGATCTCGTCCGGATCGGCGGCCCGCCCCATCGGCGCCTGCTTGCCGAACCCCTCGACGCGCTCGGCGGGGAACGTCGCCGGGATCAGCGGCGTCCAGACCGGCCCGGGCGCCACGGTGTTCACCCGGATCTCCTTGTCGGTCAGCGACTGCGCGAGCGACTGGGCCAGCACCATCGCGGCGCCCTTGCTCGCGGCGTAGTCGATGAGCGTCTTGTTGCCGCGCAACCCGTTGATCGACCCCGTGATGACGATGGACGACCCGGCCCCCAGATGGTCCAGCGCCTCCTGGACGATCCAGAACAGCGACAGCACGTTGACGTCGAAGGTGCGGCGCAGCTGCGCGTCGTCGATCTGCCGGACGTCCTCGACCGGCTTCTGCGTGCCGTGGTGCAGCACCAGGACGTCCAGGCCGCCGAGGTCGCGGGCCGCGTGCTGGACGACCTCGCGCGCGTGCCGCTCCTCGGCCAGGTCGCCGCCGAACGTGAAGCAGCGGCTCCCCTCGGCCTCGACCAGTCCGGCGGTGTGCCGCGCGTCGTCGTCCTCGTCCAGGTAGGTGAGCGCGACGTCCGCGCCCTCCTTGGCGAACGCGACCGACACCGCGCGGCCGATCCCGGAGTCCCCGCCCGTGACCAGCGCGCGCCGTCCGGCGAGCAGCCCCGTCCCCCGGTAGTCGCGCATCTCGTCGCGCGGCTCGGGCTCCATGTCCCCCGTCCGGCCGGGGTAGGACTGGCTCTGCGCGGCCGGATCGACGGGTCGCCCACTCCTCGCTTGCTCGTTCATGTCGTCCTCCCTCCCTGGTGGAGCGCCTGCCCGGAGAGGGGGCGGGCAAACCGGGTCGTCGATCAGGCGGGCGCGCGACACGTCCCGAACCCCCTTCGGCGCCGTCCGGTATCGCCCGTGCCGTGCCGCCCCGAGCGGTTCGGTATCGGTCAGGGCCGCATCCGCCGGGCATGCGGGCCTTTGCCGGACCGTTGGACGGCCTGTACCGGCCACACCCCAACGCTTGGACCAGCGGCCTCGCTCCGCACGTCCGCCATCGCCGGGCCTGGACGACCCGAGCTCCTCGCCGGTAGGGCGTAGCGCTCTCGGAGGCCCCGGGTACCTTCTCGCCGAACGCCGCGCCGGCGCGGCGTCGCGAGCGCGGAGGGCGGTGCGTACACCGCATGAGGATGATCAGGCGCGGGCCACGGCGCCGACGGCCGGACGACCCCGAACGCGACCGCCCCGAGGACGACCGCCCCGAGGACGACCGCCCCGAAGGCGGGCCGCCCGAGGACGAGCGGTCCGAAGGAGCCCGGCCCGAGAAGGACGGCCCTGAGGACGGGCGGGCCGACGAGAGGGACCGCCCCGAGGAGGCCGACGAGAAGCGGCCCGAGGACGACGACGAGCGGGCGGCGCGGGAGGGAATGCTGCTCGGGCCCAAGCTGGCCGAGCCGAAGGGCTGGTACGGGCGGGCCGACGAGATGGCGCGCACCGACATGCTCACCATGACCCGGCAGCTTCCGCGCCTGGTCGGCCAGGTCGCCCGGCTCGGCTGGCAGGCCAGCAGGCGCGACCTGGTCGTCACCGTCGTGTTCAACGCCGTCGCCGGGGTGTTCACCGCGTTCGGGCTGCTCGCGACGACGCGCGTGCTGACGGCGCTGTTCGCCGCCGGGCCGACGCCCGACCGGGTGCGCTCGGCGGCCCCGGCGCTCGCGCTCGTCGGGGCGGCGATCACCGTCCGGGCGTCGTGCACGCTGCTCGCGCAGTGGTCGCAGCAGCGGCTGCGCCCGCAGGTCGAGCGGATCGTGGAGCAGCGGCTCTACGCGGCGACGACGGCGATCGACCTGGCCTGGTTCGACGACGCCGACCACCAGGACGCGCTGCACCGGGCGCGGCTGCGTGGGCTCGACTCCGCCTCGTCCATGGTCGACAACGCGGTGGACCTCGGGACGGCCGTGGTCGGGGTCGCGGCGGCGGCCGGGGCGCTCGGCGTCCTGCACCCGGTGCTGCTGCCGCTGCTGGTGCTGACCGCGCTGCCGGAGGCGTGGGCGGCCGTCCGCGCGGCGCGGCTCGGGTACCGGGCGCAGCTCTCGCTGGTCGAGGTGCGGCGGCGCGGCTGGATCATGACGGACCTGATGACCGGCCGCGACCACGCCGCCGAGGTCCGCTCCTTCACCGTCCGGCCGCACCTGCTGCGGCAGTACGGCGCGCTCGCCGACCACATCCGGCGGGTGCTGGTCGCGGTGGCGCGGCGGCGCACGCTCACGCAGCTCTACGGGGACGTGCTGCGCGGCCTCGCGACGGCCGTCCTGTACGCGGTGCTCGGCGTGCTGCTGTGGCAGGGGATGATGCCGCTCGCCGTCGCCGGGACGGCGGTGCTGGCGATCCGCACCGGCCAGCAGTCGCTGCTGAACCTCGTCCACGCGCTGAACCGCACCTACGAGGACGGCCTGTACTTCGCGGACTACCTCTCCTACGTCGAGCTGGCCGAGCGGGACGTCCGGCGCGGGCGCGAGGAGCGGGAGCGGTCGGCCGGGAGCGCCGCGCCGCGCGGGTTCCGGGAGATCGCCGTGGACGGCGTCACCTTCACCTACCCGGGCGCGGACGGACCGGCCCTGCGGGACGTGTCGGTGCGGCTGCGGCGCGGCGAGGTCGTCGCGCTGGTGGGGGAGAACGGGTCGGGCAAGACCACGCTCGCCAAGATCCTCGCCGGGCTGTACGCGCCGGAGGACGGCGAGGTCCGCTGGGACGACGTGGTGGTCACCCGGCTCGACCCGGAGGTGCTGCGCCGCGCCATCGCGGTCGTCGCGCAGGACCACACGCACTGGCCGATGACCGCCGCCGACAACATCGCGATGGGCGACGACCTCGGCGTCCCGGCCGCGCGCCGGGCGGTGCGGGCCGCCGCGACCGCCTCGGGCGCGGACGAGGTCGTCGACTCCCTCCCGTTCGGCTACGACACGCTGCTCGACAAGCGCTTCGACCAGGGCCAGGAGCTGTCCGGCGGGCAGTGGCAGCGGCTGGCCGCCGCGCGCGGCTTCTACCGCGACGCGCCGCTGCTGATCTGCGACGAGCCGACCGCCGCGCTGGACGCGCGGGCCGAGCACCGGCTGTTCGAGCAGATCCGCGCGCACGCCGCCGAGCGGGGCCGCACGGTCCTGCTGATCACGCACCGGCTGGCGAGCGTCCGGCACGCCGACCGGATCTACGTCCTGGAGGACGGCCGCGTCACCGGGCACGGCACCCACGCCGAGCTGATGGCACGCGGGGGCCTCTACGCCGACCTCTACGGCCTCCAGGCGTCCGCCTACCGCCTGGACCCCGACGGCCCGCCGCCCGAGCCCAGCCCCGTCACCACCTGAGCGGGGCGGCCCCGGTCCCGGCCCGGAGCGCCGGACCGCCGCGCGG
>NZ_QURH01000196.1 GCF_003428695.1 Actinomadura logoneensis
CGAGCCGACCCGCAGGCGCAACCGCACCCGCCGGCCCGCGACCGAGGCTCCCGCCGAGGTCCAGGTCACGGCCGCGCCGGTCACGGACGCCCCCGCGGCCGAGACCGAGCGCACGCGGACCCGCAGGGCCGCCGCGACCGAGGCCACCGCCACGCCCGCCACCACCGCGGACGTGACGGCCGAGGCCGCTCCGGTCGAGGAGAAGCCCAAGCGCACCCGCACGCGCAAGGCCGCCGCGACCGAGGCGCCCGTCGCCGAGGCCGAGGCGACGGTCACGGTTCCGGAGACGTCCCAGGACGCCGCCGCGACCGAGACCAAGCCGAAGCGCACCCGCACTCGGAAGCCCGCCGCGACCGAGGCTCCCGCTGACGCCCAGGCCGTCCCCGCCACCGGCGAGGACGTGTCCGCCGAGGTCAAGCCGAAGCGCACGCGGACCCGCAAGGCCGCCGAAGCCGAGGTCGAGCCCGCCACCACCGCGGACGCGACGACCGAGGCCGCACCGGCCGAGGAGAACCCGAAGCGCACGCGCACCCGCAAGGCCGCCGAAACCGAGGCCACCGCCACGCCCGCCACCGGCGCGGACGTGTCCACGGAGGCCGCACCCGCTGAGGAGAAGCCCAAGCGGACGCGCACCCGCAAGGCCGTCGCCACCGAGGTGACCGCCGACGCGGAGGCGCCGTCCGAAGCGGCGCCCAAGCGGACGCGGACCCGCAAGGCCGCCGCGACCGAGGCTCCCGCCGAGGTCGAGGCGACCGTCGCGGAGGCCGAGGCCAAGCCGAAGCGGACGCGTGCCCGCAAGGCCGTCGCCACCGAGGCACCCGCCGAGGTCGACGCCACGTCCGAGGTCGGCGCCACGTCCGAGGTCGGCGCCACGCCGGAGGCCGAGGAGAAGCCGAAGCGCACCCGGGCTCGCAAGAGCACGGCCGCCGAGGCGCCCTCCGAAGCCGACACGGCCGACACGGCCGGCGCGGCCGACGCCGCGGTGACCGAGGAGAAGCCCAAGCGCACCCGCACCCGCAAGGCCGCCGCGACCGAGGCTCCCGCCGAGGCCGAGGCGACCGTCGCGGAGCCCGAGGCCAAGCCGAAGCGGACGCGGAAGGTCGCCGCCGCCGAGGTGTCCGGCGAGGACGCCGTGACGGCCGAGACCGCGCCGAAGCGCACGCGGACGCGCAAGACCGCGGCGCCCGAGGCTCCCGCCGACGAGGCGGCGGCCGAGGCGGCTCCGAAGCGGACGCGGGCCCGCAAGACCACCCCCGCCGCGGCGGAAGCGGCGGACGTGGTCGAGGGCAAGCCGAAGCGCGCGCGGAAGACGGCCGCGACCGAGGCGGACGCGACGGCTTCCGAGCCCGCGCCGAAGCGGACCCGGGCCCGCAAGTCCACCGCTGCCGCCGCCGACGCGACGGACACCGCGGAGGCCGAGCCCGCCGCCAAGCCGCGGCGTGCCCGGCGGGCGGCCGGAGCTCCGGTGGAGGAGCCGCAGAGCGTCTGAGTGCCCGACGCGCCTGACGCGATTGACGCGCTTGACGCGGAACGCACGTGAACGCCGGTCCCGGGACATCCCGGGACCGGCGTTTCCGTTCGCGGAACCGACGCGGCGCCCGGTTCCGCGGGCGGGGCACACTCGAAGAAATTTCATGTTCGTGCGTTTCCGTTCGCGGAACCGACGCGGCGCCCGGTTCCGCGGGCGGGGCACACTCGAAGAAATTTCATGTTCGTTGCCGGGGCGATACGGGACCGCCGTCCTCCCGTTACCGCGGGAGCCCAGCGTTCTCGGCATGAGCTCCGGTCCCTCCCGCCGCCGTTTCCTCGCGTCCGGCGCCGCCGTCGCCGGGGGCGCGACGGCCGCGTCCCTCCTGCCGCCGTCCGTCCACGCCGCGCTGGCCCGCCCGCTGCCGCCCGGCGGCCTCAGGGCGATCAAGCACGTGGTCTTCCTCATGCAGGAGAACCGCAGTTTCGACCACTACTTCGGGACGCTGCGCGGCGTCCGCGGGTACGCCGACCGCAACGCGATCGAACTGCCCGACGGCCACCCGGTGTTCCACCAGAAGGGCGCGCTGCGCCGCGTGAAGCCGTTCCTCGCCCGGGACGCCATCGACCACGGCCCGCTCACCGACGTCAACTACATCGCGGGCCTCGACCACTCGTGGGACGGCGGCCAGAAGGCGCGCGGGGACGGCTGGCACGACGGCTGGATCGCCGCCAAGCAGCTCCCGACGATGGTCCACTACGACCGCCGCGACCTGCCGTTCCAGTACGAGCTGGCCGACACCTTCACGATCTGCGACGCCTACCACAGCTCGGTGTTCGGCCCCACCAACCCCAACCGGACGTACCACTGGACGGGGACGATCGGCTACGAGCCCAACGGCCACCGCGCGGTCGAGAACGACGCCTACAGCGAGGACACGCACCCCGGCTACGCCCTCACCTCCTACGCCCAGCGCCTGTCGAAGGCGGGCGTGAGCTGGCGCGTGTTCCAGGAGTGGGACAACTTCACCGACAACGCGATCGAGTTCCTCGTGACCTTCAAGGGGGTCATGCGCAAGGCCCTCGGGTCGTTCAGCCAGTACAAGAGCCTGACGGCGTTCTACGAGGCCGTCGCGAAGGCCGAGCCCGCCGCGCAGGCGACGATGCTGGCGAACCTGGACAAGGCCGTGGCGGCGCTCCCGGCGGCCGAGCGGGACCTGTTCGACCGGGGCCTGCGCCGCGTCCACGGCGGGACGCTCGCCCGGACCTTCCGCGAGACGGTCGCCGCCGGACGCCTGCCGCAGGTGTCGTACATCGTCGCGTCCGCGGCCGACTCCGAGCACCCGAGTTCGGGCAGCCCGGTCCAGGGCGCGGGGATCACCTACGAGGTGCTGGACGCCCTGGCCTCGCATCCCGGCGTCTGGGAGTCCACGGCGCTGTTCCTGCTGTTCGACGAGAACGACGGCTACTTCGACCACGTCCCGCCGCCGCTGCCGCCCGCGTCCGCGAAGGACGAGTGGGTGGACGGCAAGCCGATCGGCCTCGGCTTCCGGGTCCCGATGATCGTGGTCTCGCCGTGGACGGCGGGCGGCAACGTCTGCTCGGAGGTGTTCGACCACACCTCGACGATCCGGTTCCTGGAGCGCTGGCTGGGCGTCCGGGAGCCGAACATCGGCGCCTGGCGCCGGACGGTCGCGGGCGACCTGACCTCGGCGTTCGACTTCACCCGGCGGGCGCGTCCGGCGCGTCCGGCCCGGCCCGCCGATCCGCCGAAGTTCTTCTACCGCTGGCCCGCGCTGCCCCCGGTCGTCCAGAAGGACCCGGTCGTGGAGCCCGGCGTGAAGCCCGCCCGGCCGCTCCCCTACCGGCCCGAGGCGAGCGCCCGCCTGGACGGCGACGCGCTGCTCGTCACCCTCCGGAACCACGGGACGCGTTCGACGCACTTCGCGCTCTACCCGTACGCGAAGGAGTTCGCGACGCCGCGCCACTACGACGTCGCGAAGTCGCAGACCGACCGCGTCCCCGTCAAGGACGGCAGATACCGCCTCACGCTGACCGGCCCGAACGGCTTCCGGCGCGAGTTCGCCGGGACGGTCGCGGGCAAGGCGGCGAAGACCGTCGTCAGCTCGTCCGCCAAGGCCGCACGCACGCTGGCGATCAGCCTCTCCAACCCCGGCCGGGACACGCTGGCCTTCTCCCTGCGCGCCCTCGGCTACGGGACGTCCACCAGGACGGTCACGCTCGCGCCCGGGGCCACCCGCACGATCACCTGGCCCACCCGCGACGGCTGGTACGACGTCGAGATCACGACCACGGCGGACACGACGTTCCGCCGCCGCCTCATGGGCCGCCTGGAGAACGGCCGCGCCGGAACGACCGGCTGACCCGCTCAGGCGAGCTCAGGCGGGCCCAGGCAGGGTCAGGCGGAGGCGGCGCGGAGGTCCAGCGCGCGGCGGGGGTGGTCGGTGATCAGGACCTCGACGCGCGGGTCGGCGAGGAAGCGGCGCATCTGGGGCTCGGCGTTGACCGTCCAGATCATCGCGGGGAACCCGGCGCGGGCGATCTGCGCGAGGACGCCGACGCGCGCGAGCCGGTGGTTCAGCGCCACCAGGTCCGCGCCGGACCTGCGGATCGCGCGCACCGGGGCGAAGTCCCGGTGCGCGCCCAGCTCCCAGAGGCTGCGGCCCACCGACATCGCCACCCGGACGTGCGGGAAGTCGCTCTTGATCTGCCGGATGCTCGCGACGTCGCGGGTGGTGACGACGAAGCCGTCCGGGCCGAGCGCCGCCTCGGCGAGCGCGACCAGCTCGGTCTCGCAGCCGCGTTCCTTGAGGTCCAGGTGGCCCCGGGCCCGTCCGGCGATGATCTCCAGCGCGTCGCCGACCAGCGGGATCGGATGGTCGGCGAGTTCGGCGGCGCGCTCGTGGGCGAGCCGTGCCAGAGGCAGACCGCCGACCGTGGGATCGTGGTGGACGACCAGCGCGCCGTCGCCGGTGCGCCGGACGTCGATCTCGACGTACTCGGCGCCCGAGCGGGCGGCGTCGTGGAGTCCGGTCAGGCCCGCCGCGTCACGGCGGTGGGCGGAGACCGCCGGGTGCGTGGCCACGCCCGGAACGTTACCACCGAAGCCTCTACGGCGGTGTTCCGACCGGGGCGTTCAGTATGCTGGCGGCCCGTGAGTACGCCCCGGTTCCTGACCCTGCCCTCCGGAGTGCGCCGGACGTTCGTCGAGACCTCCCGCGGGAGGTTCGCGGCCCTGGAGGCGCTGCCCGGCTCCGGCGTGCCCGAACGGTGGCCCGCGCTGCTCGTGCCGGGCTTCACCGGGAGCAAGGAGGACTTCCTCTCCGTCCTGCAGACGCTCGCGTCGGCCGGACGGCGCGTCCTCGCGGTCGACATGCGCGGCCAGTACGAGACCCCGGCCGGGACGGGCCCGGAGTCCTACACGCGCGCCGAGCTCGGCGCGGACGTGGCGGCCCTCGCCGCCGTGCTCGGCGCGGACGACGACGTGCCCGTCCACCTGGTCGGGCACTCGTTCGGCGGGCTGGTGACCCGGGAGGCGGTGCTCGCCCGGACGGCGCGGGTGGCGTCGTTCACGCTGATGAGCTCGGGCCCGGGCGCGCTGACCGGGCCGTCCGCCGAGAAGGCCGTCCTGCTGCGCGACTCGATCCCGCAGCTCGGCATGGAGCAGATCTGGACGCTGGCCCTGGAGCCGGACGCGGTGAACCGCGGCGTCCCGCCGAAGATCGTGGCCTTCCTCAAGGCGCGGACGCTCGGCAACTGCGAGACCGGCCTGATGACCATGGCGACCGAGCTGACCACCTGCCCGGACCGCGTGGACGAGCTGGCCAAGTTCATGGCCGAGGAGGGCCTGCGCACGCTCGTCCTCTACGGCGAGGACGACGACGTGTGGGACCCCCGCGTCCAGGCGGCCATGGCCGAGCGCCTCGGCGCGGAGAAGGTCGTGATCCCGAGCGCCGCGCACTCCCCCGCCGTGGACGCGCCGGAGACCACGGCCGCGGCCCTCACCGACTTCTGGTCCCTCGCCGAACGCGCCCTCCGCTGACCCGCCCCCACCGCCCGCCCGCCCGCCGGACGGCCGCCCGCCGTCCGCCCGCTGAACGGCCGCCCGCCGTCCGCCCACTGAACGACTGCCCGCCGTCTGGCCGCTGGACGGCCGTCCGCTGAGCGGGCCCCGGTTGACCGAACCGAGTTCAGTAATGACACACTTACTGAGGTTTGTCTCACCGGAGGTGCGTGATGGCGGCTACGGTCGTTCCCCCCGAAAGCGTCACCTGGCGCGTGCACATCGACCGGTCCATGTGGGTCGGCGGCGTCCGCGGCCTCATGCTCCAGGCCCTGCACCCGGTCGCCATGTGGGGCGTCTGGCAGAACTCCAACTTCCAGGAGGACCCGTTCGGCCGGCTCCAGCGCACGGCCGACTTCGTGGGGGCGGCGACGTTCGGCGCCCCGGCCGAGATCGAGGAGCTGGCGGCGCGCGTCCGCGGCATCCACCGCAGCCTGCGCATCCTCAACCACGACACCGGCCGCAAGGAGCGCCTGGACCAGCCCGAGCTGCTGCGCTGGGTGCACTGCGCCGAGGTCCAGTCCTACCTGGAGGTCGCGCGCCGGTCCGGCCTGCCCCTCACCGACGCGATGGCCGACCGCTACCTGGACGAGCAGCGCCACACGGCCACGTTCGTCGGCCTGCACGCCGAGGACGTCCCCGGATCCGTCCGGGAGATGGACGAGTACCTCAACGACATGCGGCCGGCGCTGCGCGTCACCGAGGAGGCCGCCGCGACCGTCCGGTTCCTGCTGTGGCCGACGCTGCCGGAGAACCTGCGGTTCCTCGCGCCCGGCAAGCCGGGCTACTTCCCGTTCGGCGCGCTCTGCTACTACTCGCTGCCCGACTGGGCCCGCCGGATGTACGGCGTGCTGCCCGAGGTGCCCCAGCCCGCCGTCACGGCCGCGCTGCGCTCCTTCCGGACGGCCCTGAGCGCCGTCCCGGAGCGCCTGCACGACTTCGCCTTCGCCAAGCCCACCCGCGACATGCTGGAACGCGCACGGCAGCGCCTGGCGGCCGAAGGCTACGACACCCGCCACGGCCTCTACGGCCTCCGCGACCCCCGCCGCTGGCCCACCCGGACCCCGTCCATCTCATGAGACCTCAGGGGCCGCGCCTCCCGACGGGGGGACGTCCCGTAGCCCCGACGCGGGGACGTCCCGTGGACGCGCCGCCTCCGGCTCCCACAGGGACGCACTGACCTCGGCCCAGAGGACGCGCGGCATCCGCGACGCGCAAAGGGCCGCGCCGCGCCTCTCGGGGTCACTGGGAGGCTTCGGCCTCGGCGGCCCTCGAAGGGCGCGGCATCCGGCGCGCAGGGGGCGGCGCCGCGCCTCTCGGCGTTTACTGGGAGGCTTCGGCCTCGGCGGCGTCGAGGGACGCCCAGGGGTCCTTGCGGGGCGCGGCCTCGCGGCCCTCGGGGCAGTGCCGGGAGAAGTCGCACCAGGCGCACAGGTTGCTCGGACGCGGCGGGAACAGCTCGTCCCACGGCGCGTGGTCGACGACCGGGGCCTCGCCGGTGCGGGGACGCGGCACCCGCGCCGCCTTGTAGGCGTCGTCGGCGGCGGACGCCTCGTCCGCGATCTGCTCGGCGCGCGCGACGTGCCGGCCGAGGGACTCGGCGGTGTGCTCCCACACCGCGACCTCCCCGGACGGCAGGTGGTGCAGCTCGACGCGGTTGCAGGGCTTGCGCAGCACGCGGGACGCGGCGACCGCGTAGAGCGCGAGGGCCAGCGAACCGCGCGCGTCATCGGCGGTCAGGACGTGCCGGCCGGTCTTGTAGTCGACGACGACCAGCTCACCGGCGCGCTCGTCCAGCCGGTCGATGCGTCCGGACACGGCGATCCGGGACGTGCGGGTGGCGACGGTCCGCTCCACGCCGACCGGCTCGTCCGCCGGATCGACACGGGCCACGTACCGCTCGACCATCTCGCGCGCCCGCGCCCGCCAGCGCGCGGACTGCTCGCCGTCGCGGAAACCGTCGGTCAGCCAGCCGCGCATCAGCAGCGTCCCGGCGGCCTCGGGCGTGCGCTCCTCCAGCGGGAGCTTCCACCAGTTCGCCAGGGCGTTGTGGACGCTCGCGCCCACGCTGTTGTGCGCCCACGGCGGGCCCTTGGGCGGCGCCGGACGGTCCAGGTAGGTCATCCGGTACCGGCGCGGGCAGTCCAGCCAGGCGTTCAGCCGCGACGGCGTACAGGTGTAGAGCCGTCGCGGCATGCCCTCGAAGCCGAGCTGCTCCTGCGCCAAGGCGGACGGGCCCTTACTCGTCGTCGCCCTCGGTGGCGAGCGCGCCCCAGCTCTCCCAGCGGGCGTCCTCGTCGCCGACGGTGGTCTCCTCGCCCTGGCCCGGCAGGACCCGCAGGTCCTTGGGCAGCGGGGTGAGCAGGGCGCCGATCGAGTTGAGCTGCTTGCGCAGGTCGTCGTAGACGCCGCCGATCGAGCCCGGCCGGCCGCGGTGCAGCGTGTCACCGGAGAACAGCACGCCGAGCTGCTCGCTGATCACGCTCACGCTGCCCGGGGTGTGCCCGGGGGTGTGCACGATCTCCAGCTGGGCCTCGGCGATCTCGAAGACGCCGCCGTCCTCCAGCCAGATGTCGGGCTCCAGCGAGCGCAGCGCCTTGGCGTCCTCCTCGTCCTCCTCCTCGCGGGCGAGGCGGCCGAAGTAGTCGCGCCAGAGCAGCCGGTCGGCCCGGTGCAGGGCGATGGGGGCCCAGTTCTCCTCGTCCTCCTCGCCGGCCGCGGCGACCTCGAGCACCACGCCGAGGCGGTGCTCGTTGCCGTCGGTCAGCAGGACGGCCATGACCTCCCGGTCGCCGACCGCCTTGAGGATGGCCTCGGCGTCGTTGGCCGGGTCGATCACGATGACGTCGTCGTCGTCACCGACGATGTAGGTGTTGGTCTCGACCTCGTACTCGGTGTCGTCCAGGGTCACCCGACCCGACGTCACCACCTGTTCGATGCGCGCGTCCACGCCCCGCACCCTACCGCGCCCCGCCCGCGCGGGCGACGAGCCGCCGGAACGCCTCCGGGGCGGTCGTCTCGCAGCCGATCCGGTCGCCGCTCAGCTCGCCGTGGTCGTCACTGGAACCCGTCCCCACCAGGCCCAGTTCCGCCACGAGGACGCGCAGGGCGGCGCGGTCGGCCGGCTCGTGCCCGGGATGGTCCACCTCCACCCCGTCCAGTCCCGCCCCGGCCAGCCGGCGGATCACCGCGTCGTCGAAGGCGCCGCCGCGCTCGACCCGCGGATGCGCGAGGACCGACACCCCGCCCGCCGCCCGCACCAGCCGGACGGCACGCACCGGATCGAGCGCGTAGCGGGCGACGTTGGCGCGGCCGTCGGCGCCGATCCAGTCCGCGGTGAACGCCTCCTCGAAGGACGCGACGGTCCCCGCCTCGACCATGGCGCGGGCCAGGTGCGGCCGGCCGATGCGCGCCCCGCCCGCGATCCGCTCGACCTGCCCGAGCGTGACGGACGAGCCGAGCTCGCGGAGCCGTTCGACCATCTCGCGTCCGCGCCTGTCCCGGGACTCCTGGAGGCGCGCGAGTTCGGCGTTCAGCTCCGGGTCGTCCGGGTCGAAGAGGTAGGCCAGCAGGTGCAGGCTGCGCCCGTCCAGCTCGCAGGACAGCTCGACGCCCGGCACGAACCGCAGGCCGGGCGGGAGGGCGGCGCGCGCCTCGTCCCAGCCGCGGGTGGTGTCGTGGTCGGTCAGCGCCACCACGTCCAGCCCGGCCGCCGCCGCCCGGCGCATGACCTCCGCGGGGGGACGCGTCCCGTCCGACACGCTGCTGTGGGTGTGCAGATCGATCCGCATCCCCCGAGCCTATTGCGCCGCGGCGGCTCGCCCCGGGGCTGCGGCGCCCCGGCCCAAGGGGCTGCGGCGCCCCGGCCCAAGGGGCTGCGGCGGCCCGGCCCCTGGGGCC
>NZ_QURH01000193.1 GCF_003428695.1 Actinomadura logoneensis
CGGGCTCGGCGCGCTCGCCGCCCGCCGCCTCGCCGCCGCGGGCTGGGAGGTCGTCGCGGCCGACCTGGACGCCGACGGCCTCGGCGCGACCGCCCACCGCTCCCCCAACACCCGCGTCCGGGTCTGCGACGTCGCCGACGCCGAGGCCGTGGACGCCGTGGTGGCCGAGGCCGGTCCCGTCCACCGGGTGGTGCACGCGGCGGCCGTCGGGCCCATGGCCACCGCGCTGGAGCAGCCTCTCGCCGACGTCGAGCGCGTGCTCCGGACCGACTTCCTCGGCACGGTCAACGTCGTCCGGGCCGCGCTGCCGGGGATGCTGGAGCGCGGCGGCGGCGAGCTGGTCCTGTTCTCGTCGCTCGCGTCGCTGCTGCCCGTCCCCAAGACGTCGGCGTACGCGGCGGCGAAGGCCGCGGTGAACGCCTACGCCGAGGCGGTCGCGGCGGAACACGCCGGGAGCGGCGTCGTGATCCGGGTCGTCTGCCCCCGCCAGGTCGATACGCCCGGCTTCCGGGCCGCCGCGTCCGCCGATCCGGCCGCCACCGGCCGCATGCGCGGCATCCCGCCGGGCGTCGTGCTGGACGCCGTGGACCGCTCGCTCGCCCGTCCCGCCCACGACCTGTACGTGCTCCCCGACCCGCTGACCAGGGCGGTCGCCCGGGCGCGGCGCTGGGCCCCCGGCGCGACCGCGCGCCTTGTGGGACGGGTCACGGCGGCACGCTGAGGCGACCCCGGACCGCGTAGGCTGTCTGTTTCGCATTCCCGGGGCGGTCCCGGGACGCCGCCCGTCGCCGCGAGGAGCAGCCAGCCATGTCGTCCGAGGTCACCGACCGTTCGCCCGGCAGCGCGGCGGGCGGGAGCGCCCCTGCCGGCACGGACGCGAACACCCCCGCCGGCACGGACGGGACGGCCCCGCTGAAGGACCGCGAGATCGCCGCCGAGCAGCGCTTCGTGGACGAGGCGTACGACCGGCTCGGCGAGATGCGCGAGGACGCCCGGGCCATGCTGCGCGAGGGCTTCCGGCAGTCCCTCGCGGGCACCAAGGGCTCGCTGGTCGACCGCGACGCGATGGTCCACCAGGCGGCGCAGCGCGCGCACGCCCTGGACATCGCCGACGACGGCCTGGTGTTCGGCCGCCTCGATCTCGCCCCGCGCGAGTACGCCGACGACGCGCAGCCGTCCGGGCGGATCGTGGACGGCCGGGAGGTCCGCTACGTGGGCCGCATCGGCGTCCGCACCCGCGAGCACGACTCGCTGGTGATCGACTGGCGCGCGCCCGCCGCCGAGGACTTCTACCGCGCGACCCCCGAGGAGCCGCGCGGCGTGATCCGCCGCCGGGTGCTGCACTCGCGCGGCCACAAGGTCGTCGACATCGAGGACGACCTGCTCGACCCGGACGCCGCCGAAGGGCTCTCGGTCGTCGGCGACGGCGCGTTCCTGGCGTCCCTCGCGCGCACGCGCGAAGGGACCATGCGCGACATCGTCGCCACGATCCAGCGCGAGCAGGACGAGGTCATCCGGGCCCCCGCCGACGGCACCGTCCTGGTGCGCGGGGCCCCCGGCACGGGCAAGACGGCCGTCGCGCTGCACCGCGTCGCGTACCTGCTCTTCCGGCACCGCCGCCGGTTCGGCTCGCGCGGGGTCCTGGTCGTCGGCCCGAATCCGCGCTTCACGTCCTACATCGAGCGCGTCCTGCCGTCCCTCGGCGAGGGCTCGGCGACGCTGCGCTCGCTGGGCGACCTGGTGCCGGGCGTCACCGCGTCCGCGCACGACACCCCCGAACTGGCCCGCGCCAAGGGCTCGGAGGCGATGGTCGCCGTCCTGCGCCGCGCCGTGACCGACCACGCCCCGGGCGCCCCGGACGAGCTGCGCGTCGTCTACCGCGGCGTCGTGGTCCGCCTGGACCGCGGCCGGCTGGACCGGCTGCGCGCCGAGGTGCACCGCCGCGCCCGCGGCTCGGTCAACACCGCGCGCGGCCGGGCCGCCGAGGTGCTGCTCGACGCCCTCTGGGACGCCTTCGGCCGGCTCGGCGGCCCGCAGGCCGTCGAGGAGGACGCCGAGGCCGCCGGGCAGGGCGAACTGGCGCTGTGGAACTCGATCCTCGCCGCCGACGGGCTCGGCGAGCTCGACGCGGACGGCCGTCCGGCGCCGCGCCGGGGCAGCCGCGAGGAGTTCGACGCCCGCGTCCGCGAGCAGCGCGCGTTCACCGACTTCCTCCAGGCGTGGTGGCCGATCCGCACGCCGCTGGACGTGCTGACCGCCCTGTCCGACCCGGCCCGCCTGCGCCGCGCCGCCGGCCGCGACCTGGACCGGGGCGTCCTGGACGCGCTCGCCGCCTCCTGGGCCTCCGGCATCCGCACCTACCAGGACGTCGCGCTGCTGGACGAGCTCGACGCGCAGCTCGGCAGCCCGCCGCGCCCGCCGCGCCGCCGCCGCGCCCCCGCCGCCGACGACCCGTTCGTCGTGGACGGCGTGAACGTCCTGACCGGCGAGGCCGTCCCGGACGAGGACTGGGAGCCCGGCATGGACGAGCTGACCACCTCGATCGAGCGGATGGAGCGCGCCCGCCGGGTGGACGACGGCGTCGTCGAGGAGCGCCCCGAGTACGCGCACATCGTCGTGGACGAGGCGCAGGACCTGTCGCCCATGCAGTGGCGCATGCTCGGCCGCCGGGGCCGCCAGGCGAGCTGGACGATCGTGGAGGACCCGGCGCAGAGCGCCTGGGAGGACCTCCAGGCCGCCCGCGCCGCGATGGACGCCGCCCTGGGCGGGGAGAAGCCGGCGCGCAACCGGCGGGGCCGCCGGCAGCCCGCCCGCACGTCGGCCCGGACCGTCCGGCACGAGTACGAGCTCACCACGAACTACCGCAACTCGGTGGAGATCGCCGCCGTGTCGGCCCGGGTGCTGGCCGAGGCGCTGCCCGAGGCCCGTCCGGCGCGCGCGGTCCGCGAGTCGGGCCTCGACCCGGTCGTCCGGGTCGTCCCGGCCGAGGACCTCCGCACCGCCGCCCGCGAGGCGACCGAGGAACTGCTCGGCCAGGTGGAGGGCACGATCGGCCTGATCGTCCCGATGCCGACCGCCGACGCCTGGACCACCGCCGACCGCGAGCGCCTGGCCGACGGCCTCCCGGACCGCGTCCAGGTCCTGGACGTCCTGGAGGCCAAGGGCCTGGAGTTCGACGCCGCGGTGATCGCCGCCCCCGAGACGGTCGCGTCCCAGTCCCCGCGCGGCCTGCGCGTCCTCTACGTCGCCGTCTCCCGCGCCACCCAGCGCCTGACGGTCCTCACGTCCTCCCCCCACTGGCAGTCCCTGCTCCTCGGCCACTGACCGGGGCTCGCGGGAGAACGGTCCGGACAGACTGAAGTCCGGACCGGTTGCGGTCCGGACTGCGGGGTTGTGCTCCGGCCTGGACGGTGAGGAGGGTGGGCCGTCCGGCCTTCGCGATCGTCCGGCGAAGGCGGGGGGCGGTTCGCCGGTGGGGGTGGAGGGGATTCGGCGGTGCCGGGCGGCGGTCGCTGATCGGCCGCGGCCGGTCACCCGTGCTGGTCGTCCGCGGGGGCGGACTCGTCCAGGGGGTGGGCGCCGTCGGTGTCGCCGCGGGGTGGGCCCTCCGGTCGGACGGGCGCCTTGGCGATCACCGGGTCGGCTCGGCCGGACGGTTCCTGCCGGCTGAGATCGGTATGCCGGACGGGTGGGTCGGTCCGGGTTGCGGGACGGTTCGCGGCGGGCTTCACGGATCGCTTCTCCCTGTCGCGGGCGTCCGGTCAGCCGGCGCCCGATCCGGCCAGGGCGGGGGCGGACTCGTCGCCCGGTTCACGGACTGGGGCGCTGTCCGCGCCGGGGCGGGGCACCGGCCGCATCTCCACGCTCAGCCGGGGCTCGTCGGCCGTCCGGCGCGCCCAGACGTAGGGCGACTGGTAGCGGACCTGGCCGCTGCCGTCCTCCTGGCCCTGCCAGAACTGCGCGCGGCGGCTCCGGTAGGCGAAGCGGGCGAGGTAGAACGGGATGGCCAGCAGGCCGGCCACCGCCCCCACCATCACCACGTAGACCATCACGACGCTGATCATCGCGGGACCTCCTCTGTTCCTCTGTGTCGTCCCTCTCTGGTTGCGGCTGACCGCGTCGACCCGGGGAGGGGATCTCCGCGATCCGGCGAGGCCCGGAACGGCATGAACTTTCCGAGCACTCATTGCGTCCTATTGGCTGGGGCGTACCGACCATCCGGTCGCACCTATTGATGCGGCTCCTCCAGTCATCCCAACCTCTTGCACCTATAGGATTTCCTGAACCTGACGACGGCAAACATGCGATCATGCTTCATACCGAACAAAACGAAGCGTTGGTTGTAGCTCTCATCCATTCGTTGGGATGTTTGGAGCCTTCCGGACGACTTCGCGACCGGAGCGACGGGCGCCACGGCATATCAAGAGCAGCGGTGAAGACACACCTGACCTGGTCAAATGCCGTGATGTCGACTCAGGCCCGCCCAGAGATCCCGCCAGGGCGCATCAAGCAGGCAGCGCGCACCCAAGACCGAGGGAAGCGGGAGGCCGCCGCACGATCGGCGGCGGTGGGGTGACTCAGAGGAAGCGGACGCGCTCCAGGTCGGCCCCGTCCTGCTCGCGGACGTAGACCTTGCCGCCCTCCTGCTCGACGGTCTCCAGGTACGCGTAGACGCCGAGGGCCCGGTTGATCACGTCGGTCTTGGTGTCGCCGGTGAGGCGCATGAGCTCGCTCAGCGCGGCGGCGCCTTTCGCCGTGAGGTTGACGGTGACACGCTCGCGCGTGCCCGGCCCCTCCGCAGGGGCGGACTGGTCGCGGCTCTGCTCCGGCGAGGGGGCTTCGGACCTGTTCATCAGCGGATCTCCTCCACCGGGACGACTCCTCGCCCCGCTCACGGCCCGTCGGCACTCGTCCGCACGGCCGGCGGCCCGCCGGGACGCCCCCGGACGGCTACCGCCGTGCGCGGCCAGTATGCGCCTGGGACGTACACCGGTCAACGCGGGTGCGAAAGGGTCTACCCGGTTGGATGCTGTTTCAAGCTTCTTACTTCCCGGTTATGCGACTTCGATGTGACTAACGTATGTACATCACTCACATCAAAGTCTACCGTCGTCAGTGTGGCCCGCACTCGGCGGGTCCTGGGAGAGACCGGGAGCGGCTGATGGCGGGGACGGTCTTGGTGGTCGTGGGGGGTGTGCTCGTCGTCGTGGCGATGGGGTTCATGGCGGTGACGCACCTGACGGTGGTGCTGTTCCTGGGGCGGCTTGACGAGGTGAGGCGGCAGGGCGGGCCCGGGCCGGGGACGATCGCGGACGGGGCGGGCGCCCATGGGGCGGACGCGAGTGAGCGGGCCATGCTGCTGGTCCGGGAGCGGACGGCGACCATGTCGGCGACCACGCTGGCCGCGCCCGGGCCGGAGGCGGAGGCCCCCTTTCCCGCGCGGCCCTCGCCGGCGATCGTCCCGGACGATCACCCGCCCGACGTGCGTATCCCCGCGGCCGGAGCGCACGCGGCGTCTCCCTGGCGGGGGACGCGGGACTGCACGATCATGTTCGTGACATCGTCGGGTTCGGGGCCGCGCGGCGTACCGAGCGGGACCGCCGGACGATCCGCGACGTCACCTACACGCTCGTCCAGGACGCGCTGGACGGGGTCGGCGCCGGGCCGTCCGTCTGGTACCGCGAGGACCGCGGCGACGGCGCGCTGCTGCTCCTGCCCGACAGCGTGCCGGTCGAGCGGCTGGTCACGGGGGCCGTCCCGGCGATGCTGGACGAGCTGCGCCAGCACGACCGGTCCGCCGGGCCCGGTCTGGACCTGCGCCTGCGGGTCTCGCTCGACGCCGGACGCGCCGCCGTGGACGAGCGCGGGGCCTTCGGCGACTCAATGATCGCCGCCGCGCGCCTCCTGGAGGCGCCGCTGCTCAAGGAGAGGGTCACCGAGCCGGGACGGCTCCTCGGCCTCATCCTGTCCGCGCGCGTGCACGAGATCCTGTCCGCCTCCGGACATGAGGGGCTGCCCGTCGCGGACGGGTTCGAGCGGATCGACGTGCACGTCAAGGAGCACCGGCTCGTCGGCTGGGCGGCCGTCTACGGCGGCGGGCTCGCCCGCGACGACGTCGCGCGGTTCGCGGAGCGCGGCGGAGGCGACCGCCGGGGCGCCCTGCCGCCCGTCCGGACGCACCGCGCGCGGCGGCTGATCCGGGCCGGGCGGCTTCCGGGGTGACGGCTAGATGATCGGCGGACGGCCCGTCCGGGTCATCCGCCAGGCGGTCTTCCACGAGATCGGGCGGCGCGGCCCCGCAGGCTTGCGCCAGCCCTCCACGAAGCCCTGGAACCACGGCTTCAGCGCGCTCGGCTTGCGCTCGCGCAGGACGGTCATGCCGACCCAGACGCCGAGGTAGGTGAACGCCAGCAGCCAGGGCAGGTTGCGGCGCGCCAGCCAGACGCGGTTGCGCGCGTTGTACCGGTAGAACATCTCGTGCCGCGTCGGCAGGACGGCCGGGTGGAACATCACCGCGGACGCGTCGTACACGATGTGGTAGCCCGCGTTGAGGACCTGCCAGGCGAGGTCGGTCTCCTCGTGCGCGTAGAAGAAGTCCTCGGGCAGGCCGCCGCCCGCATCGAACGCGGCGCGGCGGACGGCGCAGGCGCCGCCGAGGAACGTGGTGACCTCCGACGACCGTTCCGGGTCGCCGGCGCGCAGCCGGGGCACGTGGCGGCGCTCGCCGCGCCCGCCCTCGGGGTCGCGGACGCGGAACGAGACGATGCCGAGGGTCGGGTCGGCGGAGAACCGGTCCCGCAGGTGCGCGCCGAGCCGGGTGGAGCGGTACCAGCCGTCGTCGTCCAGGAAGAGGATCACGTCCCCGCTGGACGCCTCGACGCCCCGGTTCCGTCCGCCGGGGATGCCGAGGTTGCGCGGCAGGCTGAGCGTCTTCACCCGCGGGTCGTCGAACGGCGCCTCGCCGGCCCGCTCGCCGACCGGGTCCACGCCGTTGCCGACCAGGACGACCTCGACGTCCACGTGCTCCTGGTCGAGGGCGCTCTGCACGGCGCGGGCCAGTTCGGCCGGCCGGTTGCCCATGGTGAGGACGACGACGCTGAGTTTCACTTGAGCCTCCGCGAGGCCAGGATGCTGATCAGGTGCAGCAGGGTCTGCACCACGGCGACCGCGGCGACCGCCACGCACAGCACCCGCATGGCGGCCGGGGTGTCGGTGCCGAGCACCGCGTCCAGCACCGCCGCGGCCAGGATGAACAGGGACAGCTCGACCGCGCCGATGATCCGGTGGAAGCCGAGCATGGACGCGGCCTGCCGGGCCAGCGCGATCTTGGTGGAGCGGGGCCGCAGCGCCCGGTCGCCGCCGGTCGGGTCGGCCTGCAGGCCGGACTTGGCGCGCGCGACCACCACGTTGTCGGTCTCGGCCTTGATCAGCGCGGCGCCGAGCGCGGCCAGCAGGCCCAGCTCGACGTAGCCGCCGTTGCGCCAGCCGCCCTGGGCGGCGAAGCCGAGGCCGGTCAGCAGCGCGACCTCCGACAGGTAGTGCCCGATCCGGTCGAGGAAGACGCCCGCGACCGAGGTGCGGCGCAGGTAGCGGGCGACCTCGCCGTCGATGCAGTCGAGCAGCAGGTAGACCTGGATGAGGACGGCGCCGCCGAGCGCGGGCCAGACGGCCGCCGTCCCGGAGCCCGGGATCGACACGACCGCGCCCGCGAGCACGCCGCACGCCATCATCATGTAGGTGAGCTGGTTCGGGCTGAACCCGAGCCGCAGCGCCAGCCAGGAGAAGTACGGCGACAGCGACCGCATGTAGAGGCGGCCGGCCCAGTGCTCCTCGTTGCGCCGGTCCTTCAGGCCGGGCGGCTGTCCGTACCGCCGGACGTCCGCGACCTTCGCCGCCTTGCGGGTCGGGCGGTCGTCGGACGGGGCCGCGGGCGCGGCCTCCGGCGCGGTCGGACCGGGGGGTGTGGGGGGGCGTCCCCCCTCGGTCGGAACGGTCACGTCAGCCTCCGTAGGCCCGGACATAGTCGTCCACCGCCGCGCGGACCGCGGCGGCGTCGAGGTCGAGGTGTTCCAAGATCGTATAGCGGCCGGGACGGGTCTCCGGCGCGAACTTGACGGCCGCGGCGAACTGCTCCGCCGACAGGCCGACGTCGCCCGGAGTGCGCGGCAGGCCGTGCCGCTCCAGGCAGGTCAGGATCTCCGCCAGCCGCTCCCCGCCCGTCCCGAGGTGGGTGGCGCGCAGGTGGTAGCAGAACGCGGCGCCGAGGCCCGCGAGCTCCCCGTGGTTGGCGGTGCCGGGGAACAGCCGGTCGATGGCGTGCATGATCTCGTGGTCGCCGCCGGACGCGGGCCGCGAGTCGCCCGCGAACGCCATCGCCATCCCCGACAGCACCAGGCCCTCGGCGAGGACGGTCAGGAACTCGTCCGACTCGACCGACTTGGGCTGGTGCAGCAGCGCCTCGGCGGCGGTGCGGGCGACGGTGAGCGCCATCCGGTCGACCCGCTCGCCGACCGCCTCGGCGGCCAGCAGCCAGTCGTCCACGGCGGAGAAGTTCGACACCACGTCGCCGATCCCGGCCCGGACGAGCCGGTCCGGCGCGGACCGGACGTAGTCCAGGTCGACGATCATCGCGAGCGGCATGACGACGCCGAACGAGCCCTTGCCGCTGTCGTGCTCCAGGGACGCCACCGGCGAGCAGATCCCGTCGTGGGACAGGTTCGTCGCGACCGACACCATCGGGATGCCCGACAGCGTCGCGGCGTACTTGGTGGCGTCGATGGTCTTGCCGCCGCCGATCCCGACGACCGCCTCGTACTGCCCGGCGCGCAGCTTCCCGCCGAGCGCGACCGCCGCGTCGACCGTCCCGCCGTCCACCTGGAAGACCTCGCAGGCCGACAGGGACGTCCGGACGTGCTCGGCGATCTTGACGCCCTGCCCGGGGCCGACCGCGATCGCGACGCGGCCCTCGGTGGCGATCCGCCCGTCGGCGAGCAGCTCGCCCAGGCTGGCGACCGCGCCGCGACGGACGTCGATGGACAGCGGCGCGTTCAGCATCCGCGTCAGCAGTGGCATGAAGCCTTCTTCCTCGGGCGGGGGGACGAAGAGCCCGGGTCGGGGCGGGTGTCCGGGGAGGCGGACGGACTGCGGTGCCGGGTGCGGGGCGCGAGGCGCGCGCGGCGCGCGGGCGCGTCCGCCGCCGGTACGGCGTCGCCGCCGCACCC
>NZ_QURH01000198.1 GCF_003428695.1 Actinomadura logoneensis
GTCGGCGGCCCGGGCGGCGTCGGCCGCGGCGGTGATGTCGGCGTCGGCGGGCTCCAGCGCGTCGCCGCCGGCCGCCACCCGCAGGTCGGCTCCCTCGGCGCGGAGCGCGTCGGCCAGCGTCGGGACCTCCACGCCCAGCGGCAGGTCCGGATGCCCGCGCCCGACGTGGCCGGGGAAGGTGTAGGCGCCCAGCATCGCGAACGGGTCGTCGGCCAGCGCGCCCACCAGGGCGACCCGCGCGCCGGAGGCGAGCGGGAGCACGCCGTCGTTGGCGAGCAGCACCACCGACTCCTCGGCGACGCGCCGGGCGAGCGCCCGGTGCTCCGGCGGGTCGAGGTCCGGGGCGTCGGAGCCCGCTGGGTCGAGGCCAGGCGCATCGAGGGCAAGCGCATCGGCGCCAAGGGCGTCGAGGTCGGGCGCGTCGAGGCCGGGCGCGTCGGTGTCCGGCTCCGTCCCGGCGGGGGGCGGCGGCCCGTCCAGCAGGCCGAGCTCGGCCTTGAGCGTCAGGACGCGGGCGGCGGCGCGGTCGAGCAGTTCCTCCGGGACGGCGCCGCTCCGGACCTGTTCGAGCAGCGGCGCGCCGTAGCAGCGGACGGTCGGCAGCTCCATGTCGACGCCGGCGCGCAGCGCGGCGGCGGCGGCCTCCCCCCGCGCCCCGGCCACGCGGTGGCGGGACTCCAGGAACGAGATCCCGAAGTAGTCGGCGACCACGACGCCGGTGAAGCCGAGCTCGTCGCGGAGCAGCCGCGTCAGCAGGCTTTCGTCCGCGGCGGCGGGCATGCCGTCCACGGCGGTGTAGGAGTGCATGACCGACCGGGCACCCCGCTCGCGCAGGGCCATGACGAACGGTTCGAGCATGATGTCGGCGAACTCGCGCGGCCCGATCGGCGCGGGCGCCATGTTCCGGCCGTCGCGGGACGCGGAGTACCCGGCGAAGTGCTTGAGCGTCGCGACGACGCCGGACCGTTCCAGGCCCCGCGCGTAGGCGGTGCCGAGGACGCCGACGAGGTACGGGTCCTCGCCGACGCACTCCTCCGTCCGGCCCCAGCGCGGGTCGCGGACGACGTCCAGCACCGGCGCGAGACCCTGGTGGACGCCCGCCGCCCGCATGACCGAGCCGATCGCCGCCGCCATCTCCTCGACGAGCCCGGCGTCGAACGTGGCACCCCACGCGGGCGGGCTCGGGAAGATGGTCGCGCCCCACGTCATGAAGCCGTTGAGGCACTCCTCGTGTGCGATCGCCGGGATGCCGAACCGGTTCCCGGCGGCGACGCGGCGCTGCAGCCCGCGCAGCCGGGCCACGCCCTCGGCCGCCGTGACGGGCGCCGTCCCGAACACGCGGGTGAGCTGCCCGAGGCCGTGCGCGACCACCTCGTCGAGCGACGGCGCGGTCTCCTGGAAGTCGTCCTCCATCGGGGCCACGGGCTCGCCGGGTTCGGCGGGCATCGCCCAGTATCCGGCGAGCTGCCCCGCCTTCTCCTCCGGCGTCATCCGGGCCAGCAGGTCGGCGACCCGCGCGGCGGCCGGCAGCGCGGGGTCCCGCCACGCTTCGCGGGCCGCGCGCGCGGCCGGGACGGCTTCGGTCATCGTTCCTCCGTGGGGGGCGGCGGGGCGGTGGACGCACGGACGCGCAGCTCGGTGGCCAGCTCGGCGGGGCGGTGGACGCACGGACGCGCAGCTCGGTGGCCAGCTCCACGCGCGGGGTCAGCGGCGGGCGGCCGTCCAGCAGCTGGAGCAGGGTGCGGGCGGCGACGCGGCCCATCTCCTCCAGCGGCTGCCGGACGGTGGTCAGCGGGGGCGACAGCCACTCGCAGGTCGGCAGGTCGTCGAAGCCGACGACGCTGAGGTCCTCGGGGATGCGCAGCCCGGCGAGCCGGGCCGCCTGGTAGGCGCCCATGGCCTGCTCGTCGCTGCCCGCGAAGACGGCGGTCGGCGGGTCGGGCAGCTCCAGCAACTCCTGGGTGCGGGCGAAGCCGCCGCGGTGGTGGAAGTCGCCGTACCGGACGAGGTCCTTGTCGACCTCGATCCCGGCGCGCTCCAGCGCCGTCCGGTAGCCGTCCACGCGGGCCTGCGTGCAGAGCATGTCGGCGGGCCCGCCGATCATCGCGATGCGGCGGTGGCCGAGGCCGATGAGGTGCTCGGTGGCGGCCAGGCCGCCGGCCCAGTTGGTGGCGCCGACGCTGGCGATGCCGGTGTCCGGCAGGTTCACCGGGTCGACCAGCACCAGCCCGACGCCCGCCTTCTCCAGCTGGGCGCGCTGGCGGTGCGACATCCGCGAGGTCACCAGGATCACGCCGTCGCTGTGGTGCAGCGCGGGCAGGTTCTGCCAGCTCGGCGGGCGGGCGTCGTCGTCGCGGACGAGGGACACCACGACACCGGTCCCGTGTTCGGCGCACTCGGCCTCGACGCCGCGCAGGATCTCCACCGCCCACGGGCTGTCCAGCCCGGCGAGCACCAGGTCGATCAGCCCGGACCGGCGGGTGCGCCGGGCGACGCCGCCGGGACCGGGGTAGTGGTGGGTGCGCAGCAGCGCCTCCACCCGCTCGCGGGTCGCGGCGGCCACGTCGGTGCGGCCGTTGAGGACCTTGGACACCGTGGCCGGGGAGACCCCCGCCTCGGCCGCGATGACGGCGAGCGTCGGCCGGGACGGCGGGTCCGGCCTGTCGTCGGTGGTGCTCACGGGCACGCTTCTCTCCTCCCGGGGAACGATTGCGAACAGTATCGCAATGTTTCGCTCTCTCCTAGTCCGACATGGCGCGACCATGGTGCCCTGATGGCGGCGCCGGCGCTTGAGCCGCCCCCCAGAAGTGCGCGAGAGACCCTTGACCGCAAGGGAACACGTTCTTAGAGTTCCACGGCAACGGAGCCTCGAAGTTTTTCGAAATGTTTCGAGCGGGTCGTCGTCCGCTCGGGCCGCCGCCCACCCCTCCAGGAGACCACCATGGGCATCCCCCACCTGCCGCGCCGTTCGTTCCTGACCGCAGTCTCCGCGGGGGCGGCCGCGGTCGCCGCCGCGTCGCTGCTCGCCGCCTGCGGCGACGGCGGCTCCGGGTCGGGCGGCAAGGTCACGATCGAGTGGATGGACATCGCCACCACCGAGCCGTCCAAGACGATCTACCCGAAGATCGCCAAGGCGTACGAGGCCGCGCACCCGAACGTCAGGATCAAGCTCACCAACCTGGAGAACGAGGCGTTCAAGTCGAAGATGACGGCCCTCACGGCCTCGGGGAAGGTGCCCGACATCTTCGTGACCTGGGGCGGCGGCGTCCTCAAGCAGCAGATCGACGCCGGACTCGTCAAGGACCTGACCTCGCCCGCGTCCGGCCTGCTGAACACCGTCACCCCGGTGTCGCTGAAGCCGTACCAGTTCGACGGGAAGACCTACGCCGTCCCGTACGACATGGGCATGGTCGGGTTCTGGTACAACAAGCGGCACTTCGAGAAGGCCGGCATCAAGGCGCCGCCGAAGACCTGGGCGGAGTTCCTGGACGACGTCCGCAAGCTCAAGGCCGCGGGCATCACCCCCATCGCGCTCGGCGGCAAGGACAAGTGGCCCGGCATGTACTACTGGGCCTACCTCGCGATGCGCATCGGCGGCATGTCCGCGATGGAGCAGGCCGCCAAGACCAACGACTTCACCGGCCCCGGATTCGTCGGGGCCGGGCAGCACCTCAAGGAACTCGTCGACCTGCAGCCCTTCCAGCCCGGCTTCCAGAACGCCGGGTTCGACACCCCCGGCGGCGAGGCGGCCAGCGTCGGCGCGGGCAAGGCCGCCATGGAGCTGATGGGCCAGTGGGCCCCGGCGGTGGAGAAGGACGCCTCCGGCAAGGGACTCGGCGACGACGAGGGCTGGTTCCCGTTCCCCGCCGTGGACGGCGGGCAGGGCGCCGTCACCGACGTCTTCGGCGGCGGCAACGGCCACGCCCTCGGCAAGGGCGCGCCCAAGGAGGCCGTCGACTTCCTCGCCTTCCTCATCAACAGCGAGAACGAGCACGAACTCGTCTCCTCCGGCGCGTTCATGCCGGTCGTGAAGGGCGCGGAGAGCGCGCTCACCGACCCCGGCCGCAAGCAGGTCGCCGGTGCGCTCGCCACCTCCACCGGGTTCCAGCTGTACCTCGACCAGGCGTTCCCGCCCGCCGTGGGACAGCAGGTCAACGACAGCGTCGCCGCGCTCATCGGCGGCAGGGCGACGCCCGGACAGGTCGGCGAGCAGGTGACCAAGGCGGCCAAGAGCCAATGACCGAACCGCTGACGCTCCCCGCCGCGGCCGGCGACCGGCGGCGCCCCGCCCGGACCCCGTCCGGCCGGGGC
>NZ_QURH01000194.1 GCF_003428695.1 Actinomadura logoneensis
CGCGCGACCGTGGCGCGCCCGCCGGGCCGAGGCGGCGCTGCGCGGCGCGCCCGCCACCGAGGACGAGTTCGCCCGCGCCGCCGACGCCGAGCTCTCCAGGGCCGAGCCGCTGCGCGACAACCGGTACAAGGTCGCGCTCGCCCGCAACCTGGTCGTCCGCACCCTGGGAGAGCTGTCGTGAGCCGCCTCGAAGCGCGGGACAAGGTCACCGGCGCCGCCCGCTACGCCTACGAGTACCAGGTCGAGGACGTCGCGTACGCCGCTGCCGTGCTCGCCACGATCGCCTGCGGCGAGGTCGAGAGGGTCCACGCCGACGAGGTGCTCGCCATGCCGGGCGTCCTGGCCGTCCTGTCCTGCGAGAACGCGCCGAGCCTCCGGAACGACCCGGACGACGGCGAGCTGAACGTCTTCCAGAGCCGCCGCGTCTCCTACCGCGGGCAGCTCGTCGCCGCGGTGGTCGCCGAGACGTCCGAGACGGCGCAGGAGGCCGCCCGCCTCCTGCGTGTCTCCTACCGCGACGCGCGCGACCCCGATCTCGAGCTGAGACCGCCGAGCGAGACCTACGACCACGAGCCCTACGGCGAGCCGGTCGAGATCGGCGACCCGGACGACGCGTTCGCCAACGCCCCCGTCCTGGTGGACGCGACCTACCGCACCCCGGCCGAGCACAACAACCCGATGGAGCCGCACACCACGCTCGCGCACTGGGACCGCGACGACCACCTGACCGTCTACGACTCCAACCAGGGCCCGACCAAGGTCCGCTCCACCCTCGCCTCGCTCCTCGGCCTGGACGAACGGCAGGTGCGCGTGGTCTCGCCGCACGTCGGGGGCGGGTTCGGCTCGAAGGGGACGCCGCGTCCGAACGTCGTCCTCGCCGCGATGGCCGCCCGCGCCGTCGGACGGCCCGTCCGGCTCGCGGTGAACCGGCGGCAGATGTTCGCGATCACCGGCTACCGCACGCCGACCGCCCAGCGGGTGCGGCTCGGCGCGGACACCGACGGGCGGCTCACCGTCCTCGCGCACGAGTCGAACGAGCAGGCGTCCACCGTCCGCGGCTTCACCGAGGAGTGCGTCAACCCGTCCAAGGTCATGTACCGGGCGCCGAACCGCCGCCTGGCCGGACGCCTCCTCACGCTCGACGTGCCCAGCCCGTCCTGGATGCGCGGCCCCGGCGAGACCCCGGGCATGTTCGCCCTCGAATGCGCCATGGACGAGCTCGCCAAGGCCCTCGGCCTCGACCCGATCGAACTCCGCGTCCGCAACGAGCCCGAGAACGACCCCACCAGCGGGGACCCGTTCAGCTCCCGCAATTTGGTCGCCTGCCTGCGCGAGGGCGCGCGCCGCTTCGGCTGGGCCCCCGACAGGAAGGGCCTCGGCGTGGCAGCCGCCACCTACCCCGCGTCCCGCGGAGGCAGCCGGGCCACGGCACGCCGCGTCGCAGACGGGCGCTACACCGTCCGCATCGCCGCCATCGACATCGGGACGGGCGCGCGCACCGCCCTCACCCGGATCGCCGCCGACGCCCTGGGCGTCGAGCCGTCCGCCGTGACCGTCGAGATCGGCGACAGCGACCTGCCCGCAGCGTCGCTCGCCGGAGGCTCGACCGGCACGGCGAGCTGGGGGACGGCCGTCGTGCGCGCGTGCGAGAAGCTGACGGCCGACCCCGCGGCGGACGAGGCGTCCGTCGACACCGCCGCCGAGGTCGGCGAGCAGTCCGGCTACTCCTGCCACGCCTTCGGCGCGCACTTCGCGGAGGTGGACGTCGACTTCGACACGGGCGAGGTCCGCGTCCCGCGCCTGCTCGGCGTCTACGCCGTCGGACGCGTCGTCGATCCCGTCCTCGCCCGGTCGCAGTTCGTCGGCGGGATGACGATGGGCCTCGGCATGGCCCTCACCGAGCACACCGTCCTGGACGCCGACGGCGGCTTCCTCAACATCGACCTCGCCCAGTACCACGTCCCGACCTGCGCGGACGTCCCGTCCGTCGAGGCCGTCTGGCTGGACGAGCACGACCCGCACGTCAACCCCATGGGCACCAAGGGCCTCGGCGAGATCGGCACGGTCGGCACGGCCGCCGCCATCGTGAACGCCGTGCACAGCGCGACCGGCGTCCGCTTCCGGGAGCTCCCGCTGACCCCGCAGACCGTCCTGCCACGCCTCATCGCCGCCCGCACGTGACCCCGCCCGCGCCCGCGGGCTAGGCGGTCGGCGTGGTCAGGGCCGCAGGACGGCCCGGACGGCTTCCTCGATCGTCGGCCAGATGCCCAGGTGGTGGGTGATCCGCCCGTCGCGCAGGACGCGCAGCAGGTCCTCGAGCCGGCAGCAGAACGCGATGCGGCAGCCCACGGCGTCCGCGTGCCGGGCCGCCTGGAGCAGCGACCGCAGGCAGCCGGTGTCGCAGAACGCCACGCCGTCCAGGCTCACCACGAGCGGCAGGTCGCTCTCGGTGAGCTGGCAGAACAGCTCCGCCTCCAGCGCCGGCATGCTGGCCGCGTCGAGATCGCCGTAGAGGGCGACGACGCGGTGGTCCGGATTGCGGACCACGATCGCCTGGTAGTCGTCCATCGGCATCGCCCCTGTTCACCGAGACGGCGGCGGTCGCCTCCCGGCGACGCGGGAGTGCTCTCCAGTGAACCAGGAACTCCGCCGCCGGCGCGGGCGCTCGGTGAAGAAAACGCGAAAGCCCCGGACGCATCGGCGTTCCGGGGCTTTCGAAGCGGGTGCGCCGTCAGGGACTTGAACCCCGAACCCGCGGATTAAGAGTCCGCTGCTCTGCCAATTGAGCTAACGGCGCGTGTCGTTTCTGGTCGGCTCTGCGGCCTCCCTGGCGACGAGAAAAAGATTAGCAGGGCCCCGCGCCCTGCGCGAATCGGTTATCCCGCCCCACCTTCCCCGCCTCCGGCGCCCGCTCGGAAGCCCTTCCGCCCCCACGCCCCCGGCGTTCACAGGCGGACGAGAGCACTTTCACTCCCCACGATCTCCGGCCCCTTGCCGGCGGCCGGGAGTGCCCGGCGCGGCCTCCGCGAAAGGATGATCAACCCCGCGGGGGAGTCGACGGGTCGCTGCTCGGCAGGACGCTGACGATGCCCCGCCAGAAGGCGATCGCGGTGGCCCGGGAGCTGACCCCGAGCTTGGCGTAGATGCGGTTCACGTGGTTCTTGACGGTCTTCTCGCTGAGGAACAGCTGCCGGGCGATCTCCCCGTTGGACCGTCCGCTGGCGATCAGGTCCATCACCTCGGCCTCGCGGGCGGACAGGCCCATGCTGACCCGGCTCGCGTCCCGGACGCCGCGCAGCACGTCCCGCGCGGTGAACGAGCCGGGGACCAGGTGCCCGCAGGCCCCGCCGCGCACGGCCGAGTCGACCGTCGCGGGGTCGTCCGGCCCGGCGAGCACGAAGACCCGCGCGGCGCGGGCGAGTTCGGCGGTGCGCCCGGCCCGCGCGGCGGACGCGTCCAGCACGACGATGTCGGGGCGCAGCCGGCCGGCCAGCTCGACCGCCGCGGCGGCCTGCTCGGCCTCCGCGACCACGTTCAGCTCGTCGCTCGCCGACAGCAGGCGGGCGACGTCCGCTCGGGCGGACGCGTCACCGCCCACCACCAGTACGCGAAGGGGGGCCGTCTCGTCCACGCTCATCCCGTCTCCGGTGGCCGCGTCTCACGGATGGGCAGAGGAAGGAGCATAACCCGGCGATCATCCCCGCACCACGGGCCCGCATGGACGCTCCACTTCCGTTCCTCATCGTCCGACAGCCTTGGAACAAGGGAAAAGGAAGCTCTCGATCACTCTCACCGCCGCTCCGCTCGCTGCAAGCCCTTACTTGCGGCGTCCGAACCGCCTCGTAACAACCTTCACCGCACCCCGTCAGGACGTTGGGAGCCACTCCCCCCACGCGGTCACTCCCGTCCGTCCGGGCCGAGGCGGACGGGCAGCGACCCCAGGTGCCAGACGCCCGGCAGCCGGGCCCGGTCGACCTGGTCGCGCGGGACCGCCAGGGCCACCTCGGGGAAGCGTTCGAGCAGGGTGGTGAACGCGACCTCGGCCTCCTGCCGGGCGAGCGCCGCGCCCACGCAGTAGTGCAGGCCGTGGCCGAACCCCACGTGGGCCTCGCGCCGCCCGTCCGGCTGGCGGGTGATGTCGAAGCGGTGCGGATCCTCGAACCGGCGTGGGTCGAAGTTCGCCGAGACGAGGCTGGCCATGACCGGCGACCCCTTCCGCAGGATCCGGCCGCCGATCACCAGGTCCTCGGTGGCGAAGCGGAACCGGGTCGACTGCACCGGCCCGCACCAGCGCATCAGCTCGTGCACGGCCCCCGGCATCAGCCCCTCGGGGTCGGCGCGCAGCCGGGCGAGCTGGTCGGGGTGGTCCAGCAGCGCCAGCAGCCCGTTCCCGATCAGGTTCGCGGTCGTCTGGTGCCCGGCCAGCACCAGCGACAGCACCATCGTGACCAGCTCGAACTCGCTGAGCACCGAGCCGTCCTCGTCGTGCACCCGGATCAGCGCGGTGAGCAGGTCGTCGGCGGGGTCGGCGCGGCGGCGCCCCACCAGCTCCGCCGTGTAGTCGACGATGCCCGCGACCGCGCCGGCGATGCCCTCCGGCTCCTCCTGCCGCAGCAGCGCCCCGCCCCACGTCCGCCAGAGCCCGCGGTCCTCCTCGGGGATGCCGACCAGCTCGCAGATGACCGTGATCGGCAGCGGGTAGGCGAAGTGCTCCACCAGGTCGACCACCCCGTCCCGGACGGGCAGCCGGTCGAGGAGGTCGCCGGTGAGCGCCCGCACCCGGGGCCGCAGCTGCTGGACGCGGCGCGGCGTGAACGCCCGCGCGACCAGCCGCCGCAGCCGCAGATGGTCCTCCCCGTCGGCGTCCAGGACGGTGCTGAGCAGGTACGGCGCGTACCTGTCGGGGATGCCCATGCTCCGGACGGTTGTTGCCCGGACGTCCTTCAGCCCGAGCCCCGGCACGTTCGCCGCGCTGTTGACGAACCGCCGGTCGCCCAGCACCGCCCGGACGTCCTCGTACCGTGTGACGAGCCAGAGCGGCGAGCCCCGCCCGCCGAAGGCGACCTGCACCATCGGTGACAGCTCGCGCAGCCGGGAGTACCCCCGGAAGGGGTCGCGCAGCAGGTCGGAGTCCATCAGGTCCACGGTCACGGGCTCGGTCACGGCGTCGGTCACGGCGTCCTCTCCGGCGTCCCGCGCCCGGGCGGTCCGAGGGGCCGGCCGGACGCCTGGCGAACATGCGTCGTGTCCATCTGTAACCGCCCGGCCCCGGTGCCACCCTGACCCCCACCGCCCCACAACTGCCCCCGCCGGGCCACCCTCCCGTCCCCCTCACCGCCATGTCGTCGGCCGTCCCCCGGGCGGGGGTGGACCCAGCACCACCCGAAGACGGAAAGCAGCGCCATCGGCCCGGGCGCCCGTCCGCCGGTCTAATCGACCGCATGAAGAGAACCCGGACGAGAACCCCACTGACCCTGACCGCGGCCGTCCTGGCCGCCGCCGTCGCGGGAGGCGCGGCGACGGCCGGCGCCGCGTCCGCCTCGACGCCCGATCCGCTGCCGCGCCTGGACCCGGCGATGGTCCGGGCCTCCATCGGCGGCCTGCCCGACGCGTCCGTGACGGGCGCCCTGGTGAAGGTCACCGGATCGGCCGGGCGGTGGAGCGGGACGTCCGGCCTCGGCGACATCCATGCCCGCACACCCGTCCCCCTGGACGGACGGTTCCGCGTCGGCAGCATCTCGAAGGTCTTCACCGCCGTCGTCGTCCTGCAACTGGCGGCCGAGCACAGACTCGACCTCGACCAGTCGGTCCAGCACTACATGCCGGGCTTGCTGCCCGCGGGGTACCCGAGGGTCACCGTCCGGCAGTTGCTCGACCACACCAGCGGCCTGCCCACGGGCGGCCACCTCGGCGAAGCGCAGGGCGACCCGAAGCGCTGGTTCGTGGACCACCGCTTCGACAGCTGGACGCCGCGGCAGATCGTCACCGACGCCATGACCACGCCCATGGACTTCGCGCCCGGCACGAGCCAGCGCTACAACGGCCTCAACTACTACGTCGCCGGCATGCTCATCGAGAAGGTCACCGGACGCACCTACGCACACGAAGTGCGGAACCGTATCCTCCAGCCTCTGAACCTGCGCGCCACCTACGTCCTCGACCGGCACGACCCGCGCCTGCCCGGCCCGCACTCGCACGGGTATGTCGCCGTGACCGAGAAGGGCGGAACCGTCCTGCACGACGTTTCCGAGCAAAGTCCCTATCCGTGGGCTGAAGGCGGCATGATCTCCAGCGCCGACGACCTGACCCGCTTCATCCGGGCCATCTTCCAGGGGCGCGTCGTCCCGCGCTCCATGCTCCCCACGATGTTCGCCGTCCCGGATGTGAAGTACGCCGACGACAGTCACTGCAACCTCGGCTCCGACACCGGGCACGCCTGCTTCAGCGCGGGCCTGATGCGCGTGACCCTCCCCAACGGCGTGACGGTCTGGGGCAAGACGGGCTCGCGTCCCGGCTACACCAGCGGGATGTTCGCCACCCGCGACCTGCGCCGGGTCGCCGTCTACTCCCTGAACCCCACGGGCGGCAAGGACGGCTCCGAAGCCCCCTACGTCAACCGGATCGCCGCCGCCGTCTACGACCCGGACCTCCTCCCACACCCCTGACACGCGGCAGGGGCCGGGTCTCGGGTCCGGCCCCTGCGGGCACAGCCGTCAGCGGTCGGGGACCGGCGTGACGGCGGAGTCGGAGAAGGCCAGGCAGTCGAGGTGGTAGGCGCCGCCCTGGTCGCGGTGGACCCCGTGGATGTCGGCCGCGAAGGCGGGAAACTCCTGGTCGATGGCCTGTAGGGCGCGGAGGTAGGTGAGGGCGGGACCGTCCGCGCGCCCGATGTTCTCGCCGGGCAGGAGCATGGGGATGCCGGGCGGCGTGACCACGACCAGGGACGCGGCGACGCGGTCGTGGGCCCGGTCGAGCGGGACCTGCTCGACGTCGTCGTGGATGAGCATGGTGTGGGCGGCGCGGGGAGTGACCTCGGGCGTCGGAAGGTCGGTGAAGACCTGGTCGAGCAGGCGGCCCAGGCCGTGGGCCTGCAGGGCGGCGTGCATCGCGGCGCACAGGTCGGGCAGGGGCCCGGTGAGGCCGAGGTCGGGGATGAGCTCCTCGACGGGCGCGGCGGCGTCGTGGGCGTCCTTGAAGTCGACCAGGGCGTCGATCAGGGTGCCCCACTTGCCCTTGGTGGTGCCCAGCGAGAACAGGACCAGCAGGGTGTAGTCGCCGGTCTTCTCCACGACGATGCCGCGTTGCTCGAGGTAGGCCGCGACGATCCGGGCCGGAATCCCCAGCTCCTGGACGGCGCCGTCGGCGGTCACCCCGGGACAGGTGATGGTGACCTTGATCGGGTCGAGCATGCAGTAGCCGCTCCGCAGGTCGGTGAACCCGTGCCATGCGGCACCCGGCTCCAGGCTCCAGGCGGCCGGGTCGGAGACCAGGTCCTCGACGGGCCGGGTGGCGACATGGTCCGGCTGCCAGACCCCGAAGAACCAGCCGGGCCGGTCCCTGTCCTCGCGGATCTGCTCGGCGACGGAGACCACGGTCTGCCTGAACCGGACCGCCTCGGTGATGGCCTCGGTGAGCAGGAAGGTGCCCGACGCGCCGTCCATCATCGCGGCGGCGACGTCCAGCGAGGCGATCACCGGGTAAGAGGGGGAGGTCGTCCCATGCATCAGGTAGGTCTCGTTGAACCGCGCCGGGTTCACCGGAGCGCGCGGCGCGGGCCGGACGTGCACCATCGCCGCCTGCGACAGCGCTGCCAGCAGCTTGTGCGTCGACTGGGTCGCGAAGACCGTCGGCCGCAGTTCGTCGTCCATCACCTCGGGCGTCACCGCCATGCCGAAGCGGCGCGCGTACAGCGGATGGAACGCGCCGTGGGCGAACCACGCCTCGTCGAAGTGGATCCGCGGCACGTGGGGCGCCAGCAGCCCGGCGACCTCGACCGCGTCGTAGCACAGCCCGTCGTAGGTGGAGTTGGTGACGACCGCCGACACCGCCGGTCCTCCGTCACCGGCCCGGGCCAGGGCCGAGGGCGGGATCGGGCCGGCCAGCCCCAGCCCGTTGCGCTGCGGCACCAGGTAGCGGGGCACCGCGCCCGACAGGGTCAGCGCATGCATGATCGACTTGTGGCAGTTGCGGTCGACCAGCACGCTCTCCCCATCGGCCGCGGTCGCGTGGCCGACGATCCGGTTGGAGGCGGAGTTGCCGTTCATCACGAACAGGGTCTGCTCGGCGCCGAACACCCGCGCGGCGTTGCGTTCGGCCGCGCCGATCCGTCCGGTGTGGTCCAGCGGCGAACCGAGCTCCCCGACCGAGATCGACAGGTCGGTGCGGAACAGCGCCTCCCCGTAGAAGTCCCACAGCGCCCGCCCCGCCGGCGACTTCAGGAACGCCACCCCGCCCGCGTGCCCCGGCGTGTGCCAGGAGAACTCGTGGCCGGCGTCGAAGTGCCGCAGCGCCCGGAAGAACGGCGGCAGCACCGCCTCCCGGTAGTCGGCCACCGCCCTGGCGATCCGTCCGGCGATGAACGCGGGAGTGTCCTCCAGGGGCCAGACGCACCCCTGGATCAGCTTGTAGGCCCACAGCGGCAGCCCGCTCACGTCCGAGCCCGTCACCAGCAGGAACACCGGCAGGCGGACGAACCGCTCCCCGACGGCCCGCAACACCTCGCCGGTCCCCGCCGGACCGTCCATCGCGGTGTCGGTGGTGTCCCACCCCACCAGCGCCGCACCGAGCGCCGCGTCCGACCGCACCACGCTCAGCGCCTCCCGGACGCTCCCCGCGCGTAACACCTCCAGGCCGGACGCCCCCAGCGCCCCGGCCAGCTTCTCGACACCCCCACCACCCTGAGCAGGCCCGGACAGCAGCAGAACCCGCACCCCACCCGCACCCATCGACGGCAGCATCACCGAGCTCCCTTCGCCACAGGCAACCAACCAGCCAAAATCACCCTCCCCACCCATTTGACCGCGGAACGTAACAAGAAGCGGCCTTATCCCACCCTTAACGGCACGCCCTCCTACCTCCCCCGCCCGAAACACCCACCCGCCTCACGTCGCCACGTTCACCACCGCACCGACCCCCACACTTCCAAGGGGCTAAGCAGCCTGTGTGGCGCGCGGACGCTGGGCGAAAGCGGGCAGATCGATAGGCTCTCCGCACTTACGGTGTGATCAGGTGCGGAAGGGCGGCCCTCCGTAGTGGATCTGGGCATCATCGGGCAGGCGGCCGGACTGTTCGCCGTCACCAATATCGACGACATCCTTATCCTGGCCTTGTTCTTCGCCCAAGGTGCCGGGCACCGGGGAGCCACCCGGAACATCGCGATCGGCCAATACCTGGGTTTCGCGGCCATCCTCGCCGTCGCCGTGGCCGCTGCGTTCGGCGCCACGTTCCTGCCCGAGCAGGCCATCCCCTACCTGGGGGTGCTGCCGCTCGCGCTGGGCATCAAGGCCGCGGTGCGGGCGTGGCGGCACCGCCACGACACCGAACAGGAGCGGCAGGCCACCGAGGGCGGTCCCAAGCCGTTGGAGGTGGCGGCGGTCACCTTCGCCAACGGCGGCGACAACATCGGCGTCTACGTCCCGGTCTTCGCCACCGCGGGCACCGGCGGCATGAACGTCTATGTCGTGGTGTTCCTGATCCTGGTCGCGGTCTGGGTCGCGGCCGGCCGGTACTTCGCCACCCGCCCCGCCATCGCCAAGGCGCTGAGCCGCTGGGGACACATCCTGCTGCCCGTCGTCCTGATCGGCATCGGCGTGCTCATCCTCATCGAGGGCGGCGCTTTCGGCCTCTAAGGACCTGCCTCGCGCGTGCGCGGGTTCACGAGAGCGAGGGTGCGCTAGGAGCGGGGGCCCTGCTGGGCTACTGCTGTGCTAAACGGAGAAGCCCGGTTCCGTGATCGGAACCGGGCTCTCACCTGGGGTGAGTGAGGGGACTTGAACCCCCGACATCTTGGACCACAACCAAGTGCTCTGCCAGCTGAGCTACACCCACCAGGGCCGGGGCTTGCCCGGCGAGAATCAGTGTAGCGGTTCGCGGGGGGTGGTCGCGCACTCTCTTGCGGGAGGCGGGATCAGGACTGGGAGAGGACCTCGGCGGCCAGGGCGCGCGCGGTGTCGGAGTCCGGGCCGGGCTGGGGGACGAAGACGGCGGCGCGGTAGTAGCGGAGCTCGACGATCGACTCGGTGATGTCGGCGAGCGCGCGGTGGCCGCCCTTCTTCTCCGGGCTGGCGAAGTAGGCGCGCGGGTACCAGCGCCGGGACAGCTCCTTGATCGAGGAGACGTCCACCATGCGGTAGTGGAGGTGCCCGTCCAGGGCGGGCATGTCCCGGGCGAGGAAGGAGCGGTCGGTGGCGATGGAGTTGCCGCAGAGCGGGGCCTTCTTCGGCTCCCGGACGTGCTTGCGGACGTAGTCCAGCACGGTCTGCTCGGCCTCGGCGAGGGTGACGCCGCCGGCCAGGACGTCCAGCAGGCCCGAGGAGGTGTGCATGTCGCGCACGACCTTGCTCATCTGGGTGAGGGACTCCTGCGGGGGCTTGATCACCACGTCCACGCCCTCGTCGAGGATGTTGAGCTCGCTGTCGGTGACCAGGGCGGCTATCTCGATCAGCGCGTCGTGGCGCAGGTCGAGGCCGGTCATCTCACAGTCCACCCAAACGAGCCGCTCATTCATGGCTTCACCATACGGCCCCTTGGCCTGCGGTGGGTCATCCGGTAGGGAACGTGGCCAGGATGTGCCCGGGCACCGGAAGGCCCGGCCGCAGCGCCGGATCGGGGACCGGGACGCCGTAGGTCTGGTGGACGGGGACCAGGCCCGCCCAGACGTCCAGCGCGTAGTCCTCCGGCTCGTCCACGACCTGGCCGCCGCGCATCTTCACCGACGCCTCGTCCAGGGAGAGGGCGAGGACGGCGGTGGACGCCAGCTCCTTGCGGTTCGGGGCGCGGATGACGTCCCACCGCCCCGGGGTGATGTGCTCCACCACCGCGCGCAGCCCGTGCAGCTTCTCGGCGTCGTCGGTCACCCGGCGCGGGACCCCGTAGATCATCGCGCTGCGGTAGTTCATCGAGTGGTTGTTCGCCGAGCGGGCGAGGACCAGGGCGTCCAGGTGGGTGACCGTGACGCAGATCTCTCCCGTCGGGGCCGCCAGCAGGCTGGACGCCCCGGACGACCCGTGCAGGTAGAGGGTGTCGCCGTCGCGTCCGTAGGCGGTCGGCAGGACGCGCGGCGCGCCGTCCACCACGACGCCGAGGTGGCAGACGCGGCCCTCGTCCAGGACGGCGTGCAGCTCGGCGCGGTCGGTCCGGCCCCGGTCGCGCTTGCGGCCGAGGGAGGTGCGGGCGGTGGCGGACAGCGGCGGCGGGTGTCCAGTGCTCATGGAGACCTACGCTAGGAGGCCGGTGGACCACGGCAAAGGGCCACTTCGAGGGGATTGCGGGAGACCACTTTGGCGACGTTCGACCTGCCGCTCACCGTGGACCGGGAGCGGCCGGAACCGCTCGGCGTGCAGCTCGCGGACCAGCTGCGGGCCGCGCTGCGGGACGGCCGGCTCGTGGCGGGGGAGCGGCTGCCGTCCGGGCGGGCGCTCGCGGCGGCGCTCGGCGTCAGCCGGACGGTGGTCACCGAGGCGTACGGGCAGCTGTACGCGGAGGGCTGGCTGGAGGGGCGGCACGGCTCCGGGACGTACGTGACCGAGGTCGTCGCGGCGCCGCGTCCGGTGTGGGAGGGCCCCGGGCCGCACGAGCCCGTCGCGCCGGACGGCATGGTCGATCTGCGGCCCGGCGCGCCCTGGGTCGCGGGGCTGGACGGTCCGGCCTGGCGGCGCGCGTGGCGGATGGCGGCCTCGGCC
>NZ_QURH01000211.1 GCF_003428695.1 Actinomadura logoneensis
CACGCCACCCAGGCGGGCGCGGCGGCCCGCTACGCCGAGCAGACCGCGCGCGCCGCCGAGGAACGGCTCGCCGTCGCCCGCACCGCCCGCGAGCTCGCCGAGGCGGCCCTGACCCGGGCCGAGGCGGACGTCGCGGCGACCACGGACCGGATCGGCCAGACCGAGGCCGCGCTCGCCGAGCGCCGCTCGACCGCGGAGACCGAGAACGCCGAGGACGAGGCCGACCTCGCCGTCGCCGTCGAGGCCGCCGAGCGCTCCCGCGACCAGGTCGCGGCCCTCTGCGGCGACGAGGAGCCCGACACCGCCCGGCTCCCCGCCGTCCAGGAGCGCGCGATGTCCCGGATCGAGGAGCTCACCGGCTTCCTCGCCGCGCTCGACGACAGCCCGCACGACGCCGGTTCCGAGTTCGCCCGGACGCTGCTGCGGCGCGCGAGCGTCGTCGGCGGCTCACCGCTCGCCGTCTCGTCCGCCGACCCCGGCGACTTCGACGAACTGCTGGTCACCGGCACCGAGCGGCTGGCCCCGGACGACCTGCTCATCGGCGCCGTCCACGCCCCCCACTGGACCCTGCTCACCGGCCCCACCCCCGAGGACGCGCAGCCTCCCACCGAGGACACGCCCGAATCCCCCGCACCCGCCGCGGACGTACCGGAGTCCACCCCGCACGCCGCGGACACGGCGGACTCCGCTGCACACGCCGCGGACGTGCCGGACTCCCCCGCGCACGCCGCAGACACACCGGACTCCGCCGCGCACACCGCGGACGTGCCGGAATCCTCTGTGGACGCCGACGACGCGCCGTCCGACCCGACGAACGCCCTCCCGTCGTCCGAGCCGTCCCCGGCGCACCTCCCCGCATCACCGTCAGAACCGGCCGACGCGACGCGTCTGGAGCCGCTGCCTACCGACCTGCCGGAGCCGGAGGGGACGGAGGCCACGCATCCCGCGGATCTGCACGCTCCGGAGCCCAGGCCGGCCGACGCCACGCTGGTAGACCTCGCACCGGTCGATCTGCCGGACGTGGAGCCGGACCCGACACAGGCCATGCGTCCCGCATCCGCCCCCGCCGATCTCCCCGCCCCCGAACCGAGCCCGGCGAACGCCACGCAGCCCGCGCCGGCGCCGGCGGAGCTGCACACTTCCGAACCGGGACCGGCCGACGCCACCCTTCCGGAGCCGGTCCTTGCCGACCTGCCGAGCAACGAGCCAGGCCCGGCCGAAGCCGCGCACCCCGCAGCGGACCCGGCGGATCTGCCCGCGACCGAGGCGAGCCCGGCGGACGCCACCCTCCCAGCGCCCGTCCCCACAGAGCTGACGGCACCCGAGGCCGGACCGGCGGACGAGACGCTTCCCGCGCCCGCACCCGCGCCCTCAGACCTGGCGGGAGCAGGGGCGACGGACGCGACGCTCCCCGCGCCCGTCCCCGCCGACGCCCCCGCCGCTCATCCCGAGGACGTCGCGCACGGCCGTCGAGAGCGGGACTCCTCGAACGACCCGGCCTAGGCAAGGGCCTGTCTCGAGGGGCCTCGACCACACGCGCGAACGCGTGACCTGCCCGGGGAAGCGAAGCCGGAGGCGAGCGGAGCCGGGCAGATCGCGAAGCGATGCCGCGTTCGCCCAGGCACGGTCACGTAGCGAGCCCCTGGGCGAGCGGAGTGGGCCGGGGCTGCGATCAACACGGCCTGGAAACGACGACACCCGCGCCGTCCTGCGGAGGCAGGAGGCGCGGGTGTTCTCGTCGCGGGCGGGGGCCGCTCCGTCAGTCGTCCTCGTCGTCGTCACCGGGGATCAGGACGTGCAGCAGCCAGCCGACGACCCCGACGACGATGGCGCCCCAGAAGGCGGGCCAGAAGCCGTCGACGTGGAAGGGGAGGTCGAACCTGCCGGCCAGGTAGCTGGTCAGCAACAGCAGCAGCGCGTTCACGACCAGGCCGATGAGCCCGAGGGTGAGGACGTAGAAGGCGCATCCGAGGGTCTTGATGATGGGCTTGAGGACGGCGTTCACCACGCCGAAGATCACCGCGACGCCGAGCAGCGTGAGCGCGCGCCTTCCGGCGCTGTCGCCGGTGACGGTGATGCCGCGGATGAGCAGTTCCGCCACCCACAGCGCGACCGCCGTGATCGCAACCTTGATGATGATTCGCACGACTACGATCCTTCACTCCCGGACGTGCGGCGGTCATCCCTCCGCACGGCTACTTCCACGGCCCGGTCCTCCTCTGCGAGGACGACCCGCGCCATCGTCACTCGGCCCTGTCGAAGAACGGGGACGCCGCGTCGATGCGCGGGCCGCCCTGCCGGGACGGTCCGCCGCGTCCGGCCACGGTCGTCGCGGCGGGATCGCCCGCCGGACGGGGCGGGCCGCCTTGACCGCCTCGCGCGGACGAGGTCGGAACCGGCCTCGGCGCACCGCCGGAAACGGGCGCACCGGCCGGAGCGGGCGCGGGAGCACCGGCCGAAGCGGGAGCACCGGCCGAAGCGGGAGCACCGGCGGGGGCGGGAGCAGGCCGGCGGCGGCGACGCCCGGGAGCGGACACGGGAGCGTCGCCCTCCGGCGCCGGTCCGGCGTTCACCGGCGCAGGGGCCTCCGACCAGCGCGGACCGTCCCCACGGGCGGGACGGTCCGCGGTCGGGGCGTCGGCGGCGCGGCGGCCCGGACGGTCGGGTCCGTCACCGCGCCGCGCGCGGGCAAGCTGCTCCTGCAGCTCCTTCTTCTCCATCTCCAGGGTGGTCAGGGAGTCGCGCAGGTCCCGGCGGTTCGCCAGCATCCGGCCGAAGCCGACCCACAGCATGATCATCGCGAGCACGAACAGCACGGCGGTGCCCGCTCCGGCGAGGAAGACCTGCCAGAGGGAGGTGATTCCGGGGACCTGCCGGTCGAAGAGGGTCAGGTGCGCGGGACCGGTGTCGAAGACGACGACCGCCGTGCCGAACGCGACGGCGGCGACGGCGAGGATCAGTCCGAAGAACAGCATCTGGGCGTTCTCCTCTCCTGTAGCGGGGGTGCCCCACCATGCCAGAAGTCGCCCGTTCTATGCCCATTTCCGAAGATTTGTGCAGGTCAGCCCGGTTGACGGAAGCCCGGCCGGGGTAAGGGTCGTTCCCGAGCCACGTTTCGGTCCGGTCGCGGTCCGGCCGGAAGGAGGGACCCCCTGATGACGATCCCGCAGGCCGTCGTCTTCGACATGGACGGCGTGCTGGTCGACTCCGAGCCGGTGTGGGAGGAGGTCCGCCGCGGCTACGTCGCCGACAGGGGCGGAACCTGGCACTCCGACACCCAGGAGCGGCTCATGGGCATGAACACCCCCGAGTGGGCCGCGTACCTGGCCACGGACGTGATCGGCGGCGACGCCACGGCCGAGCAGGTCGCCTACGAGGTCGTGGACCGGATGTCCCGCCGCTACGCCGACGAGGTCCCGGTGATGCCGGGCGCCGTCGAGGCCGTCGAGCGGCTGGCGGAGTTCCGGCCGCTCGGGGTCGCCAGCTCGTCGCCGCGCGTCCTGATCGAGCTCGTGCTGGGCCGCCTCGGCATCGCCGGGCGCTTCCGCACGCTGGTCTCCACCGAGGACGTCGACCTGGGCAAACCCGCCCCGGACGGCTACCTCGCCGCCGCCGCGCGGCTGGAGGTCGCGGCCGAGGCGTGCGTGGCGGTCGAGGACTCCAGCAACGGCCTCCGCTCGGCGCACGCGGCCGGGATGCGGGTCGTCGCCGTCCCCCACCCGCGCTATCCCCCGGCGGAGGACGCGCTGGCGCTCGCGTCCCTGAAGATCAGTTCGCTGGACGAACTCACACCGACCGTCCTCAGGGACCTCTAGCCCATCCCCTGGAACCCGGCGGCCGACCGTCCCCGACGGCCCGGCCGCCCTTCCCCGCACGCCCCGCACCCGAACGCCCATCGGCCAGGACCGGAACGCCCATCGGCCAGGACCGGAACGGCCATCGGCCAGCGCGCACGCGGCCTTCAGAGGTCTGCGGGCGGCCCACGGCCAGTGCGCAGGCGGCCTTCGGGCAGTGCCTGGACGGCGATCAAGGAGCGCCTGGACGGCTTCGGCGGGTGCCCGGTCCGTCCCGTCGGCGGAGGTTGTCCACAGGTCGGCGGGAAGGGCCTCGGCTGTCGGCGGGCGCTCATAGTATGACTCGGTGGCTTCTCCCGAGGACGACGGGTTCCCGCCCCCGTACGACGAGTACCTGAGCGAGGCCGACCTCGCCTACGCCGACGAGGGCCTCCCTCCGCCGGACTTCGACGCGTACGGCGAGCCGGGTCCCGGACCCGCCGAGCGCGGCGAGCTCCCGCCGCCGCACCCCGAGTACGGCACGCCCATCGAGGTGCTGCGCCGCGTCTTCGGCTACGACGCGTTCCGGGACGGCCAGCAGGAGATCATCGAGCACGTCGCGGACGGCGGCGACGCGCTCGTGCTGATGCCGACCGGCGGCGGCAAGTCGCTGTGCTACCAGATCCCCGCGCTGGTCCGGAAGGGCGTCGGCGTGGTGATCTCCCCGCTGATCGCCCTCATGCAGGACCAGGTGGACGCGCTGCGCGCGCTCGGCGTCCGCGCCGGCTTCCTCAACTCCACCCAGGACTTCGAGGAGCGCCGCGTCGTCGAGGCCCAGTTCCTCCAGGGCGAGCTCGACCTGCTCTACCTCGCGCCCGAGCGGCTGCGCGTCCCGGCGACGGTCGAGCTGCTCGACCGGGGCACGATCGCGCTGTTCGCGATCGACGAGGCGCACTGCGTGTCGCAGTGGGGGCACGACTTCCGGCCCGACTACCTCATGCTGTCCCACCTGCACGAACGCTGGCCGGACGTGCCGCGCATCGCGCTCACCGCGACCGCCACCCCGGCCACCCGGCAGGAGATCGCGACCCGGCTGAAGCTCACCGACGCCCGGCACTTCGTCGCGTCCTTCGACCGGCCGAACATCCAGTACCGGATCGTCCCGAAGAGCGACCCGAAGCGGCAGCTCCTCCAGCTGCTGAAGACCGAGCACGCCGGTGACGCGGGCATCGTGTACTGCCTGTCCCGCTCGTCGGTGGAGAAGACGGCCGAGTTCCTGACCGCGAACGGCGTCGAGGCGATCCCGTACCACGCGGGCCTCGACGCGCCCGTCCGCGCCGCGAACCAGTCCCGCTTCCTGCGCGAGGACGGCCTGGTCGTCTGCGCGACGATCGCGTTCGGGATGGGCATCGACAAGCCGGACGTCCGGTTCGTCGCGCACCTCGACCTGCCGAAGTCCGTCGAGGGCTACTACCAGGAGACCGGGCGCGCCGGACGCGACGGCCTGCCGTCCACCGCCTGGCTCGCCTACGGCCTCCAGGACGTCGTCAACCTGCGCAAGTTCATCGACGGCTCGGAGGGCGACGAGCAGCACCGGCGCCGCCAGGCCCTCCACCTCGACTCGATGCTCGCGCTGTGCGAGACGGTCGAGTGCCGACGCGTCCAGCTGCTGAACTACTTCGGGCAGCCGTCCGAGCCGTGCGGCAACTGCGACACCTGCCTGTCCCCGCCCGAGTCCTGGGACGGGACGATCCCGGCGCAGAAGGTGCTGTCCACGATCGTCCGGCTGGAGCGCGAGCGGCGGCAGAAGTTCGGCGCGAGCCACATCGTCGACATCCTGGTCGGCAAGAAGAACGCCAAGGTCATCCAGTTCGACCACGACTCGCTGTCGGTCTTCGGCGTCGGCTCGGACCTGCGCGACGTGGAGTGGCGCGGCGTGATCCGGCAGCTCCTCGCGCAGGGCCTGCTCGCGGTCGAGAGCAACCACGGCACCCTCGTGCTCACCGAGCAGAGCGCCACGGTGCTGCGCGGCGACCGCCGGGTCCTGATGCGCCGCGAACCCGAACGCGCGACCCCGGCGAAGGCCGCCGCGAAGTCGACCCGCGAGCGCAAGGCCGCCGTCGAGCTGCCCGCCGAGGCCATGCCGCTCTTCGAGCGCCTGCGCGCCTGGCGCGCGGCGACGGCCAAGGAGCAGGGCGTCCCCGCCTACGTCATCTTCCACGACGCGACCCTGCGCGAGATCGCCACGGCCAACCCCACGTCCCTCGCCGAGCTCAGCACCATCAGCGGCGTCGGCGAGAACAAGCTCGCCAAGTTCGGCGACCAGGTCCTGGAGGTCCTCACCACCGAACCCTGACCCGCAGCCACCCCGACCACCCGCCGACCCGCCCGGACACACCGGCCGCCCGCCGACCCGCCCGGACTCCCCGGCCGCCCGCCGACCCGCCCGGACACACCGGCCGCCCACCGGCCCGCCCGGACACACGGCCCGCCTGGACACACGGACCGGCCAGGAGGCCGGAAGGGCCGGCCGCCGGTCGATGCGTCCGCGCGGACGCGGATGGCCGACGGTGACCGCCGGCCCCCAGTCGCCAGTCAGCCGCGCTGCCCGGTCAGCCCGGTCGTCCGTCAGCCGCAGTGCTCCGTCGACCGCGGGATCAGGCGACCGCGGGATCAGTCGGCCACGGTGGCCCTTCAGCCACGGTGGTCCATCAGTCCCGGTGATCCATCACCCCCCGGTGATCCGTCAGTCCCGGTGCTCCGTCAGCAGCAGGCTCAGTCGGCACTGATCGTCGAGCAGTCCGGCGGTCCGTCAGTCCGGCGGGGGTCCGTCAGCCGTGGGGTCAGTCGGCGGCGTCGGCCGGGGTGGCGGCGGTCGCGGCGGCCGTCGCCGCGTACTCGTCCAGTTCGGCCAGGTAGGCGTCCTTGGCGGCGCGCGGGAGCCAGGCGATCTCGAAGGCGTTGCGCTCGAAGCGGAGGACCTCGTCGCGGGTCAGGTCCAGCTTGCGCTGGACGGCCTGGAGGTTCTCGGTGACGTAGGCGAGGAAGTAGGCGGGGTCGTCGGAGTTGATCGTCACCTTGAGCCCGAGGTCGAGCATCCGGCGGATCTCGGCGGCCTTCATGTCGGACGTCACGAAGCCGTTCGACACCGGGCAGACGGTGAAGCCGAGGCCCCGGCGGCCGATCTCCTCGGTGAGCCACTCGTCCTCGAGGGCGTTGGAGCCGTGGTCGATGCGGTCGACGCCGAGGACGTCCAGGCACTGCCGGATGTGCTCGTGGGTGTCGGGCTGGTCGATGTCGCAGTGCGCGGTGAGCAGGTAGCCCTCCCGGCGCGCCCGCGCGAACACCTTCTCGAACTTCACCGGCGGGTTGCCGCGCTCGTCGGAGTCCAGGCCGACGCCGACGATCCACTCGCGGTACGGCAGCGACTCCAGGAGCGTCGCCATCGCGTACTCGGCGGAGAAGTCCCGCAGGAAGCACATGATCAGCTGGGCGCGGACGCCGTGCAGCCGCTCGCCGTCCATGATCGCCCGGCGCAGCCCGCGGATCACGATGTCGAACGGCACGCCCCGCGAGGTGTGCGCCTGCGGGTCGAAGAAGATCTCCGCGTACCGGACGTTCTGCGACGCGGCCTTGGTCAGGTAGGCGGTGGCCAGGTCGTAGAAGTCCTGCTCGGTCAGCAGGACGTTCATGCTCTCGTAGTAGCCGACCAGGAAGGACGTGAGGCTGTCGAAGTTGTAGGCGTTGCGGGCCTCCTCGACCGTCCGGTACGGCATCCTCACGTTGTTGCGCTCGGCGAGCAGCATCTTGAGCTCGGGTTCGAGGGTGCCCTCGATGTGCAGGTGCAGCTCGCACTTGGGCATTCCGGCGATGAACGCGTCCAAGGCCATCCTCCTCCGGGTCCGTCCCGTCCGTCCGAGCGTAACCCGGCAGGTCACGACGGGTTCGGGGCGGCCCCGGGGCGGCTTTCCGGCCATTCTCAGGTTTTTCTCAGGGTCTTCCCGGCCCAACTTCCAGGACGGTCGGGTTCGCTGGGTGCCATGAGAGCCAACAAGAAGACGATGGCGGCCGGTGTCGCCGCCGCTGGTTTGCTCGGTGTAGGTCTGTACGCCGCGGTTCCCGCCTTCGCGGCGAACCCGTCCCCGTCCCCGTCCGCGTCCGGAAAGGCGCACGACGGAAAGGGCCACGACGGCGGCCACTGGCGTCACGGCGGCAAGGACGGGATGCGCGGGCACGGCGGCTTCGGCGGCGGCATGCGCGGCGTCCATGGCGAGGCCACCGTGAAGGCCAAGGACAACACGTTCAAGCTGGTCTCCTGGCAGCGCGGCCAGGTCACCGGCAAGTCCGGCACCACCCTGACCGTGAAGAGCGCGGACGGCGTGAGCTGGACGTGGACGGTCAACGGCAAGACCCGGGTCATGAAGGCCCGCGCCAAGGCCGACCTGAACGCCGTGGCGAACGGCGACCAGGTCGTGGTGTTCGGCGACCGGACCGGCGACGTCCGCACCGCCCTCGCCGTCCGCGAGCCGCAGAAGAAGCCGAACTGACCCGGCCGGCCGCCGCATCGCTCATGTAGCCGACGGCGCGGCGCGGAGCCCGTTGCCCGCCCTCCGCAGGGGGACGAGACGCGACGCGGCCATCAGCCCCGCGCCGCCGCCGTCCATCCACGAGCACCGCGGAACAGCCCGGCCGACCTTCCGGCCGCGCCGCGTCGGCCGTGCCGCGTCGGACGTGCCGCGTCGGACGTGCCGCGTCGGAGTTGCCGCGTTGGGGGGACGTGCCGCGTCGGACGGTCCGGTGGTCAGTCGATGTCGTAGACGGTCACGGGGACGCCTCGCTCGACCAGGTGCCGTTCGATCAGCGGTTCCACCTCTGACCAGCGTCCGCCCGCCAGCCCGCAGCCGATGCGCGGCATGTGGACGGACGCCTCCAGTTCGAGGGCGCGCGCGCCGACGCCGTCCAGGCACCTGCCGAGCGCGTCGTACCGGATCGGCACGCCCTTGCTGCCGCGCTTGGTCCCGCGCTGCGCGACCATGTTCGCCACGTGGACGTACTGCTCGACCTGGACGAACTGCACCGCGCCGAGGCCGAAGTCGTTCTTCGCCCGGTTCCGGTGCCACTCGCGGTAGGCGCGCTCCGGCTGGTCCCACCGGCGCGACACGGCGAGCACGAACCCCTTCCCCCAGCCGCCGAGGTCGTTGCAGACGTGCGCGATCACCTTCACGCCCTTGGCCTGCGGAGAGGTCGCGTCTCCGCGCACATACCGGATCCCGCCCATAGCCGGAACACTAGGCGCAGACTCCGACACCCTCCCGACAAAACCTCCCAAAAGAGCGTCGCGCGATGCCGCCGAGCCCGCCCACCGACCCAAGGCACCCGTCCGCCCGCTTCATGAGCGCGCGTCCGTCAGCGTCGCTTGAGCAGCATCACCAGCAGGACGACGAACCCTCCGAGAAGCTCCAGCACTGCGAGGAGCAGCAGGACCAGCAAAACCGAGAAAAGCGATCGACAAGGAGATCTCCTCCTACCGGCTGGGGGGGTGAGGGCCGACAAAGTACCGGCCTCGCCTCTTCCGGACGCCTCACCCCCACCCCCGGATCACGCGTCAGCGCCGCTTGCTCATCCGCCCGAACACGAAACCGAGCCCGACCAGCAGGAGCACCCCGCCACCGAGGACGAACAGCAGCAGTAGGACTTCCATGATCCCTAGACCCGCCACACCGATCTCCTCCAAACCAGGGGACAACGGAGCTTACAGCCCCGAGTCGGAGTCTCTGGAGCTCGGAACCGCCCGACCGCGAGCCGTCCAGGACATTCCATCAAGTGATTGACGGAGATGGGAGCCGGGTCCTAGTTTGACCCCATGAGCGGCGACTCCGCACGCGAGCGGATCCTCGAGGTCGCGACCCGGCTCTTCGCGGACCTCGGCTACGACGGGACCTCCACGCGGCTGATCGCGGAGGCGACCGGGCTGAACATCGCCACGGTCGCCTACCACGTCGGCAGCAAACGCGACCTGTACCTGGCGGTCATGGAGCGCGCGCACCGGAAGGAACGCGCCGCGCTGGAGGAGGTGACCGCCCGCCTCACCCCCGACCTCGAGAGCGTCCTGCTGCTGCTCGACCACTACGTCGACTTCTGCGCCGCCAACCCCGAGATCCCCGCGCTGTGGGTGCACCGGTGGCAGTCGGACGCCTCGGACGTGGCCCATCTGGAGAACGCCTACGTCCAGCCGCTGATCGAGATGGTCGGGGAGGCCATCGGCAAGGTCGCCGGCGAGGACATCGACCTCGAGTACGTCGTGTGGAGCGTCATCTGGTGCACGCACGGCTTCGCCCGCGGCGGCGTCCTGCGCGAGGACGGCCAGCGGCACCGGATGGACGACCCGAGCGCGCTGATCCGCTTCCGCGCCCACATGCGGCGCATGGTGACCGCCACGCTCGGGATCACCCCGTGACCACCGCCCTGTCGCGCCGCCGGCTGCTCGGCTACGGCATCGGCTCGGTCGGGACGGGCGTGTTCTCCGCGGTCCCCGGCCTGCTCCTCCTCTACTACCTGACCGACGTGATGGGCGTCGCGGCGGGGATCGCGGGCGCCGTCCTCGTCGTCCCGAAGGCATGGGACGTCCTGCTCAACCCGGTCGTCGGGGCCGCCAGCGACCGCGAGGCCGTCCGCACCGGGCACCGCACCCGGCTGCTGCTCGCCGGAGCGGTCACCCTGCCCGTCCTGTTCGCCGCGATGTTCGCCGCGCCGGTGGACGGCCCGGGCTTCGCCGCGATCTGGTCCGGCCTGGCGTTCCTGCTGGCCGCGAGCGCGTTCGCGTGCTTCCAGGTGCCGTACGTCGCGCTGCCCGCCGAGATCTCCGAGGTTCCCGCCGAACGCGGACGCGCGATGGCGTGGCGGATCGTCTGCCTCACGGTCGGCATCCTGCTGGCGGGCGGTGTCGCCCCCGCGCTGTCGGACGCCGCCGGCGGCGGACGCGGCGGGCACGCCGTCATGGGCGTCGCGATCGGGCTGCTGATGGGCGCGGCGATGCTGGTCAGTGCCCTCGCCACCCGGTGGATCCCGGCGCGTCCGGGGCCGCGTCCGCTCGGCCTCGCCGCCGCGCTGCGCGCCGCCCGCGGCAACCGGCCGTTCTTCGCGCTGCTCGGCGCGTTCGCCGCCCAGTCCCTCGCCGTCGCGATCATGCTGGCGGGCGCGCCCTACGTCGCCGTCTACCGGCTGGACGACCACGGCCTGACCTCGGTGATGTTCGTCTGCATGGTCGGACCCAGCGCGGTGGCCGTCCCCCTGTGGCGCCGTCTCGCCGCCCGGTACGGTCACGTCGGCTGCTACATCACCGCGGTGGCTCTGTTCGCGGTCACGGACGTGGCCCTGCTGCCCGCCGTCACCGCCGGATCGACCGCGACCGTCCTCGCGCTGACCGCGCTGGTCGGCGTCTGCTACGCCGCCCTCCAGCTCCTGCCGCTGTCCCTGCTGCCCGAGACCGTCCGCGCCGACGCCGGACGCACCGGACAGGCGCAGCCCGGCGCCTTCACCGGCATCTGGACGGCCGCCGAGACCGGCGCGATGGCCCTCGGGCCGGGCGTCTTCGCGCTGATCCTCGCGGTGACGTCCTTCCACTCGTCCGACCTCGACACCCCCGTCCGGCAGCCGGACTCGGCCCTGACCGGGCTGACCGCCGGATACACGCTGGTCCCGGCCGTCCTCCTCCTGCTGAGCGTCCCCCTCCTGCTGGCCTACCGCGGGCTGGCCGCCGCCCACCGACCCACCGGAGAGCCCCACCCCCATGTCGCCTGAAACCGCCCTCCCCGAGTCCGGACGTCCGGCCGCCGACGTCCTCGCCGAGCTCGCCCGCCTCCGCGCAGGGGACCTGCCCGTACGCGGCGGCCGGGTCACCGCCTACGTCTACGACACCGGACGCGACGCCGTGCACGACCTCGCCGCCACCGCGCACCGCGAGCTGCTGGAGGTCAACTGCCTGGACCCGACCGCGTTCCCCAGCATCGTGGCGCTGGAGCGGTCCATCGTCGCGGCGGTCGCCGTCCGGCTCGGCGGCACGCCGGCCACCCCCGGCGTCTTCACCAGCGGCGGCACCGAGTCGATCATGCTCGCGGTGAAGGCCGCCCGGGACGCCCGTCCGGTCGAGGGACGCCCGCAGCTCGTCCTGCCCGCCACCGCCCACCCCGCCTTCCGCAAGGCCGCGCACTACCTCGGCCTGGAGGTCGTGACGATCCCGGTCGACCCGGACACCTTCCGCGCCGACCCCGAGGCCACCCGCGCCGCCCTCACCCCGCGGACCGTCCTGGTCGTGTGCTCCGCGCCGTCCTACCCGCACGGCGTGCTCGACCCGGTCGAGAAGTTCGCCGCGCTCGCCGCCGAAGCCGGGATCCTCTGCCACGTGGACGCCTGCGTCGGCGGCTGGGTCCTGCCCTGGATGACCGACCGCGCCGTCCCGCCCTTCGACCTGTCCGTCCCGGGCGTCACGTCCCTCTCCTGCGACCTGCACAAATACGGCTACGCGCCGAAGGGCGCCTCGGTCGTCCTCTTCGCGGACGAGGCCCTCCGCCGCCACGCCTACTACGCGTCCGCCGAGTGGCCCGGCTACACCGTGATCAACTCGACCGTGCAGAGCAGCCGCAGCGCCGGCCCCCTCGCCGCCGCCTGGGCCACGCTCCGCGCGCTCGGCGCGGACGGCTACCGCGACCTGACCGCCGCCGCCATGGCCGCCGCCGACCGCCTCCGCGCGGGCATCGCCGACATCCCGGGCCTGCGCGTCCTGGGCGACCCGTCCGTCCCCCTCGTCGCCGTCACCTCCGACGACCCCGGCCTGGACGTCTTCGTCCTCGCCGACCAGGCCCGGACCCGCGGCTGGTTCTTCCAGCCCCAGCTCACCTACCAGGGCCTCCCCGCCAACCTCCACTTCACTCTGACCGGCGTCACCGACGTCGAGGCCCTCCTCGCAGCCCTGGCCGACTCCGCCAAGGCCGCCCGCGAAGCCGGCCCGCCGGACGTCCCGTCCGACCTGATCGACGCCCTGGCCACCCTGGACCTGACCGCCGTGACCGACGCCGACTTCGCCGCCCTGCTGACCTCGGTGGGCGTGGACCTGAACTCCGAGGCCACTCCGGAGATGGCCTTCGTCAACACCGTCCTGAACGCCCTCCCTCCCACCACCCGCGAATCCCTCCTGATCCGCTTCCTCTCCGTCCTCTACTCGACCCCCGCATAGCCCGCTCCCGCGGGGGCCAATATCGACCCCATTTCCCGCTCAAAGGAGCGATAACAGCACAAAACTCACAACCGCAATAGCCCACGAGCCACGGTCCTTTTCCCGATAATGCGAAGGGGCACCTGCCCTTTACCGCAGCGGAAGGACCACACGGTGACGCTGTACGCATACGACGACCAGCAACGTTCGCTGTCGGCCATCTGGGGAACCGGGACCGGCCACCGGCTCGCGCCGGTGGCCGCAGTCCCGGAGAGCACCAAAGACAGGGACGCCCTGCGCCTGGCGGAGGCGTTGACCACGCTGTCGGGCGCCCTGTGGCGGACGTACACGCACCCGCCCGAAGCCGCCGGAAGCCTGGAGGAGAACAGCGAAGGCTGGCGACGCGCCCAGACCCAGGCCGTGCTGCCGAAAGTCCCCGAGATCCTGGAGAATCCGAACCTCCCCGACGGGGGAACCATGGTCGTCTCCTACGACCCGGTCGAGGAGAGCGCCCACCACGTCGGAAGGGCCCTCCACGCCATCTCCGACGACAAGCTCTCGGACGCCGTGATCCGTGAGGTCCGCACCGAGCTGGACGCCATCGAACGAGCCGGCCTCGGCGACCTCACCGGACGGGCCGCCCACGCCGTCACCCTGACCCGAGCAGGCGCCTCCCCAGCCCAGATCGCCGCCGCGGACGAACTCCTCCGCACCGGCCCCCTCGGCGACCCCGCCCTGTTCACCGACCTGGACCCCGCCGCCTCGGCCGTAGCGGCCGCCCACTGGCTCCAGGCGGCGGCCGACGTCACCGCCAAAGCCTCGGGCATCGCTCCGACGGCGATCGTCCGAGACGCCGACAACATCGAAGCGCTCCCCTACCGCACGCCGACGATCGTCCTCGAACTCATGCAAGAGGGCCTCTCGCCCTACGACGCGGTGACACACCTGCTCGCCGAAGCCATGGCCGTCGCCGAAGGCTACGTCTACGACGTCGAGGAACTCCAGGTGAGGTTCGCCGAACTGGACGAACTCGCCGACCGCTACCCCGACCTCCCCGCCTCCCTGCTCGCGGAGGTCAGACTGACCACACTCGACCCCACCCGCCCCGCCCTGGACCTCCTGGAAGACCTCCTCACCGGAATCCGGGCCTGCTGGCTGATCTACTCAGAATCCGCCGACCTCGACATCCCGGACACCGAAGACGAGGCCTACGCAGAAGAACTCGACGAACAGGTCCACACCGCCTTCCTGGAGGCCGTAAGAAAAGAAGCCCAAAAAACCGCAGACCGCCTCCACTAATCTTCACCCCAACGACACAACCACCCATCCCAAACAAGTGCCTCGACGGCAACGCCCGGCACCGAAGCCCTCGCCAGAACCGCTACCGCGCCTTCACAAGCTCGGCTCGCGGCCAACAAACTGCCGCTGAACCGTCCCCGTGTGGATCGTCCGCCATGCCTGCCCCAAGGTGCTCCTAGAGACCGTGAGGTGGTGAAGGTTCAGTGGCACTGCCACGGAAGGGACCACAGAAGATCACCGTCGGCGACGTCGAATCCGGGAGGGGGGTACGTGGCCGCCCGACCTACTGCCAGGCGATGGGTTGGTCCCCACTGTCCTTCGCCGCGCAGCAGACCGCCAGCGCAGGCACGCTTGGCGGTACCCGCGCCCATCCAAGCAAAGACCTCGACCTCCCGCAGCGCCACCCTGCCTCGGACCGCAGGCCCCGCTTTCCTCTCCCGAACCTGTCAGACCACGCGAGCGTGGCCGCACATGCTGTCCGAGCTTGAACGAGCATCGCGAATAGGAAGGATGCCTACGGGTACCTGATGGCGCCTAACAAGGTCGGCAGCGAACCCCCAGCAGTGCAACTTACGCCATCCAGAAGGCCGAAGCTCCCTCGGCAATCCAAAGGCCCATTTCTATAATAAGAAAGAGCCTTAAATAGTGCACACTAGAAGGATTCCAGGCACTAGGCTTCTAATCCACAGCAAGATCGAGTCCGTCAACAGACGTCCCCCACGGTCTCCTGACCAGCGTTGCAAGCTCCCACTCTCGTCCACTTCTATCCAAGGTCATCAGACGCCTTCGGTTAGCACCGCCATCAGCGCGCACACCGTCCCGAGGGGTGCGCGCCCGCGAACGGCGAGGCGTGTGGCAAACAGATCCGTGCGGGCGTACCCCAAAGCTCCCAGGGATTGCGGGCCGCGGCCGCGAGCCCTCGCTTTGCGTACGACCCGTGCCCCGAAGCGCAGCGCCGAAAGCACCCTCAGCTCAAATTATGCTTAGCAAGCCAAGCAGAAACCGCAGACAGCAACCCAGGGCTATCCTTGAGCTTTTCCTGATGCTCACTCCAAGCATCGCTCATTTTGTCGCGAACAGATGCCACTACATCGGTCAAATTGGCGCCAGTCAATCCGAAGCGCCGGTCTAGCCTGCTCTCCAGAATTTGGAACGATGCAAGAGAGACTGATTCAAATCGTCGACTGCCGCAGAAGGTCAGCCCAAGATCTTCTCTTTGTTCGCCCGACTCGTAGTACGGCATAGTCGAAACCAGGTCATAAACCGGCGACAGTGTCGGCATGCGACGGTCGGCATATATTAGCGACCAGTTTTTAAGATGGGAATCGCCATTGCCGATCATTACTCCAAAGGCAAGGCGCCGAGCAAACTCTTGCAGCGCACCTAGGTCACGCCCTCGATACACCAGTGCTGCGACTGTTTCAAAAGATCCTTCATACTTATTCTGGGGGTATTTGTCTCGCACCTGAGCAAGATCTTCAATATGAACGGTGGATCTATTTACATCGGGAAGACGATCAAAACGACGTGTCGCGTAAGCCCATTCTTCACTATTAGGCCACATGCGATCTGGAAGACCGCTTAGTTCGTCACGATGTATAAGGCGCACATCAGGAGTATTGATTCCTACTTCGCGCGCAAGGGACATCATGCAGAACTCATTCCGCGGAACATCCGGGAAGCGATAATCCGGAAACTTGACCAACCAATCTCCACGCTCGCCTACCGCTGGCACAGTTAGTCGATCACCTCTGGCCAGCATCGAAAATTTAAGCGCAACTCCAGCGAGGGAGAAACGCCAAGGCGAGAGAGCTGAGGACGAATACTGCTGTGGGTCGGGTATTATTTCACCTAGCGGCCACTGCCAACTCCCATCCGGACCGTCTGCCGGAAATACTTGCACGGCACCTGGCAGGTCACTACCAACCTGAGCTAGCAACTCCATTTCGCGATCCAGGGCGACATCCCGATCTTGCGCTATCCACTCGCGGAGAGGCCCTTCGGGGAGAAGATTTGAGAACCAGCGCGGAAGTCGTAAAGCAGAAGCATAAGGGCGACGCAGATTTTCCTCAAAACGCAGTCCCAGAACGGGACGTGAAGGATCTACAACGTAGTCTTCATTGAACATGAACCTGGTATAGTCGCCTTTTTGGCAGAGAGTGCCGATGCGCTGCCCATGCAACAACACTGCATAATAGTTCTCAGTCAACGCCATTTGAAGATTCGTCCAGTTCGTCCAGGTCAAGGGAATCAAGCGGCGGAGTGTCCTCGTAATTCCATTCTGCCATTCGAGCAAGGAATGTCGCGAGATTTGCAGTGACTGCCTCTTGCCGGCGGAGAAGGAACGGTTCTTTGTGGCCCTGTGAGAACAATTTCACAGATGTGCGATCAAGGCAATAGGATATGAGGACGCGCTCCCAGACGTCATCTTCCATGTCCAACGGTTGTTGGGCTATTCCCTCAAGGAACGTGTCCGCCGAGTCGGTCTCACTTGGCACGAAGAGCCGGTTCGCTGCCCAGAGCTGCTGGCGACCAGTCAGCCCGTGACGATAGAAACGATGAACTGCCAAGGCTGCCGTGGACTGTTCCGAGAGCAAAGTGGTCAATTCACGAGTATCATAAATCTGCCCCGTGACAGGAGAGCGAGGGTTTAGCGCCCACCAGGAACATAGAATAATCTTGCCGACAGCCTCGTTAGTTCGGAAGCGCTCACTATTAGGAGTGGCTGGATTCGCTTCATTCATTGAATTTATGAGCCCCGTAATTGAGCCCTCCTCGTCGCCTGGCTTTACCAGTGCACAGAGTACGCGGCTCATTTGTGTGAAGCTACCCTTGAAGACTGTGGGTCCACTCACTGCCACGCGCCAGTAAAAGCGGCGAAGCAGCAGGAGGTTTCGCTCATTGGGATTCGGAAAGTGGGCGAAGAACCTGGTAAGGACAACAAGAAGTGCCTTGTAGGTGAGCAAAGAGAGGTGCGGGACTCCTGCACTGTTCTGGAGGAAGGTAACTGCTCGGACCAGAGCTTGCTCGCCCTCTTCATAAGCGGCATCTTGCTTCTCGCCAGGAAATTCCGGTGCAGTGCGTCGACTGCTGTCGTCGAATTCGCTGCGAATATCGCGCATCGGGTCCGGGCCCCGCCGAGCCAAAATCGTATGCAACACGGTGTTATCGTCAATGATACCGAACCCAGTACGCGCAGCGACACGCTCCGCAATTCGAGGGATCGATAGACGATCCGGCGCGCCTTCCTCTGGTCCGGCAAAAAGAGCTGAGAAGATCTCGGCCCTACTAAGCCGCTTCCCATAGTTATTCATCCGGTCGAAAATATCGGTCAAAATTCGTTCGTCGTGCTGACGGACCAAGTATGCTGGAACCTTATACTGGCGAAGCAGTTTGGCCACACGACGCGCTTCAGGGAAGTACTCTGAACTCGACTGCCCGGGCCCGGAAAACCAATTTAGCAACTCGTCTAGATCGAAAAGCACCGGAAGTGGAACTTGGCTCGCATCCGGAAACTTGGGGCAGTCGATAAATTCTCGATTCGCTAGATCATAGTAGATGGAGAATGGAGAATGTTCATTTCCTTTGGGATGAAGAGCATTCGCTAGACTAGTGATGCGCTGCTGGCCATCGACAACCCACAGGATGTTGTCCCCGCCTGGCGCATCGATTGAAAGTGAGCCCAATGTAATACGGTCGCGCCCCGACTGGCGAACCCACAGCAGAAGGCTACCGATGGGGTAACCCTTTATTATGCTGTCGAAGAGTCTAATTACATCCTGAGTACCCCAGCGAAAATCTCGCTGAAAATGAGGAACGCGAACTCGTCCGCTCCAGGCTTCGCCCACCAGATCTTCAAGCTCATAAGTTGTTGCGCTTGGTTGTGTATCGAGTCCAGCGGCAGACATGGCTTCACGCTTCCTTCATGAGACATCCCGCTTATAGTGTGCTTTTCCGCTTCATGCGAAGGACAAACTCTAGGCCTAGGACCTTTGCCCGCCAAGCTAAGCACCCTCCCAAGTATGACACTACGTTACCGCTTGTGAACGTCTTTCGAATGTCTCTATGGCCAGTTGTGGCTCCTGAGGACGGGGAGCGGCCGCGGGAGCCGCGCGCCTGGCACTCAGGAGGCCGGCGATCGCGGAGCGGGCGCACTTGAAGACGTAGAGAGAGTTCTCATCCGGCTCGGGTGTCACGGGTGTCACGTGGGTTAGGGCGTGAGTTTGTGGAGGGCTGTGCGGGTTTGGTCGGCGAGGCTGAGGGCTGCGCCGTGACGGTTGTCGATCGTGGTGGTGATGCCGGGCGGCGGGCTGTCCTGGAGGGTTGTACTCGTCCCAGTGGTTGAGCTTTCAGGCGTCGCGTGGGGCGTCTCGGGTTTCGATGTAGTCGTGCATGGTGTCGTTGTCGCTGTGGATCCAGATCGCGGCGACGTCCACGCCTCTGGCCTTGCAGCGGTGGGTGAGGCGGTCCAGCCATCCCGGGGTGTGGAGCTCGGTGGCAAAGGGCGCGGAGACGATCATGTAGACGTTGGCGTCGATGTTGGCGTAGGCGCTGTTGAACAGGCACCGGTACTCGTGGGAGCGGATCTCGCGCTGGTAGAGGGTGGTGTGGCGGTCGTGGGGGTAGCCGCCCAAAGAGATGAGCAGGCGTTCGGTCATGCGACGGGTCATGGCGTCCTTGTCCAGGACGGACCAGCCGGTCATGTCGGACAGGAAGCGCGCGAACTCGGTCTTGCCTGATCCGGCGTAACCGGCTACCAGGAGCGGGGCCGCGGTAGCGGTGGTGACGTGGCGGGAACCGCCCTCGCCACCCCCGACGAACCGGACCGCCCGAAGAAGAAGCGGAAGGCCGCCAAGAACACGCCCAAGCTCCGCGACGGCGTCATGAAGCGGGGCAACACCTGGTCCTACGTCATCCGCGTCAAGGACCCCGAGACCGGCATCTCCAAGCCCAGGTGGGTCGGCGGCTTCCCCAGCGAAGAAGCTGCCAAGGAGGCTCGCGACGAAGCACGCGTCAGAGCTCGCCGCGGCGAGTACATCGACCGGAACCTGATCACCGTGGCCGACTACCTCGATGAGTGGTTGGAGAACCACGCGGTCACGATCAAGCCCAAGACGCTCTCGGACTACCGGCACCTGATCGATCGCCACGTCAAGCCGCGCATCGGCGGAGCCAAGCTCCAGGCCGTCCGTCCCGCGCAGATCACCAAGCTCTACCGGGACCTGATCACCGAGGGAGGACGCTCCGGAGCCGGGCTGTCTCCGCGCACCGTCGCCTACGTCCACGCGGTACTTCGAAAGGCGTTCCGGGACGCCGTGGAAGTGGAGCAGCTCATTCCGTCCAATCCCGTCGAGCGCGCGAAGCGGCCGAAGTCCCGCCCCGGAGAACTGGGCCAGATCTGGACGCCGGACCAGCTTCGGACCTTCCTCGACCACGCATCGGCTCACCGCCTTTCCGCGTTCTTCCACCTCGCCGCCTACACAGGCGCCCGACGCGGAGAACTGCTCAATCTGCGGTGGCGGGACGTCGACTTCACCGGCAGCCAGATTTACATCAAAGGCTCGGCCTCATTCGTCGCTGGGCAGCGCATCGAAGGGACGACCAAGAGCGGCCGGTCTCGCGTGGTCAGCATCGCCCCGGGAACGGTGAAGGTTCTCAAGTCCCATCGGGCCCGGCAGGACGCTGAGCGGCTCCTGGTCGGCAAGGACTGGAAGGGAGCCGCGGCCCCCGGCGACCGGTACGTCTTCGCCACGGGGTGGGGCGAGCCGATCCACCCCGACACGGTCTCGTCGCTGATGGCGACGCTGATCAAGTCGTACAACCAGCCGAGCGAGGGGGAGCCTTCCGCCGAGCCGCTGCCCCGCGTCCGGCTTCACGACCTCCGGCACGTCCACGCCACGACGCTTCTGCTGGCCGGCGTGGCGGTGCACGTCGTCGCAGCTCGGCTCGGGCACGCGGACCCGTCGATCACGCTCCGGGTCTACGCGCACGTGATCAACGAACAGCTCGCTGAGGCGGCGGACATCTTCGCTCGGCGGATCGGCGAAGGAATGGAGTAGGGGGCGCTGTTAGCAAGCCCGTTAGCAAAGAAGGCACTTCCGAAGATCGGAAGTGCCTTCTCACCTGTGCGCACCCGAAGGGATTCGAACCCCTAACCTTCTGATCCGTAGTCAGATGCTCTATCCGTTGAGCTACGGGTGCCCGCTTCAGGTCATCGACCTGTCGCGTTGTTGCCGTCCGGAAGTCTACCAGCTCCGCACCTTGGTGCTTGCGCCGTTGGTTTCCGTCCGAGCGACATGACCAGTGTAGGGCACCTGGGACGGTGCTTGCGCCGGGATGTCGTGGGAACCGGACGGGGCCGAGGTGCGCCAAAGGGTGACCGAGCCGGAAGTCGGGCGGACCCTCTGCAGTCGTCCGATACTCGGCTCCCCCCAAACAAGGAGAATCATTCAGATGCGCATGTCCGCCAGCCACCTGATCGGGACCGTCGTCCTGGGCGGCGCCTTGATCGCGTCCGCCGCCTGCGGGCCGCTCGACTCGGTCACCGGCGGGAACAAGAAGGCCGCGTGCGACAACATCCAGTCGGAGCTGGCTTCGATCAAGACCAAGATCACCTCGCCGGACGCCAGCAACCTGCGGGCCAGCTCGGCCGCCAACGCCAGGCTCTACCGGGACGCGGCCGGCAAGATCCGGAGCGAAGGAGCAAAGGCGGGCGGTGACGTCCAGTCGTCCTCGGACAAGGTCGCCAGCGACCTCGAGTCCCTGGCCACCGTGCTCGGCAACATCGGGGCGGGCGGCACCGGCACCTCGAACATGAGCGGGAGCCGCAACTTCATCCAGGACGCCGCCGCCCTGGGCCGGGCCTGCGGCTACTCTGGCTGACCCCGACACGACCGGAAGAGGCTATCCTCGTCATCGGCTTTGCCGGTTGGCCCGCCGCCCGGTAGCCTGTGCTGAGCCCAACGGGCTCACATGGAGGATTCGCCTAGTCCGGTCTATGGCGCCGCACTGCTAATGCGGTTTGGGTTTACCGCCCATCCGGGGTTCAAATCCCCGATCCTCCGCCACCTGACCAGGGGCTTCGCCGAGAGCAAGATTCTCAGCGGAGCCCCTGTCGCGTTCCTGAATGCCTGGTTTGATGGGACTGGAGTGCACGTGGTGGGCACAGGATGGCGCCCGCTCCCAGAATCCGCTTGTGGGCGCTCGAGATCGCTACTCAGCATGTACCGCAGCGAGGCCGCGCAGCGCTGCGACCGTCGCTACCCCCAAGGCCCGCCCGCTCGGTCGCAGCCTCGCCCGCCGGGCTACTCCCCCTCCCGCCCCTGTTGCGACTGCATCACTCCGCCGACGCCTTCTTGGCTCGTCGCCATGTCACGCGCCTTTCGGTCGGAGACCGAGCATTGGGCGGGTTGCTCGCGCTTCAGACGCGCACGTTGGCACAGACCCACGGCCGCCCTGTACACGGCACCGTCCCGGAGGAATATCGGCTTGCACGGTGGCGGACGCGGGCCGCCGCCCACGGAGCGCGTTCCGGGGCGGCGGGTAGGGCGTGGGCGGGTGGGGCTCAGCCTCTTATCCACTCGCCGTTGCGGCAGGTCCACTTGATGCCGAGCCAGCTCCAGTCGCTCTCGCCGTCTTGATAGGTGCGGGCGCTGGCGCTGACCCGGCCGAGGACACCGAATCCTGACACCCAGATGCAGGGTTGACCGTCCGCAACAAGGGCTCGACGCTTGGTCGGGTCGTCGTCGGGGACCACGCACTTCTTGAGCTTGGAGAAGAAGATCTCGTCTTGGCGGGGACACTCCGGGTCGTCGGCGGCGCGGGCGGACGCACCGGTCGCCACGGCTCCGGTCGTCAGCGCCGCCGCCACCGGCAGAGCGGCCGCCACAGCGGCGATCCGGCGTCTCATCTTTGACATTCTTCTGCCTCACTCTCTGTTGTCGGTCTGACTACAGAGAGTGAGGTTCCCTGATCGGGGCGGAATCAACCTGGATGGCGGAGGCGGCCGGTCCCAGCGGGGGGATGAGCTGCCGCGATCTCTGGACGCGTGAGTGACTCCGAACGCGCAGGGCGGCCGGGCTCGCCGGGTCTGGTCGGTTGGAGCTTCTGGTCATTCACAGACCGGTGAGCACGGCCGTGGCCGGGTGACGGTGGAGGCGCTGCGAGTCTCTGCTCGAATGATCGCCGCCGGGGTTCCGGGTGCGGACGACGGACGGCGGCGGTGGACCGCATCGATCTGCCGAGTGGCCTCGCGGAGTCCCGAACCGAGCGTCCGCTGGACGCCTCCGGGGCGGGCAGGAGCCTCGTTGCCAGCGGTCGCCGAGACTCGGGCCCGCCCTGCCGGGCTGGCGGCGCTGAGCACCTGCGCGGCGTTGGAGGCGTCAGCAGAGCACGGTGGTCTCCCGACCGAGCACGATGAGCCCGTTGATGTTGTTGGTCGCGCAGAAGTTGTGCTGGTTCGGGGCGGGCGCGGGGACGCAGTTGAGGCCGACGGGCTGGCCGGTCGGCTCAAGGACGATGCCGAACAGGCCGGCCAGCGTCTTGGTGGAGCCACTGACCTCCTTGTGGATCTGCATGCACCGCATCGGCTGCCCTTCGGCGTGGGCGGCGGTGGCGGTGAGCGCCGTCGCGGCGCACGCCGCCAGCAGGGCGGTCGCGCAACGGCGAGGGATCGAGGTCGTCAGCACGGAGTGTCCCTTTCTGTCGACTGCGCTGGGCACCCTCCCATCTATGCCCCCACCCTGGAGCGATGACACTGTGTAGTTGCCTTGTGATGCTAGGTCCTCTCGGGTGTTTCGAGTCCCCGAGACCTGGCGGCGGGCCGGATCGTTGCTCTGGTCGCCCACTGCCGCGCCGAAGGCTCGTTCGTACCGGGGCGCAGATGGAGTTGTTGCGGAGGGCTTGTTGGCGCTGCTGGTCCTGATGGGCGGGTGGGGCGGTAGGGCGGGGAGACGGGCTTCGGGCTCCTCGGCGAATGCGTCTGGGGCGAAGGGGGCGTCCTTGCGAGGACCGCTCCAGAGTTGAGATAGCTGGTGGCCGGTCCAGGCCCTGGGCGGCGGCGCAACCGGGGGGGCGGGGCGGCGGCGTCCTTAGGGCGTGGAGTGGCGCATCGACGGGTTTGAGGAGATTCGCGAGCTCGGGCGTGGCGGGCAGGGGCGGGTGGTGTTCGCCCGGCATGCCGTCTCGGGTGACCTGGTGGCGGTCAAGTACCTGCTCGCGAGTTCCGGGGCGGGTGCCCGCGCGGTTCCGGGAGGAGGCCGTCCTTTTGGGACGGGTCCGTGACGCGCACGTCGCGCGCCTGTTCCAGCTGGTGGAGGGCGAGCGGGGGCTCGCGCTGGTGATGGAGGCCGTAGATGGTGTCTCGTTCCGGGACATCCTCGACCGGTACGGGACGCTGGCGCCGGAGGCGACGTTGGCGGTTCTGAAGGGGTCGCTCCTCGGCTTGGCCGCCGCGCACGCGGCCGGGGTCGTGCATCGCGACTACAAGCCGTCCAACGTGATCGCCCCGGCGGGCGGACTTCTACGTCGCCAGCCGGTACACGCCCAACGACACGTTCGCCTCGCGCTTCTTCCAGGACGAAGGCATGAGCTGTCCCGCCCACACCACGCTGCGCGTGGGCGCGGCGGCTTACGGAGCGCGCCAGACCGTCGACAGGTCTGCGCGGATGGGCACTCGCACAGCGCGCTACATCGAGTGGTCGGTTCCCTGTGGACGCGTGACTACAGCCGGGACGGCTATTTCAAGACGCGAACGTCCACCACCTACACCGAGCGGATCTGGTACCTCCCCGCCTCGGAGATCGTCATCGCGGACTTCTGGCGCACCCCCGACCTGGAGAACATCCTGGCCAAGGCGATCTGGACCTGACGCCGGGGTGATGTGGTGCTCGTCCGCGGGCAGGCCGGTCGTGGTGAGGGCGGCGGACCGTCTTCAGGTAGCGCCACGTGCTCGTCGGCATTGGGCCGGCGCGGCTGAGCGGCTGCCGCCTCGCGCCTGGGTGGGCGCGAGGCGGCGGCTCTCTCGTCAGGCCGATTCGAGGATCGGGCGGATCTCGATGGTTTCCGGGGTCGGGAGGGACTTGGCCAGTTGGACGGCCTCGTCGCGGTCGGCCACCTCGACCACGAACCAGCCGCCCAGGGTTTCCTCGGTGGTGTGGGCCGGTTCGTCCGCCGTGGTGGCGGTGCCGTCGGCGGGCTTGCGGACGGTGACCGGGGTGGCCTCGGTGTCGAGGGCCTCCCCGCCGACCAGCTTGCCGGCGGCGGCTATCTGGCCGATCCAGGTCTGGTACTGCTCGCGGTAGGCGGCGCGGTCGGACTGGATGGCGCGGCGGGAGGCATCCGTTTCGAAGATGACCAGGGCGAATCGCATGGGGGTGTCCTTTCAGGCGGTCCACTGGACGAACTGGACGATCACGCCGTTGGGGTCGGTGACCTGGAACAGGCGCTCGCCCCAGGGCTCCTCGCGCAGCGGCATGGTGATCTCGACTCCGGCCTCGCGGAGCAGCTTCTCCTGCTCGTCCAGGCCGTCGGCGAGGGTGAAGGCGAGAATCAGGCCGGCGGCGCGCCGGTCGCGCTGCTCGGGCGGGAGCACCTCGGTGCCGCGGGCCAGCAGGACGATGTCGAACGCGTCGGGCCGGGTCAGGGACGCGAAGCCGTCGGCGGCCTGCTGGACCGTGTAGCCGAGACGGGTGGTCAGGAACTTCTGCGAGGCGGCGACGTCGTCGACGGTCAGCGAGACGGTGGAGGCGGTGAACTGCACGGGTCTCCTTGTGCTGGAGGGGAGGGACGGGGGGTCAGTAGCCGCGTCGGCGCGGGACGAGGCGGACGCCCTTGGCCTGCTGCCGGCCGCGGGCCCGCTGGTCGGACGGGAGGCGGCGCAGTTCGGCGCCGCGCGTCCGGGGGCGGGGCGCGGCGGCGGACTCGACCGCGGCGAGGTCATGGGTGTGCTTGCGCATGGGCGTCCCCCTTGAACATCGAGTTCCATCGTCGCAAACTTGCGACGGAGGTAAATTTAGCCTGAGGGGTTCGGTGGTGTCAACATAAAGATGCTACGAGGGTAAGATTCCGCCCATGGCTACTCCAATGCCCGTCCCCGGCCTGCGCGAGACCAAGAAGCAGGAGACCCGGCAGCTCATCTCCGACCATGCGACCCGGCTGTTCATCGCCCAGGGCTTCGAGCGGACGACGATCGCCGAGATCGCCGCCGCCGCCCGCGTCGCCAAGAAGACCGTCACGAACTACTTCGCCCGCAAGGAGGACCTGGCCCTGGACCATCAGGAGGAGTTCGCCGCGTCCCTGGCCGGCGCCATCGGCGGACGCGCCGCAGGGGAGTCGGCCCTGGCCGCGCTGCGCCGCGCGTTCGCCGACGCCGTCGCCGCCCGGGACCCGGTCGCGGGCTTCTCGGGGCCGGAGTTCGCCCGCATGGTCGCCGAGAGCCCCACCCTGACCGGTTGCCTGCGCGGCCTGCACGACCAGCGCGAGCACCATCTCGCCCTGGCGCTCGCCGAGGCCACCGGGGCGGAGGCCGACGACATCACGGTCCGGACCGCCGCCGGCCTGCTCGGGACCGTCCACCGGGTGCTGTTCCACCGCATCCAGGCGCTCACGCTGGCGTGCCGTTCCAACGACGAGATCGCCGAGATCATCGGGGCGGAGGCCACCCGGGCCTTCGACCTGCTCGAACCCTCTCTGGGCGAGTACGCGGCCTGAGCCGGCCGGCGCTCCGCGCCCATCGTCCGGAGGTCGGGGGCGCGGAGCACGGAGGCCAGCGGTCGTGCGCGGCGACGTCGTTCAGGCCGCGCGGTTCGCTTGCCGGTCAAGGGACGGCATGGGCGGCAAAGGTGCGGCTGGGATGCGGCGATGAGAACGGCACGAAGCCTCCCGCGATCGTCCACGGGCCGCGGATTCGCGGCTGAATAGGGATGAGGAGGCGGACGCGCGGGGGGAGGCGCTGCGATGCTGATCGCGGGGCCCGTGTCACCGATGCTCGCGGCCACGGTCGATCGCATCCCCGACGGGAGGATGGCGTTCGAGCCGAAGTGGGACGGCTTCCGCGTCCAGGTGCGGGTGGGGCCGGACGGGCGGGTCGAGCTGTATTCGCGGGCGCTGGCACGTCTGACGGCGCTGTTCCCGGAGACGGCCGCGGCGGTCGGACGGCTGGTCCCACCGGGGACCGTGCTGGACGGTGAACTGGTCCGCTGGGCGCCCACCGGACGGCTCGACTTCGAGGTTCTGCAGCAACGGCTTCGCGGCGGGACGGGACGGGCGGCCGCGCAGGCGCGTGAACGTCCGGTGCACGTGGTGGTGTTCGACGTGCTCGAGACGGCCGGCGAGGGGGACGTGCGCGGTCTCCCGTTGCAGCAGCGGCGGCGGATTCTGGAGGGGCTGTTCGCGGACGCGCCGCCGGACGGGCTCGTGGTGCTGACGCCGCAGACCGTCGACCGGGGCGAGGCCGAACTGTGGCTCGAGGTGCTGACCAGCCAGGGCATCGAGGGGTTGGTGATCAAGCCGCTGGACGGCGCGTACCTGCCGGGACGGCGGCGGTGGTTCAAGCTGAAGCGGCGGTGGACGACGCTGGCGGTCGCGGGCGGGTTCCTCGGGTCGTTCGACGCGCCGACCGGGCTGGTGATCGGGCGCGTCTTCCCGGACGGGCGGATGCGCATCACCGGACGCACGTCCGCGCCCGCGCAGCCGCTGCGGCGGGGGCTGGCGGCCGAGCTGGCGGCGCGGTTCCCGGCGCCGCCGGAGCATCCGTGGCCGGACCGGCTCGCGCCGAACTGGCACGGCGAGCAGCCCGAACCGATCCTGTACCACCGGATCCGGCCGGACCTGGTGGTGGAGGTGTCCGTGGACGTCGCCACCGAGCGTGACCGGCGCTGGCGGCATCTGGCCCGGCTGCTCGACGTCCGTGGGGATCTCGACCCGGCGGACGTGCCGCGCGGGCTGGATCTGGAGTGAATCCGACTCGTCCGGGATCGGGGCACAAGGGGGGATCCGGTCCATCATTTGACCACTCTGAGTAATCTGTCAGTGACTTGTTGCATATGGTCGGGTGCATGAGTGATCTACGCACGCGCAAGTACCACCAGTGGTTCCAGGGCGCCGACGCGGACGACGACGGGCTGCTCGCCCGCGGCGACCTGATGCGGATCGCCGAGCGGGCCGTGGCCGTCCAGGGCGTCGCGCCCAACTCGCCGCACGCCCGGCAGCTGAACGAGTCGATGGACTGGTTCTGGACGGGGGTCATCGCGCCCTACGACCGCAACGGCGACGAGCAGGTGAACCGCGCGGAGATGACCGAGGGGTTCATGGCCGCGCTCACCGACCGGTCCCGGTACGCCGAGCAGCTCAAATGGATCGCCGACCTCATCTTCGACCTGGGCGACGCCGACCGCGACGGGCGGATCTCGCTGGCCGAGTTCAGCCAGGTCTTCGCGGCGGGGATGCGGATCCCGAGCACCGACTGCGCGCTGGTCTTCAACCAGCTCGACCTGGACGGATCGGGCACGCTGGGCCGTCCGCAGTACCACGACGCCGTGGTCGAGTTCTTCTACGGCGACGACCCCGAATCCCCCGCCAACCACCTGTTCGGCCGCATCTACAGCTGACACGTCCGAGGCGAGGGGCGGCGCGGTCGGCCGGGGCGCGCGCGGGTGGCGGCGCGCCCCCGGCCGCCGACATCAGGCGGGGGCGGTGCGCAGGGGGTTGTCCAGGGCGCGCTTCTCGTAGTCGAGCGCCAGCTCCTCGGGCATGGCGGCGAGGTCGGAGCAGCGGACGAAGTCGCGCAGCGTGGTGCCGGTGCAGGCGGCGTCCACGTTCGGCGCGCCGCGGCGGGCGCGGACGTCGTCCAGGTGGACGGTGCGGAAGTCGATGCTGAAGCGCGTCCGGCCGGAGGTGTTCGGGACGGTCGAGTGGAACTGCGCGCCGGAGAAGACCAGCATCCCGCCCGCCTCCGGGACGACGCGGATCTGCGGGTCCAGTTCGATCGGCTCCTCCGGTTTCGGCTGGTCGCGGGTGTCGGTGCCGATGTGCCGGGCGGCGGTGCGGCGGCTCGTCCGGTTCCATTCGGCGTAGTCGTAGCGCGCGCTGCCGTTCAGCACCGGGCGGTCGAAGTAGCGCGGGTGGAACGCCATGGCGTTCTCCGGGACGATCCCGAAGACCGGTATCCACCAGTTGACCTGGTTGAACGGGGCGGAGTACCAGCAGTCCCGGTGCGGGTGGAAGGCGTAGGAGATGCCGGTGGTGAGGTAGTCGCCGGACGTCGAGGTCCGCAGCCGCGGCACGTCGAAGTAGGTGCGGTCCGGGTCGCAGCCCATCTCGGCCAGCAGCGCGGGCAGCAGCTCGCGGCAGCGGGGATGGTGGATGAAGCGGGGCTTGAGCTCCGCCAGCAGCGCGGCGAACGCGCCGACCTCCATCTCGTGCTGCGCCGTCTCCGGGTCGCGGTCGCCGAACGCCTCGGCGATCAGCTCGCGGGCGAATCCGGTCAGCGCCAGCGACGCCGGGGTCGCCGAATAGACGAACACCTCCCCCTGGAAGAGCAGCCCCCGTCGTGTGTCGTCGTCCAGCACGGCATTGGAGAACACCGAACTCATCGTTGAACGCCCCCTTGCCCCCGTCCACCATCTTTCCGGACGAATAGTCGCTCATGAGCCGACGAATTACCGCAGTGCGGACGGCGAATGACCGGAACAGGACAGCAGAAGGCGTCAGCGGCGTCGGACGCGCCGCCCGGATGCCCGGCGAGCTGCGGTTTCAGGCGTCCGAAGGCGGTCCCGACAAGGCGGGGGCGGCCTTTTCCGGACGGCTCGCATCACCTTTCGTAACGGGTTTCGCCAATCGCGTGACCGAATGCGCGAGCCGGCGTCAGGTGTGTTCCGAGATGAGGGTCGCGCGCGTTCCGGCCTCCAGGGCCTGGAAGGTGTGCGGAAGGTCGCCGGGATAGGAGATGTAGTCGCCGGGCGCGAGTTCGACGGGGTCGTCCAGCAGGCCGACGAGGGCGCTGCCGGTGCTGAGGACGACGTGCTCGACGACGCCCGGCATGTGCGGGTCGGACACGCGGGGCGGGCCGGGCTCGGCGGTGATCTGGTAGACGTCGCGGCGGGCGCCGGGCGGGCAGGAGGCGAGGACGGTCGCGCGGTAGTCGGCGCGGTCGGCGGCCAGCGAGGGCCCCTCCCCGGCCCGGATCACCTGGACGCGCGGGACGGGCTGCGCGACGAGCTGCGCGAACGGGACGTCGAGCGCGACGGCGAGCGCCCACAGCGTCTCCACGCTCGGGTTGCCCGCGCCCGACTCCAGCTGGGACAGCGTGGACTTGGCGACCCCGGCGCGGCGCGCGACCTCGGTCAGGGACAGGCCGCCGCGGGCGCGTTCCCGGCGCAGCGCGGCGGCGATGAACTCCATCGGCGGACGGGCGGGCTGCTCGCTCATGGCCGTTCATCCTAGTGAACGAGGTTCGATTTGACGAACAACGCCCGAATCGTTCATTTTGGACTACGTGCGTTCGATATGGAGAACAGTCGACCGGGACATCGCGCTGGTGTGCCTGGCCGTGGGTGTGACCTCGGTGTCCTACGGCGCGGTCTCGGTGGCGTCCGGGCTGCCGTTCTGGTTCCCGGTGGTGATGGGGACGCTGGTCCTCGCCGGATCGTCGGAGTTCCTGTTCGTCGGGATCGTCGGCGCGGGCGGCTCGCCGGTCGCGGGGGCCCTCGCCGGGCTGCTGGTCAACGCCCGGCACCTGCCGTACGGGCTGGCGCTGCCCGACGTCCTCGGCCGCGGCTGGCGGCGGGCGCTCGGCGTCCACGTCATGAACGACGAGTCGGTCGTGTTCGCGCTCACCCGCAAGGAGAACGCGGCGCGCTCCTACTGGACGTCCGGCATCGGCGTCCTGGTGTGCTGGCCGCTGGGCGCGCTGCTCGGCGCGGCTCTCGGCTCGACGGTCAGCGACCCGAACGCGTTCGGGCTGGACGCGATGTTCCCCGTCGTGATCCTCGCGCTGATCCTGCCGTCGCTGCGGGACCGCGTGGCCCGGCGTCCGGCGCTGCTCGGCGCGGTCATCGCGCTCGTGTGCGCGCCGCTGCTGCCCACCGGACTGCCGCTGCTGGCGAGCCTCGCTGCCCTGGCCGCGGTCCCCCTCCTCGGCGGCCTGGGCACGAGCCCGAGCGCGAGCGCGGACGCGAGCCCGAGCGCGGACGCGCGCCCGAGCGCGGGCCCGAGCGCGGGCACGAGCGGGGACGCGGAGTCGGAGAGGGGGCGGGCGTGATCGTCGCGTCGATGCTCGTCCTCGCCGTCGGGACGTACCTGCTGCGCCTGTCCGGGCCGCTGCTGCGGACGCGCGTCTCCTTCCCGCCGAGTGCCGAGCGGCTGCTCGACGTGGCGGCGGTGGTGCTGCTGACCGCGCTGGTCGCGGTGACCGCGCTGACCGAGGGCGGCGGCCCGGCGGACGCCGCGCGTCCGGCGGGAGTGCTGGTCGGAGGGGTCCTGGCCTGGCGGAAGGCGTCGTTCATGGTCGCCGTCCTCGCCGCCGCGGCGACCACCGCCGTCCTCCGCCTCATCTGAGCCGGCCGGACGGCGTGACGCGAGCGGACGGGCGACAAGAGCGGGGGCGCGGGTTTGTCGGGTGCCGCCTTGCCGCGGTTCGCGCCGACGCCGAAGGATCGGACCATGAGGCGTTTCGCGAGTGTGGACGAGTTCGCCGCCGCCAAGGGCGAGCACCTGGGGTACAGCCCGTGGCGGACGGTGGAGCAGCGGCAGATCGACCTGTTCGCCGAGGCGACCGACGACCGGCAGTGGATCCACGTGGACCCCGAACGGGCCAAGGACGGCCCGTTCGGCACCACGATCGCGCACGGCTACCTCACGTTGTCGCTGGTCAGCGCGTTCATGCCGGAGATCTTCCACATCGACGGACTGTCCATGGGCGTGAACGTGGGGCTGAACCGGGTGCGGTTCCCGGCTCCGGTGAAGGTCGGCTCGCGGATCCGGGGCGGCGCCCGGCTCGTCGACATCAAGAACTCTCCGGCCGGGAAGCTGTCGACGGTCAAGCTGACGGTCGAGGTCGAGGGTGAGCGGCGCGCCGCCTGCGTCGCCGAAACGCTCTCGCTCTACGTGCCTTAGGCGGGGGCGCGGACGTCGCCGGCCCGCGGCGGTGGGCTAGCTTCACCGGTATGGGTGATCTGCGCGGGTTGGAGCGGTTGGAGTTCGCGTTTCCGGGGCCGCTGCGCGACCGGCTCGTCGCCGCGATCCTCTCCGGCGCGAAGACGAGCACGACCGGCCTGCTGGCCGAGTACGAGGCCGGCGGCGATCCGCTGCCCGAGCCCGGGCGGCGCGGCGTCCTGGTCGACTCCGCCGAGCGGGACGTGGCGGTGCTGGAGACGGTCGAGGTCGGGACGGTCCGGCTGGCGGACGTCGGCTGGGAGCACGCGCGGGACGAGGGCGAGGGCCACCGGTCGGTCGCCGAGTGGCGGGCGGCGCACGAGGACTTCTGGCACGGCGCGGAGATGCGCGCGGTCCTCGGCGACCCGGACTTCACCGTGGACGACGACACCCTCGTGGTGACCGAGCGGTTCCGGGTCGTCCGGACGCTGGCCGACCACGGGCGGTACGAGCCCGCGCGGACGTCCGGGGAGCGCGAGACGCTGGCGGGGTTCCTCGACTGGCAGCGCGCCACGCTCGCGTTGAAGTGCGAGGGGCTGGACGCCGATCAGTTGCGGCGCAAGGCGCTCCTCCCCTCGGAGCTGTCGCTGCTCGGACTCGTCCGGCACATGGCGCAGGTCGAGCACGACTGGTTCCGCGTCGTGGTCTGCGGCGACGACCGCGCGGGCCTGTGGCCGCGCGCGGCCGACGGCGGGTACACCGACTTCCACGTGGACGACGCCGATCCCGACGAGATGTTCGCGGTGTGGCGCGGGGAGTGCGAGAACTCGCGCGCCGTCGTCGCCGAACGGGACCTGGACCAGGCCGTCCGCTGGCGGGACGAGACGTACTCGGTGCGCTGGGTGGTCACCCACATGATCGAGGAGTACGCGCGCCACAACGGGCACGCCGACCTGCTCCGCGAGCACATCGACGGCGTCACCGGCGAGTGAGGCGGCGCCGCTGACGCCAGGGGCGCTCAGACGGCGCCCGTGAGAAGGAGTTCTCAGCGGTCCAGGGGGACGGCGGTTCCGTCGATCGCGGCGCGCAGCACCTCGGCGTGGCCGTGGTGGCGGGCGTACTCCTCGATCATGTGGCAGAGGATCCAGCGGAGCGAGACCGCCCCGCGCCTCGGGTGCTCGCCCGTCGCGTCCAGGCCGGGCGCGGCGGCGACGATCGCGCGCGACCGGGCGCACTCCTCGTACCAGGCGTCGTAGGCGGCGTCGGCGGTTCCGGTGAAGCCGAAGTCGTCGCCGGGGAACCGGGACCACCGCAGCGGCACGTCCTCACCTGCGAAGACGCGCCGGAACCAGGCGCGTTCGACCTCCGCCATGTGCCCGACGAGGCCGCTGAGCGTGAGCGCGGACGGGGCGGCGGCGCGGGCGGCCATCTCGTCCTCGGACAGCCCCGCGCAGACCATCGCCAGGGCGTCCCGCCGCCCCTCCAGGAGGGCGGTAAGGATCGTCCGCTCGTCCGTCCCGGTGCCGGATTCGTCCACCTGGCCAGCCTAGTCACGCGCCCTTGCCGGACGTCCGCCGGGCGGTCACGCTGTGATCGACGGCGACCGGACGCCAGGAGGCGCGATGGACCTCTACGAGACGGCCTACCTGTGCGGAGGCCGCGACCGCGTCGCGCTCGTCGCCCTCGTCCGGGCGGCCGGTGAGGGCCGCATCGCGATCGCGCCGGCCCGGCACCGGGTCACGGCCGGTTCGCCGGCCTCCGGCGCGGCGCCGGACCCGGTGGAGGCCGCGGTGCTCGCCGCGCTTCCGGCCACGGGCGCGCTGCTCGGCGAGCTCAGGCGGCGGGTGGCCCGCTCGGACGCGGTCGCGGACGTCCGGCGGGGCCTGGCGGCACAGGGCCTGCTGCTGGGAGGCTTCCGGACTCCGCGCGGACGCCGCCGCCGGGCGGAGCTCGATCCGGGAACGCCGCCGGAGCGGGTCGCGGTGCTCGGGGAGCCCGGCATCGCGGACGAACGGCTCCGCCGGATCTTCACGACGCCCGACCCGGACCTGGCGGCCGTCCGCTGGCTGCGCCGCCACCCGGTGGCGGACGGGCGCGACCGTGGCGGCCTTTACAGCCCGTCCGACGGCGGCGCTTCCGGCTACGACGGTGGCGGCGGCGGGAGCGGGAGCGGCGGCGGAGGGTGGTGAGTCCGGCGCACGGGGTGTGAGACGACCGTCACGTCGGATTCGCGGTTGACCTCAACCATTCTTGAGGTCCCAGAGTGGGGCGTGCCGTCCCGACCAGCGGGACGCACGATCCCCTGGAGACGCAGAGATGAGCGAGACCCACACGCTCGATCCGCGGCGACCGTCGTCCGCATCCCGGCCGCTGCGGGTCGTCGCGATCGTCGGCAGCACGCGGCCCGGCCGGTACGGCCCCACGATCGCCGACTGGTTCACCGGCGTCGCCCGGACCCGGGACGACATGGAGTTCGAGGTCATCGACCTCGCCGAGACCATGCCGCCGCCGGACGCCGCCGCCCGCCCGTCCGCCGCCGAGAGCGTCCAGGCGTTCGCCGAGGCGACGGGGAAGCTGGCCCGCGCGGACGCGTTCGTGGTGGTCACGCCCGAGTACAACCACAGCTTCCCGGGCGGGCTGAAGGAGTTCATCGACGCGCACCGGACGCAGTGGGCCGCCAAGCCCGTCGCGTTCGTGTCGTACGGCGGGATGTCGGGCGGGCTGCGCGCGGTCGAGCACCTGCGCCAGGTGTTCGCCGAACTGCACGCCACGTCCGTCCGGAACGTGGTGAGCGTCCACAACCCGTGGACGACGTTCGACGCCGCCTGCCCGGACGCGCGGGCCGCCGCGCACCGGATGCTGGACCAGCTCGGCTGGTGGGGCGGCGCGCTGCGCGACGCCCGCGCCGTCCGCCCGTACGAGGCGGTGTGACGATGGCCGCGACGATGACGCGCGGCGGGACGACCGCCGCGGCGCCGCACGGACCGCGGCCGATGACGATCGCGCTGGTCCTGGTGCTCGGCGGGGTGATGGTCTCGCTCGACACCACGGTCGTGAACGTCGCGGTCGACCGGCTGTCCCAGACGTTCGACGCCTCGCTCGCGACGATCCAGTGGATCGCCACCGGCTATTCGCTGGCGCTCGGCGCGATGGTGCCGACGGCGGCGTGGGCCGTCGGGCGGTTCGGGGCGAAGCGGCTGTACCTGACGGCCGTGTCCGCGTTCGCGCTCGGTTCCGTGCTGGCCGGGCTGGCCTGGGACGTCCCGTCGATGATCGCGTTCCGGGTGGTGCAGGGGCTGGCGGGCGGGCTGGTGATGCCCGCCGGGATGACCATCCTCATCCGCGCCGCGAAGCCGGAGGAGCTCGGCAAGCTGATGGGCACCAACGGGCTGGCGATCCTCGTCGGGCCGCTCGCGGGGCCCGCGCTCGGCGGCTGGCTGATCGACCAGGTGTCGTGGCGCTGGATGTTCTTCATCAACCTGCCGGTCGGGCTGGCGATCCTGCTGCTGGCCGGACGGCTGTTCCCGGCCGACGTGACCGGCGCGCGGCGCTCGCTGGACGTCCCCGGACTGCTGCTGCTCTCCCCCGGGCTCGTCGCGCTGATCTACGGCGTCACCCGGTTCGGGGACGGCGCGTCCGGCGCGGCCCCGTTCGCGTGGATCGCGCTCGGGCTGGGGCTCGCCGCCGCGTTCGCCGTGCGGGCCCGGTTCGCCGCGCATCCGCTCATCGACCTGCGGCTCTTCCGCACGCGGGCGTTCTCCGCCGCGACCGGGACGATGACGGTGTTCTGCGCCGGGTACTTCGGCACGATGATCCTGGCCCCGCTGTACTTCCAGCTCGTGCGGGGCGAGTCCGCGACGGTCGCCGGGCTGCTGGCGATGCCGGGCGCGCTCGCGTCCGGGACGGCCATGCAGGTCGCGGGCCGGCTGGCGGACCGGATCGGCCCGGGACGGATCGTCCCGGTGGCGGTCGCGGTCGCGGCGTCCGGGTTCGCGCTGCTGACCGCCCTGCTGACCGCGGACGCGTCGTACTGGGCGCTCGCGGGCGCGACGATGCTGGTCGGCGCGGGCGGCGGCGCCACGATCATGCCCGCGATGACGGCCGCGACGCGCGGCGTCTCGCACGACCAGGCGCCCGCCGCGAGCACCACCGTCAACCTGGTGACGACCACGATGGCCGCGGTCGGGACGGCGTCGGCGAGCGCGCTGCTGTCCGCCCGGCTGCCGGACGGCGGCATCAAGGCCGTCCACCGGATGTCGGAGGCCGCCCGGGAGGCCGCGGCCCCCGCCCTCGCGGACGCCTTCCGGTTCACCTACGCCCTCCCGCTGACGCTGGTCGTGGCCGCGCTCGTGCCCGCCCTGCTGATCCACCGCCGTTCCACCGAGAAGGAGTCGTGATGAAGGTCCGCATCGAGATGACCCAGGACATCGCCTGCGCGTGGTCCGCGCTCGCGCACGCGCGGCTGGAGAACGCGCTCGAGCGGTTCCGCGCCGGGGGCGGCGAGGCGGAGGTCGTCTACCGGCCGTTCCAGATCGTCCCGGACGCGCCGCCCGACGGGGAGCCGCTGAGCGAGGTGCACCGGCGCGTGTTCGGTCCGGAGGCCGAGCGCAACACCGCCCGGATGACCGCGCTCGCCGCCCGCGACGGGTTCACGATGCGCTTCGACCGCGCCGTGTTCGCCAACACGCTCGACGCGCACCGGCTGGTGGCGACCGCCGCCCTGCACGGCCGGGGCGAGGAGGCCGCCGGACGGCTGTTCCGCGCGTACTTCCAGGACGGTCTCAACGTCGCCGCGCCGGACGTGCTGGCCCGGCTGGCCGGCGAGCTCGGCGTCCCCTGGGCGCCGGACGGCGACTCCGGCGAGGTCCGGGCGGCGGTCGGACGGGTGCGCGCGGAGGGCGTGACGAGCGTGCCGCGCTTCGTCATCGGCGACCGGACGCTGCCGCCGGGCGCGCCGTCCACCGACGACCTGCTCGCGGCGATGCACGACGCGGCCCGGGCGGCCTAGCCGGCGGAACGGGTCCGCTCACCGGTCCATGGTCAGGACGGTCCGGAAGCGGGCCCGGTTCATGGTCTGGAACGCGTCCTCCGCCTCGGCGAGCGGACGCGTCTGGACCATCGGCCGGACGCCGGTCAGCACCGCGAACTCCATGGCGTCCTCGGCGTCGGCGGCGTGCCCGCTGTACCAGCCGGTCACCTCGCGGCGGCCGAACATCAGCAGGTCGCCGGGGACCGGGATCGGGTCGTGGTCGTTGGCGATGACGACCATCCGGCCGTTCGGCGTGAGGCCGGTCGCGATGTCGGCCTGCGCCTGGGCGGACCCGACGGTGGCCAGCACGACCCGCGCGCCGCCGAGCCGCGCGAGCTGCGCGCCCGCGCTCGACTCCTCGCTGTCCACGTACTCGTCCGCGCCGAGCCGCCGCGCGAGCTCCTCCTTCGCGCGGCCCCGGTTCACGGCGACGACGCGCAGGCCCATCTTGTCGGCGTACTGGACGGCCAGGTGCCCGAGGCCGCCGATGCCCTGGACGGCCACGGTGTCGCCGGGCCGCGCGCCGCTGTGCCGCAGCGCGTTGAAGGTGGTGAGGCCCGCGCACATGAGCGGCGCGGCCTCCTCCAGCGCCAGGGCGTCCGGGACGCGGGCGAGCGCGGCCTGCGGCGCGACCATGTACTCGGCGTAGCCGCCGTCGAAGCTCGCGCCGGTGATCAGCCGCTCGGCGCAGTTGACGAAGTCGCCGCGGCGGCAGGCGCGGCAGGTGAAGCAGTGGCCGCCGTGCCAGCCCGCGCCGACCCGGTCGCCGGGCCGCCACGCGGTGACGCCGTCGCCGACCGCGTCCACGACGCCCGCGACCTCGTGGCCGGGCGTGCGGGGCGTGCCGAGGCCGAGGGCGTCGAACCGGGTCACGCCGTCGCCGCCGCACACGCCGCACGCGTGCACCTTCACCCGCACCTGGCCCGGTCCGGGCTCGGGCACGGGAAGCGTCGCGGGCTCGAACGGCTTCCCGGCGGCGACGGCCCGGACGGTCCGCATCGTGCTGCTGCTCATGGGGTTCCTCCTCGGAAGGGTGTTCCGGCCGCACGGTCGGTAACAGCGATAACTGTTTCGCGCTTTCGACGTTACCATACAGCGTTATCGCTGATTTGTTAACATCGATACATGACCGACCGCACGCAGACCCGGGAGCGCATCGTCGCCGCCGCCGACGAGCTGCTGACCGCCCGCGGGCGCGACGCGGTGACCACGCGCGCGGTGAGCGCCGCCGCCGGCGTCCAGCCGCCCGCCATCTACCGCCTGTTCGGGGACATGAGCGGGCTGCTGGAGGCGGTCGCCACCGAGGCGTTCGGGCGCTACCTGGCCCTCAAGGAGGCCCAGCCCCGGACCGGCGACCCCGTCGACGACCTGCGCGCGGGCTGGGACCTGCACGTCCGCTTCGGCCTGGAGAACCCCGCCCGGTACCGGCTGATGGGCGAGTTCCTCGGCCCCGGGTCGGACCTCCCGGCGGCCCGGGCGTCGCGCGACATCCTGCGCGGCCTGGTCGACCGGGTCGCCGAGGCCGGACGGCTCTCGGTCGCGGTCGAGCAGGCCGTCGAGATGGTGCTGGCGACCGGTCTCGGCGTGACGCTGACCCTGCTCGACCAGCCGGCCGAGCGCCGGAACACCGCCCTGTCCGAGCGCACCCGCGAGGCCGTGATCGCCGCCGTGACGTCGGACGCCGCCGTGACGTCGGACGTCGCCGGGCCCGGCGACGAGCCGGCGGGTGCGCGCGAGGGCGCGCACCGCGGCGACCGGGAACCGGCGCGGCGGGCGGTGGCGCTGCGGGCCGTTCTGGACGAGTCGTCCGCCGCCTTCACCCCCGGCGAGCGGCTGCTGCTGGAGGAGCTTCTCGACCGGCTGGCGCACGCCTGACCCTGGTCGGCCGGCGCACGCCTGACCCGACCGGCTGCCGTCCGCCTGCCCCGACCGGCCCTCGGACGCGGCCGTCCGCCCGGATGGGGTCGGTCACATCGGTACCTGAGAGACAACCGCGTCTGCTAGAAAGCCTTCGTGGAAGCGCTGAGGCCCGGCGACCCCCGGCGGATCGGCCCCTACCGGCTGGAGGCGCGCCTCGGCCAGGGCGGGATGGGCCGCGTCTTCCTCGGCGTCTCCCCCGGCGGACGGCGCGTCGCGGTGAAGGCCATCGAGGCCGCGCACGCCGAGGACCCCGCCTACCGCCGCCGCTTCGCCCGCGAGATCGCGTCCGCCCGCAGGGTCGGCGGATTCCACACCGCGCAGGTCGTGGACGCCGACCCGGACGCGCCGGAGCCGTGGCTCGCCACCGCGTACATCCCCGGCCCCTCGCTGCGCCGGCTGGTGGACGAGCGCGGCCCGCTCGCCGGGGACGACCTGCGCGCGCTCGCCGCGGGGCTCGCCGAAGGCCTGGCCGCGATCCACGCCTGCGGGCTGGTGCACCGCGACCTGAAGCCGGAGAACGTCCTCATGGCCGAGGACGGACCGCGGATCATCGACTTCGGTGTGGCCCGCGCCACCGACGCGACGTCCCTGACCTCGCACGGCGTGGTCGTCGGCACGTACGCGTCCATGGCGCCCGAGCAGGTGCTCGCCGGACCTGCCGGGCCGCCCGCCGACGTGTTCTCGCTGGGCTGCGTGCTCGCTTTCGCGGCGACCGGGCGAGGGCCGTTCGACGCGCCGACCCTCCCGGCGATCGTGCACCGAGTACTCAACGACGCGCCCGAGCTGGGCGGCGTTCCGGAGCCGCTGCGCGCGCTGGTCGCGGTCTGCCTCGCGAAGGACCCGGCGGCGCGTCCCACCGTCGGGCAGGTCCTCGCGCACCTCACCGATCCGGACGGCGGCGCGCTCCCGACCCCGAGCCTGGCCGCGCTGCTCACCACCCCGGCCGAAGCCGCACCCGCCACCCCTGCCGAGGCCGCACCCGCCGCACCCGCCGACGCCGCACCCGCCACCGCGACGGACGCGACCGCGGCGGAGAGGACGCTCGCGGAGCGGACTGTCGCGCGTCCGGCGACGATGGTCGCCCCAGCGGACGCCGTCTCCGCGCCGGCCACCGCTCAGTCCGTCGCGGTGCGCAGGCGCGCATTGCTGGTCGGAGGCGGCGCGGCGCTCGCCACGGCAGCGCTCGGCGGCTCCGCCGCACTGCTCCTCGGCGGCTCCGACGGCGCAAAGGACACCCCGAAGAGCCGGACGCCGCGCCTCGTCTCGTTCACCCAGCCCACCGCCGCCCTCGCCGGGCACACGCAGGGCGTGCGCAGCGTGGCGTTCAGCCCGGACGGACGGTTCCTCGCCAGCGGCAGCGGCGACTCGACCGTCATCGTCTGGGACGTCACCGCCGGACGCGCCGTCCACACCCTGCGCGGGCACACGTCCGCGGTGCTCGCGGTCGCCTACAGCCCGGACGGACGCACCGTGGCGAGTTCGGCGCTCGACGGGACCGTCCGGCTGTGGGACGCGACGACCGGCACGCCCCGGCAGATCCTCCCCACCGACCGGTACGGCGTGAGCGGCCTCGCGTACAGCCCGGACGGGCACTACCTCGCGGGCTGCAACCCCGACGTCCGGATCTGGGACGCGGCGACCGGCCGCAGGCTCCGCACGCTCACCGGAAGCGGGAACGCGGGCGTCGACGACGTCGCGTTCAGCCAGGACGGACGGACCGTCGCGGCCGTGACCGACGGCTTCTACAAGAAGGCGCCGGGCAGCAGCGTCCTGATGTACGACCCGGCCACCGGACGCCGCACGGGCACCCTAACCGGGCACCGGGACAGCGTCCACGCGCTCGCCTTCGTCCCCGGCGGACGGACGCTGGTGAGCGGCGGGAACGAGGGGATCGTCCGGATCTGGGACTACCCGTCCGGGCGGACCACCGCGACGGTCGACGTGGGCGGCGGCGTCATCCACGGCCTGGCGGCGACGCCGGACGGCCGCACGCTCGTCGTGGGGTGCGCCGACCGGACCGTCCGGCTGTTCGACCTCGCGACCCGCGCCCCCGCCGGGACGCTGACGGGCCCGTCGTCGGAGATCGAGTCGGTGCGGACCGCCCCGGACGGCGCGCTCGTCGCGGCGGGCTCCGGCACGGGATCGGACGCCGACACGAACGTCTACCTGTGGAAGGTGCGCTGATGCCGCCACTGGGCCCGGGCGACCCGCGCGAGGTCGGCCCGTACCGGCTGGAGGAGCGGCTCGGCGCGGGCGGCATGGGCGAGGTGTTCCTCGGCGTCTCGCCCGGCGGGCGGCGCGTCGCGGTGAAGCTGATCCGCGCCGAGTTCGCGGCGGACGCGCGGTTCCGGGCGCGGTTCGCGCGGGAGATCGAGGCGGCGCGGAAGGTCGGCGGGTTCCACACCGCGCAGGTCGTGGACGCCGACGCCGAGGCCGCGTCGCCGTGGATGGCCACCGCGTTCGTGCCGGGACCGTCGCTGCGCCAGGTGGTCCTGCGGCAGGGGCCGCTGCCGCCGCACGAGGTGCGCCGCCTCGGCGCGGGCCTCGCCGAAGGGCTGGCGGCGATCCACGGCAGCGGGCTGGTGCACCGCGACCTGAAACCGGGGAACGTCGTCATGGCGCCCGACGGTCCGCGGATCATCGACTTCGGCATCGCGCGCGCCGCCGACGCGACGTCCCTGACCTCGGCGGGCGCGGTGGTCGGGACGTTCTCGTTCATGTCGCCGGAGCAGGTGTGCGCCGAGGAGACCGGGCCGCCCGGCGACGTGTTCTCGCTCGGCTGCCTGCTCACCTACGCGGCGACCGGGCACGGCCCGTTCGACGCGCCGACGATCCCGGCGATCGTCCACCGCATCACCGACGGGCCGCCCACGCTGGACGGCCTGACGGGCGACCTGCGCGAGATCGTCGCCGCCTGCCTGCGGAAGGACCCGGCGGCCCGTCCGACCGTCCCCGACCTCATCGAACGCCTCACCGCACCGGAGCCGCCCCGGCCCCCTGCTCTCCCCACGGCCCCGGACTCGGAGCCGGTTCCGGGCGGGGTCTCGCGGCGGGGTGTGCTCATCGGGGGCGCGGCTGCGGCGGTGGCGGCGGCCGTGGGCGTTCCGGCGGCCGTCCTGCTGTGGCCGGACGGCGGGACGGGAAGCGCGCTCCCCGAGACGCCGCTCGCCGTGCCCGTCCCGACGGTGCTCCCGAACACGGCCGTCGACATGCTCCAACTCGCCTACGGCGCGAACGGCGGGCGGCTCACCGGCGCGGCGTTCGACCAGATCTGGCACTGGGACCTCGCGACGGGCAAGGGCTCGTCCACCACCTTCCAGTTCGACGACTGGACGCGTCCGCAGACGCTCAGCGCGGACGGGCGGATCGCGGCGGGCGCGACCCGCAACGGCCCGTTCACGATCCGGGACGCGCTGACCGGGAAGGCCATCGGCGGCCTGCCGTCCGGCACGCGTCCCCGGACCGTCGCCCTCGGCCCGGACGGACGGCTGCTCGCCTACCTCGGCGACGACGGCGCACTCCATATCTGGGACGTCGCCGCGAAGCGGATCGTCAAGTCGGAGCCCGCCCCGGCAGGCGGCGCGGACACCGGCTCCCGCCTGCTGTTCAGCCGGGACGGGCGGGACGTCCTGCGCCTGGACCAGGGCCGGACCACCCGGACGAGGGTGACCGGGAAGCCGGTCGCCGGAGCGCCCGCCGCCGTCCCGAGCCCGGCGGCCGAGATCGGCGTCCCGGTCGCGGCGGTCAGCCCGGACGGCTCGACCCTGGCGCTCGCGGCGGGCTCCGACTCGACGATCTCCCTCGGCCCGCCGGACGGCTCCCCGGTCCGGACGCTGGAAGGGCACACCGGCCGGGTCACCGCCGTCGCGTTCAGCCCGGACGGCCGGGTCCTCGCGAGCGGCGGGGAGGACGGGACCGTCCGGCTCTGGCACGTCCCGACCGGGCGGCCGGTCGCGGCCGTGCACGGCGATCCGAGGAAGGTCGAGTGCGTGGCCTTCGCCCCGGACGGCCGCTCCTTCGCCAGCGGCGGGGCGAGCGGCGTCACCAAGCTCTGGACCTTCCCGGCGCACTGAAACGGTGCCTCGCCGCTCGCACCTAGTCAACAAATTGAATAATCACTACGATGGTGCCATGTCGCTGCGCAACGCGGTGCTGGCCGCGCTCCTGGACGGTGAGGCGTCCGGCTACGACCTCGCCAAGAACTTCGACGCGGGCGTCGCCAACTTCTGGATGGCCACGCCGCAGCAGCTCTACCGCGAGCTGGAGCGGATGGCCGGGGAGGGCCTGATCCAGGCGCGGGTCGTCCAGCAGGAGCGGCGGCCCAACAAGCGGCTCTTCTCGCTCACCGACGCCGGGCGCCGCGCGCTGCGCGAGTTCACGGCCGCGCCGCCGCGTCCAGGCGCGATCCGGGACGAGCTGATGGTCAAGGTCCAGGCGGTGGACGGCGGCGACGTCGAGGCCGTGATCGAGGCCGTCCGGGAGCGGATGGCGTGGGCCGAGGCGAAGGTCGCGCGGTTCGAGCGGCTGCGCGTGCGGCTGCTCGCCGGACGCACCGAGGGGGAGCACCTCGCCGAGGCCGAGCGGGTCGGCCCCTACCTGACGCTCATGCGCGGCCTGGAGTTCGAGCGGGAGAACCTGCGGTGGGGCGAGCGGGCGCTCGCCGTCCTGGAGGCCCGCCGCTCGCGAGTGGAGTGAGGACCATGCGCTACCTGCGCTATGTGGCGGTCGGCGACAGCCAGACCGAGGGACTGATGGACGGCGACGAGGTGTCCGGCTACCGGGGCTGGGCCGACCGGCTCGCCGAGATGCTGGCCGCCCGCGAACCGGAGTTCCGGTACGCGAACCTCGCCGTCCGGGGGCATCTGGCGGCGGCGGTCCGGGCGCACCAGATGGACGCCGCGCTCGCCCTGGAGCCGGACCTCATCACCGTCACGGCCGGGATGAACGACCTGATCAGACCGGGATGCGACATCGACGCGGTCGCCGCCGAGCTGGACGCGATGCTCGCCGCGTTCACCGCGTCGGGCGCGACCGTGGTGGCCTTCACCTTCCCGGACGTCGGCGAGATCGCGCCGCTGGTCGCGCGGCTGCGTCCCCGGATCGTGGCGTTCAACGAACGGGTGCGGGCGATGGCCGAGCGGCACGGCGCCGTCCTCGTGGACACGTGGGGGCGGCCGGTCGTCACCGATCCGCGCATCTGGAACCCCGACCGCCTGCACGCGTCGCCGCTCGGGCACGCGCGCATCGCCGCCGCCGCCGCGCACGCCCTGGGCCTGCCGGGCAGCGACGCGTCCTGGGCCGATCCGCTGCCGCCGCTGCCGCCCGTCCCGGGATGGCGGCGCGTCGGAGGGGAGCTGGCCTGGGCGGCCGGGTTCCTCGGTCCGTGGGTGTGGCGGCGGGTCCGGGGACGCTCGTCGGCGGACGGCCGCACCGCCAAGCGCCCCGAGCTGCTGCCCGTCAGCCTTCCGTAGGGACGCCCGCGAAGAGGTCGTCCTCGGGGAGCGTGACGGGAACGAGCGCCTTCGCGAGGAAGTAGTCCTCGGTCGGCCACACCTCACGTTCGACGTCCCGGTCGTGCAGCATGAACCCGCTGTGCGGACCGACCTGCGTCGCGTGGGCGAGCAGCGCCTCGTCCCGGACGGCGAAGTACTCGGCGCACCGGACGCGCGTGGTGAACTCCGGCGCCGGGACGTCGTCGGGGAACTCCGTCAGGACGTCCGCCATGGGCGATGCGAGACCGCGCGCGGTCATCCCGTCGTGCAGCGCCTGGAACCACGCCTTCGACAGAGCGCCGTGGTAGTAGAGCTTGAGCGGCTGCCACGGCTCACCGCCGCCGGGGAACCGGCCACCGTCACCCGCCGCGTCGAAGGCGGCGACGGTCACCTCGTGCGTGCGCACGTGGTCGGGGTGCGGATACCCGCCCGTCTCGTCGTAGGTGACGACCACGTGCGGACGGAACTCCCGCATGACCGCGACGAGCCGGCCCGCGGCCTCCTCCAGCGGCGTGCGCGCGAAGCACCCGTCCGGCAGCGGTTCACCGGGACCGGGCAGGCCCGAGTCCGTGAACCCCAGGAACCGGTGCCCGACACCCAGCACCCTCCGCGCCGCCTCCATCTCCGCGCGCCGGATCGCGGGCAGGTCCTCCCGGACGCCGGGACGGTCCATCGCGGGGTTGAGGACGTCGCCGCGCTCGCCGCCCGTGCAGGTGACGACCAGCACGTCCACGCCCTCGGCCGCGTACCTGGCCAGCGTCGCCGCGCCCTTGTTCGACTCGTCGTCCGGGTGGGCGTGCACGGTCATCAGTCGCAACGTCATGCGCGGAATCTTAGGTTCGACCTAACTACTCGGCAAGCGAGCTCCTAGGCTCGACATAAGCTCCTGCGCGCGCGGCACAGCAGGCGGCGTGCGCGGCGCGGTCCGCGACCGCCTCGTCCAGGGGGTCTCCGCTGGCCAGGAAGCGGTAGTACAGCGGGGCCGACACCGCGCGGACGACCTCGGCGGCGTCCGTGCCCTCCGGCACCTCGCCGCGCTCGACGGCCTCCGTCACGCAGGGGGCCCACTCGGCGATGCGGGTGGCGTAGAAGCGGTGCAGCGCCTCGGCGGTGCGCTCGTCCCCGGTCGCGGCGGCGATCACGGCCTTGAACAGCGCGCCCTGCCGCTCGTCGGTGAGCGTCCGGACGACAAGCCGGGCGTTCGCGCGCAGGTCGCCGTCCAGCGAGCCGGTCTCCGCGCGGGCGACGGACTGCTCGGCCATGTCGTCCAGCAGGTCGGCGACCAGGACGCGCGGGCTGCCCCAGCGCCGGTAGACGGTCGTCTTGCCGACCTCCGCGCGGCGCGCGACCTCGGCCAGGTCGATGCCGTCGAAGCCGCACTCGATCAGCGCGTCCTCGGCCGCGCGGAGCACGGCGGCCCGCACCCGGGCGGTCCGCCCGCCGGGGCGCAGGGTGCCGGGCGCGGTCTCCGGTTCGGGCATAACGGGTCTCCAGTTCCATTTAGGCGCGACGGGTGGTACGGTCGCCCCATCCTAACGGAACTACAGAACCGTTTAGAGCCGGAGGCTTCCCCATGGCCACACCCACCACCGCATCATCCGCGTCCGCACCGCCCAGCACGGCACCGCCCAGCACGGCACCTCCCGCCGCTCGTCCGGCCGACGCGCCGCACCGGATGACCGGGCGGCAGCGGCTGCTGCTCACCCTGCTGCTCGGCGCGCAGTTCATGGTCGCCGTCGACTTCTCGATCCTGAACGTGGCGCTCCCCGAGGTCGGCGCGGGCCTCGGCTTCGCGCTGGCGGACCTGCAGTGGATCGCCACCGCGTTCGCGCTGGCCGCCGCCGGGTTCACGCTGCTGTTCGGCCGCCTCGCCGACCTCGTCGGACGCAAGCGGCTGTTCGTCGGCGGGATGGCCGTGCTCGGCGCGTCCTCCCTGCTCGGCGGGCTCGCGACCGGCCCCGAGGTGCTGCTCGCGGCGCGCGTCCTGCAGGGCCTCGCGACCGCCGCCGTCACCCCGGCCGGCCTCGCCCTGCTGACCACCGCGTTCCGCGAGGGGCCGCTGCGCGAGCGCGCGCTCGGCCTGAACGGCGCGCTGATGTCGGCCGGGTTCACCGCCGGGGCGATCCTCGGCGGGCTGCTGACCAGCCTGCTGTCCTGGCGCTTCGCGTTCCTGGTCAACGTGCCGGTCGCCGCGCTGGTGGTGGCGCTCGCGCCCCGGATGATCACCGAGTCGCGGCCGGCCGTCCGGCCCCGGCTGGACGTGCCCGGCGCGGCCTCGGTGACCGCCGGCCTCCTGCTGCTGGTGTTCGGCCTCACCCGGGCGGGCGAGCACGGCTGGACCGCGCCCGGCACGCTCGGCCCGCTCGCCGCCGGGGCCGTGCTGGTCGTCGCGTTCTGGTTCGTGGAGAAGCGCGCCGCCGAACCGCTCGTCCCGACCGCCCTGCTCAGGCGGCGCACGGTCATCTGGGGCAACACCGCCGGGCTGGTCGCGTTCGTGACCGAGACCTCGCTGGTCTTCCTGCTCACGCTCTACCTGCAGAAGGTCCTCGGCTACTCGCCGCTGGCGACCGGGCTGGCGTTCGGCGTCCTCGGGCTCGGCACCGTCCTCGGCGGGACCCTGGGCGGACGCGTCGTCGGCCGGTTCGGCACCCGCGCCACCCTCCTCGGCGGCGGCCTGGCGCAGGCGGCGGCCACCGCGACCCTGGTGGCGCTCGGCACGTCGCACGCCTGGATCGCCCTGCTGCTCGCGGCGACCTTCGCCGGCGGCGTCGGCAACATGCTGATGATCGTCGCCTTCATGGTCACCGCCACGTCCGGGCTGCCGGACGCCGACCAGGGCCGCGCGACGGGCGTCGCCACCATGACGCAGCAGATCGGCATCACGCTCGGCACGCCGGTCATGAGCGCGGTCGTGATCGCGAGCTCCACCGCGGCGGACGTCCTGCCCGGCATCCGCGTCGCGATCGGCGTCAACGCCGCCCTCGTCGCCGCCGGGGCCGTTGTCGCCGCCGCGGCCCTCAAGCGCGGACGTTGACCGTCCCGCCCCTGCTCCTCCGATCGACCCGGCCGTCACCCGGCCGGGTCGATCGCCTGCGCGCCGAACAGCCCGCCCCTCCGGGCATCCCCTCTGCGCGGTGAGCACGCTGTCCCACAACGGAGACGCGGGATGATCGCAACTGGCCGTTGTAGTGCGTGGTCAGCGGGACGGGGCCGCCGCGCGGCGGACGCCGACCGACCTCGCCAGCGCGAGGACGGCCAGACCGCCCACGAGAGCGCACACGCCGAGCCAGCCGATCCGCGCGTACGCCTGCGCGCCGAGCCACGAGCCGACGCCGCCGCCCAGGTACGCGCACGTCATGTAGGCCGTGTTGACGCGGCTGCGCTCGGAGTCGCGCAGCGCGTAGTTGCGCACCTGGTTCGCGACCATGCCGGACTGCATCGCGACGTCCAGGACCAGGAAGCCCGCCACGAGGACGGCGATCCCGGCCGTCCCGCCCGCCGTCCCGAGGGCGAGGACCGCGGCGGACGCGACGACCGCCGCCATGCTCACGCGGTTCACCGGCTCCGGGCCGTGCCGGTCGGCGAGGCGTCCGGCGAGCGGTGTGCAGAACATCGTGGCGGCGTTGACCAGCGCGAGCAGCCCGACCGCGCGCGTCGTCAGGCCGTAGCCCGGTCCGGTGAGCAGCAGCGCGACGCCCGTCCACGCCGCCGAGAACCCGCCGAAGACCGCGGCCTGGTAGAAGCACGACCGGCGCAGTGCCGGCTCGGCACGCAGCAGCCGCAGCGGCGCGGCCAGCAGGGCCGGGTAGCGCTCGCGCGTCCCCGGCTCGGTGTCCGGCAGGACGCGCGCCAGCACCAGCGCGGACACGAACGTCAGCGCCGCGGCACAGAAGTAGGGGGCGCGCCAGCCGAGCCATTCCCCGGCGAACCCGCCGAGCGTCCGGGACAGCAGCATCCCGCCGATGGACCCGCCGAGCAGGACGCCGCTGACCGTCCCGCGCCGTCCGGGATCGACCAGGCCCGCCGCCATCGGCCCGAGGATCGGCGCGACGACCGTGGCCGCGCCGACGAGCGCCGACGCGGCGGCCAGCGGTGCGATGCCGGGGGCGGCGCCGGCCGCGACCAGCCCGGCCCCGGTCAGCGCGAGCAGCGCCACGACCAGCCGCCGGTGCGGGATCCGGTCGCCGAGCGGGACCAGCAGGAAGATCCCGGCCGCGTACCCGAACTGCGTCGCCGTCACCGCGAGCGCGGCCGTGTCGGGCGGGACGCCCAGCCCGGCCGCGACCGACGGGCCGACCGCCTGCGGGAAGTAGACGTTGCCCACGGCCACGCCGCAGGTCAGGGCGAGGAGCGGGATCACGCCGCGGCCGGCGTCCGCCCGGTGGAGGATGAGCGTCATACGGCCGAGTCCACCGGCCGGGGACGCGCGGGCCAATCGATGTAGCCTGCGGCTAAATGGTCACTTTCGAGCTGGACGTCGAAGACCTCGCCGACACCAGGTTCGCGCTGTCCCCGCTGCACGAGACCGTCATCAGCCTGCGCGTGCTGCGCGACCCGGCCCTGTTCGCGCTGCACCTGCCGTGGCGGCGCGCCGTCCTCGCCGAACTGGACCCCCCCGACCTGCGGCTCCTGCTCTCCCTGGTCAGCGACCGCCTCACCCTGCCGGACTTCCTGACGCCGCGTCCCGAGGTGTTCGCCTCCGCCTTCGAGGCGGAGCTGGAGGTCGTCCGGCGGACGCCCGGTCCGGTCGTCCGTCGTCCGGCGGACGCCCGGTCCGGTCGTCCGCGGCGATCTGGAGGCGGCCCACGCGCCCGGCGCCCTGCCCGCGCCGCTCCGGGAAGCGCTGGACGAGCCGGCGGACGAGACGGCCGCCGAACAACTACGCGCCGCGATCTGCGACGTCCTGCACCGGTACTGGCGACTGGCGGTCGAGCCGCACTGGCAGCAGGTACGGCTCGTCCTGGAAGCGGACATGACCTACCGCGCGCGCCGCCTCGCCGTCGGCGGCGCGCGCCTGCTGTTCGCCGACATGCACCCGAACCTGCGCTGGAACGACGGCGTGCTGCGGATCAGCAGGATGATCAGCCGCCACCACGTCGTCGCGGGCGGTCGCGGCCTGCTGCTGATGCCGTCGGTGTTCGCCCACAAGCCCGCCCCGCCGCTCGGCCCGGACGAGCCGCCGATGCTCGCCTATCCGTCCCGGGGTGTGGCCACGCTGTGGGCCGCCGCGCCGCCGCCCGACCGGCACGCGCTCGGCGAACTCCTCGGCGCGCCGAAAGCGCGCCTGCTCCTGCTGCTCGCCGAGCCGCTGCCGACCGTCGAGGTCGCGCGCCGCCTCCGCGTCACGCCGAGCGCCGTCTCCCAGCACCTGCGGGTGCTGCACGCGACCGGCCTGGTGAGCCGCGCCCGCGACGGCCGCCAGGTCCTCTACCGCCGCACGCCCCTGGGCGACGACCTCGTCAGGGCGTGACCGCGCCCAGACGCCGGACGGTCATCGGCTCGGCGAGGATGCGGTCGAACACCATCTCGGCATGCCGGAAGTGCGGCGTCGCGAAGTGGGCGCCGAGGGCCGCCGGGCCCGTCCACTCCTCGACGACCACCATCCGGGAGGGGTCGTTGGGATCGGCGTACGGCCGGTAGGCGAGGCATCCGGGCTCGTCCAGCGACGGTTCGACCATCGCCTCCAGCGCGGTGCGAAGCCGGTCCTCCTGCCCTCCCATCGCGCGGAGCTCCGCGACGACGAACAGAGTCACGTCCTTTTCCTTCACGTTCGGCTCACTCATGTCCTGCCCCTTCGTTTTTTCTCGCATCCGTCTCGCGACCTTCACGGGCGGGCCGGGCCGGTGCCCGCTCCCGTCGCGGTGATGGCGTCGGCCACCTCGTCGATGTCGGCCCGGGTCAGGCGGACGTCCGCCGCGCCGATCCAGCCGTCCACCTGCCGCGCGAAGCGGGCGCCGACGATCGCGCCGGTGAGGCCGGGCCAGGCCAGCGCCCACGCGATCGCGACCTCGGCGACGCTCACTCCGTGCCGCTCGGCGATGGGCCGCAGCGCGTCCGCGAGCCGCAGGTTCGCGGCGAGACCGGTGGTGAAGTCGGCGTGCGCGGTCCGCCAGTCGTCGGACGGCAGGTTCGCCACGCGCTCGGCCGAGAACGTGCCCGTGAGCAGCCCGGACTGCAGCGGTGAGTAGCCGATCACCGCGGTCCCGTTCTCCTTCGCCCACGCGATCTCGGCGGCGGCCGACCGGTTGATCGCCGAGAACGGCGGCTGGACGGCGTCCACGTGCGCGATCCTCTCGGCGGCGGCGAGCTGCTCGGCCGAGTGGTTCGACAGGCCGATCGCGCGGACCTTCCCCTCCGCCTTCAGGTCGGCCATGACCTGCCAGTACTCCTCCAGCGGCGTCGCGTTCGGCGACACCGCGCCGAACCCGCCGCCCGCGTACTCCAGCGACTCGCCGGTGTCGGGGTAGTGCACCTGGTAGAGGTCGATGCGCTCGACGCCGAGGCGGCGCAGCGAGTCCTCGACCTCCCGGCGGACGCTCTCCGGCCTCATGATCCGGCGGGGCGCGGCCGACGGGTTCTCCGGGTCCCAGACGAGGCCCGCCTTGGTGAACACGTACGGGCGGTCGGCCTCGGGCAGCCCGGCGATCGCCCGGCCGACGAGCTCCTCGGAGTGGCCGAGGCCGTAGACGGCGGCGGTGTCGATCCAGTTGACGCCGAGCTCCAGCGCGTGCCGGATCGCCGCGACCGAGTCGGCGTCGTCCGTCTCGCCCCAGCCGAACGTCCAGCCCGCCCCGGACACGGCCCACGACCCGAAGCCGAGGCGGGTGACGTCCATGTCGGTGCCGCCGAACCGCACCGTCTCGTTGATCCTGCTGTCGGTCATCTTCGTCGTTCCGTTCCTGCTCGGTGGGTTCCGCTGACCAGAACCCTGGCCGGGCGCGAACGGCCTACCCAGTGCCCGCCCGTGCCTGGGCACCGCGTGACCAGGCTGCGGTGGTCCTCGCCCGCGATACTGGGGCCATGGCTTTGGACAGACGCGCCGAACTGGGCGAATTCCTCCGATCCCGCCGGGCGCGGCTGCGGCCCGAGGAGCTCGGGCTGCCCGACTACGGCGGGCGGCGGCGCGTCCCCGGTCTGCGGCGCGAGGAGCTCGCCCGGCTCGCCGGGGTCAGCGTCGACCACTACGTCCGCCTGGAACAGGGCCGCACGCTGCACTTCTCCGAGGAGGTCATCGACGCCGTCGCCCGCGCGCTGCGGCTGGACGCGGCCGAGCGCGAACACCTGGCCCGCCTCGCGCGGCCGTGGTCCGGGACGGGCGCGCCCGCCGGGCCGCAGACCGTCCGGCCGGGACTGCGGCGGCTGCTGGACACGGCGTCGGACGTCCCCGCGTACATCGTCGGGCGCGGCACGGACGTCCTCGCCTGGAACCACCTCGCCGCCGCGCTCGTCATCGACTTCGGCGCGCTGCCGCCGGAGGAGCGCAACCTCGCCCGGCTCGTCTGCCGGGACGAGGGCATGCGCGCGCTCTACGAGGACTGGCCCGGCAAGGTCGCCGACGTCGCCGCCTACCTGCGGCTCGACGCGTCCCGGCACCCGGACGACCCGCGCCTCGCCGCGCTCGTCGAGGAGCTGTCGGCGGGCACCCCCGAGTTCGCGGCGGCGTGGGCGGAGCAGCGCGTCCGCGACAAGACCCACGGACGCTACGTCTACCTGCACCCGGTCGTCGGCCGGATCGACCTCGGCTACGAGACCCTGCGCCTCCCGGACGACCCGGACCAGGCGCTCGTCGCGCACACCGTCGAGGAGGACTCCCCGTCCGAGGCGGCGCTCCGCATCCTCGCCACCCTCGCCCACCGCCCCGCGCCCAGCTCCAGCCACCGTGCGGGATGACCACTCCGCCCCTGAGCAGGCCGGCCGCGCGTGACTCAGCCGCCGCGTGGCTCAGCCGCGCGGGGTGACCAGGCCGGACTCGTAGGCGAGGACGACGAGCTGGGCGCGGTCCCGGGCGCCCAGCTTGACCATCGCCCGGTTGACGTGCGTCTTCGCGGTCACCGGGCTGATGTCCATCCGGACCGCGATCTCGTCGTTGGCCAGGCCCTGCGCGACCAGCGCGACGGCCTCCCGCTCCCGGTTGGTCAGCCTCTCCAGGCCCGTCCCCGGCCCCGGGCGGACCGGCCGCGTGACGTACTCGCCGATCAGCCGCCGGGTGATGGACGGCGCGAGCAGCGCGTCGCCGCGCGCCGCGACCCGCACCGAGTGCAGCAGGTCCTCCGGCTCGATGTCCTTCACCAGGAACCCGGCGGCCCCGGCGCGCAGCGCGTTGAACACGTACTCGTCGAAGCCGTAGTTGGTCAGGATGACGACGTGCACCCCGGCCAGCGCGGGGTCGGCGGCGATGCGGCGGGTCGTCTCGATGCCGTCCATGACCGGCATCTGGATGTCGACGAGCGCGACGTCCGGGAGCCGTTCGCGGGCGAGCGCCAGCCCCTCCGCGCCGTCGCCGGCCTCGGCGACCACCTCGATGTCGTCCTCGGCGTCGAGCAGCGCGCGGAACCCGCCGCGCAGCAGCGGCTGGTCGTCCACCAGCAGCACGCCGATCACGGGACGGGCGCCGCGGGCGACACGGGCAGCTCGGCCCGCACGCTGAAACCGCCCTCGTCGCGGGGCTCGGCGCGCAGCCGCCCGCCGAGCGCGGTGACGCGCTCGCGCATCCCGAGCAGTCCCACGCCGGGAACGGGCGGGCTGCCGGGGACGGCGCCGCCGTCGTCGTCGACCCGGATCGCGAGCATGTCCGGACGGTAGTCGATCACGATGGACGCCGTCGTCGCGGCGGCGTGCCGGGCGGTGTTCGTCAGCGACTCCTGGACGATCCGGTAGGCGGTGCGGTCCACCGCCGCCGGCACGTCCTGCGGCCGGCCCTCGATCGTCAGGACGGTGTTCAGGCCCGTCCCCCGGGCGCGTTCGACCAGGTCGGGGACGTGGTCCAGGCCGTACGCCGGGGAGCCCGAGTCGTCCCGCAGGGTCTCCAGCGTGGCGCGCAGCTCGCGGGACGCCTCCCGTCCGGCCTCCTGGATCGCCAGCAGCGCCTCGGGCACCCGCTCGCCGCGCTTGCGCGCCAGGTGGACGGCCACCCCGGCCTGCACCTTGATGATCGAGATCTGGTGGGTGAGCGAGTCGTGCAGCTCGCGCGCGATGTGCAGCCGCTCCTCGCTGGCGCGCAGCCGCGCCGCCTCCTCGCGGGTGCGCTCGGCCTCGTCCGCGCGCCGCTCGGCCTGCCGCAGCGCCTCCCCGGCGGCCCCGGCGGCGATCAGCCACGCGATCTCCAGGACGCCCCGGGCCTGCACGAACGACTCGCCCACCGACCAGTGGTGCGGCGAGACCATCGCCGCGACCGGCAGCGTCAGCAGCAGCATCACGCTCGCCGCAACCGTGACGAGCCGGTGCCCGGCCCGGACCGCGGTGTAGGTGGCGAACAGGTACGCGACGGCGGGCACCTCGAACCCGACCGCCTGGTAGCCGGCGACGCACATCCAGGCGACGACCAGCACCGGGACCGGGGCCCGGCGGACGAACGCCATCGCGAGGCCGCTGACCGCGATCAGCGCGTAGCCGCAGAGGTCCAGCCCGACGGCGGGGTGCCCCTCGCCCGCGGCGGTGATCAGCAGCGCCGCCGCGAGGAAGACGGCGATCAGCCAGTCCCTGTGCCTGGACCAGACGGCGGACAGTCCGGTGCTCATAGGCGCAACCTAACCAAAACCGGGCGGCGGCACCTCCTGCCCGCGGACGAGGGGGCCACTACCGCGAGCGCAGTAGGCCCACGGCGTCCGCAGCAGAAAGGGCCGGAGAAATGCGGCGCCGGGCGTAGCGCGAATTCACCACGACGGGCGGACGACTTTCACGAATGCGCGCGAAATCATCAATTCCGTTCGGCCGCGGAACAACGGCACAAGGAGTTTGATGATGACGACCGAGACCCCACGCGAGGGCGGCGTCCTGGCGGGACTCGCCCGCTTCTGCTACCGGCGACGACGCCTGGTCCTGCTGGCCTGGATCGTGGGCGTGCTCGCGGTGGCGGTCGGCGGGTTCGGCTTCGGGGCCGCCTCGAACAACGATTTCTCCGGTGGCGGATCCGGGTCCGCCGAGGCGCAGACACTGATCAAGCGGCATTTCCCCGAACAGCAGGGTGACACGCTGACCCTCGCCATCAAGGCGGACCGCGGGATCGACGACCCGGCCGCCCGGCAGCGGATCGAGAAGGTCGTCTCCGTCCTGGACGCCTCGCCCGTGACGGGCCCGGTGACCTCGCCCTACACCGATCCGTCGCTGGTCACCAAGGACCGCCGGATCGCCCGCACGACCATCCCGCTGACCAGCCAGGACGTGAAGAAGTCCGAGGTGGCGTCGCTGGTCACGGCGGTCAAGGACGCGTCGGGCGGCGCCGTGACCCTCGGGCTCGCGGGCGAGCAGGCGCAGAAGGCCGAGGCTCCCGCGCAGGGACCGGGTGAGGCGGTCGGGATCCTGGCGGCGGCGATCATCCTGTTCATCGCGTTCGGCTCGCTCGTCGCGATGGGCCTGCCGATCGTCACCGCGCTGATGGCGATCGTCGGCGGGATCGCGCTGATGAAGCTGGTCGGGTACGTCTTCCCCGCGCCGGACTTCACCGCGATCGTCTCCGCCCTGATCGGGCTCGGCGTCGGCATCGACTACGCACTGTTCATCGTGACGCGCTACAAGGACGCCCTGAAGGACGGTGACGACCCGGAGGCCGCGACGGTCAGGGCGATCACCACCGCCGGGCACGCCGTGCTGTTCGCCGGGACGACCGTCGTGATCGCGCTGCTCGGCCTGGTCGCCATGGGACAGCGGCTGATGACCGGCGTGGGCGTCGCCGCGTCCGTGACCGTGCTGGTCACGATGGTCGCCGCGGTGACGCTGCTACCCGCGTTCCTCGGCTTCACCGGCCACCGGATCAACGCGCTGCGGCTGCCCCGGCGCGCGGCCCGGGGCGAGGGCGCCGGCCCGGCCCGGCGGACGCCCGCCGAGCGCTGGGCGACCGCGGTGCAGCGCCGTCCGGTGATCGCGGCCGCCCT
>NZ_QURH01000007.1 GCF_003428695.1 Actinomadura logoneensis
CGGGCGGCCGGCCCGCCGGTCCGGACGCCGAGAAGGGCGCTCCGGCGCCCCGCCGTGCCCGCCTCGCGCGCCCGTCCGCCGACACCGCCACCCCCGAGACCGCCGCCGACGCCGCAACAACGACCGGTGCCGACGCCGAGTCCACCCTGCCCGCCGACTCCAGCCTGCCCACGGCGTCCGCCGACTCCACCCCGCGCACGGCGTCCGCCGACTCCACCCCGCGCACCGACTCCGCTCGGCGCACCCAGTCCGTCCTGCCCGCCGACACGTCCACGTCCTCCGACGCGCACACGTCCACGTCCGCCGACGCGCCCACGTCCGCTGACACGTCCAGGTCTTCTGGCACGTCCCGGTCGTCCGACACGCCCACGTCCGCCGGCTCCGCCTCGTCGGGCGCGTCCGCCGAGTCCCGCCGCGGCGGCCCGTCCGGCGGCGCCGCCCGCACCGCCACCCCCGCCGAGAACCCTCCGTCGCCCGAGGACCCCACGTCCAACATGAGCGTCCACCCTGACTCCGCGCCGGCCCCCGCACCCGCTCCCGCCGCCGGGCCCGGCACCGACTCCGCCGACAACGTCCTGTTCACCACGGCCGACACCCCTCCGGAGCCGAACGCGAACACCGAGCCCGCGGACGACCCGTCCGACGAGAAGCGCCCCACCGACACCCGCCCCACCGACACCCGTCCCGCCGGCACCCGTCTCACCGACAGCCGTCCCGCCGGCGCCCGTCCCGCCAGCGACCGCTTCGACGACCGCCCGGCCGGATGGTTCGCCGACGACGACCTGGCCGGCGTCGGCGGCTGGAAGACCGGCGAACGCCTGGTCGCGGCGGCGAAGGCGGCCGAGGCCGGGACGCTGCCCGGCGTCGGGACGCGGCGGGGCGAGCTGACCCGCGCGCTCGCCGGCCTGCGCGACCAGCTCGGCGCGTTCGAGCTGGTCCTGGACGTCCCCGGCGTCGAGGAGGCCCGCGAGCAGCGGCTCGACCTGCGCAACCAGCTGGTCGACTACGCGCTGCCGCGCATCGAGGGCGCGAGCGCCCCCATGCTGGTCGTGCTCGGCGGCTCCACCGGCGCGGGCAAGTCCACGCTGGTCAACACGCTGGTCGGCAGCCGCGTCAGCGCCACCGGCGTGCTGCGCCCGACCACCTCCAGCCCGATCCTGGTGTGCCACCCCGACCACGCCGAGTGGTTCCTGGAGGGGCCGCTTCTGCCCGGCATGGGCCGCGTGAAGGGCCCCGCGCCGGACGCGATCGCCGGCGACCAGCTCGTCGTGATCACCAGCGAGGAGCTGCCGCCGGGCCTCGCCCTGCTGGACAGCCCCGACTTCGACTCGGTCTTCGAGGACCACTACGAGTTCGCGACCAAGCTCATGGCCGCCGCGGACGTCTGGCTGTGCGTGGTCACCGCGTCCCGGTACGCCGACGCGATGGTCTGGCAGATGCTGGAGCGCGCCCGCGAGCAGGGCGCGACCGTCGGCGTCGTGCTGTCCCGCGTCCAGGACGGCGCGGGCGCCGAGGTCGTCGAGCACTTCGGCGAGATGCTCGGCGAGCACGGCGTCGGCGACGCGCGCCGCTTCATCGTCCCGGAGACCCGGGTCGAGGAGAGCCGCCTGCCCGAGGAGGCCGTCGAGGAGATCCGCTCCTGGATGACCGGGATCGCCGACGACCCCGACCACCGCCGCGTGGTGATCGGCGACACGCTCGGCGGCGTCCTGGACAGCCTGCGCACCCGCGTCCCCGAACTGGCCGAGCACGTGAAGGCCCAGGTCGAGGTCCGCGCCGAGCTGGCCGGGCTGGTCGAGTCCGCCTACGGCGGCGGCCTCGCCGAGCTGGACGAGGCGACCCGCAACGGCTCGCTGCTGCGCGGCGAGGTGCTCGCCCGCTGGCAGGACTTCGCCGGCACCGGAGACCTGCTGCGCTCGCTCCGCACCCGCCGCAACAAGCTCGGCTTCGGCCGCCGCACCTCGCGCCGGCACCGCAGCCCCGTCCGCGTGCGCGCGCTGAAGGGCGCGCTGCGCAGCGGCCTGGAGGCGCTGATCGTGGCGTCCGCCGAGCACGCCGCCGAGCAGGCCGTGACCGCCTGGCGCGAGCACCCGGCGGGCCGGCAGGTGCTGGCCGGGTCGGCGGTGCCGGGCCTCGGCGAGGTCTCGCCCGAGCTGTCCCGGCGCGTCTCCCGCGCGGTCAGCTCCTGGCAGGACCACGTGCAGGAACTCGTCCGGACCGAGGGCGTCACCAAGCGCTCGGTCGCCAAGATCGTCTCGTTCGACACCGAGGCCCTCGCGCTGGTCCTGATGATCGGCCTGCTCGGGTACGGCACGTCCGAGGTGAACGTCGAGGGCGGCACCAGCGCCGTGCCGCAGCGGCTGCTGAAGGCGCTGTTCGGCGCCGAGTCGCTGCGCGGCATGGGCGCCAAGGCGCGCGCCGACCTGCGCAGCCGGATCGCGATGCTGTTCGACGAGGAGGGCCTGCGGTTCGGGCAGGCGCTCGACGCCGCCGGGATCCCCGACGAGACCGTCCCCGTCCGGCTCTACCAGGCCGTCTACAACCTCGAGGTCGCCCGATGACCACCTCGGCCCCGCCGCCCGTCGCCGCCCCGCCGCAGGACCTGGCGGACGTCCCCGGGCTCACCGCGCGGCTGGACGCGCTGGACCGGATCACCACCGCCGGCGCCAGCCGCCTCGACGCGGCCCTGCTCGACGACGCCGCCGTGCTGCTCGACCGCGCCGGCCAGCGGCTCCGGCTGTCCGGCGACCACACCGTGGTGACGCTCGCGGGCGGCACCGGCAGCGGCAAGTCCTCGCTGTTCAACGCCCTGTGCGGGCTGGAGCTGTCGCCCACGGGCATGCGCCGCCCGATGACGTCCCGCGCGCACGCCTGCGTGTGGGGTCTGGACGGCGCGGGCCCGCTGCTCGACTGGCTCGACGTGGACAAGCGGCACCGCTACGCCCGCGCGTCCGCGCTGGACCTGCAGCGCGCCGACGACTCGCTGCAGGGCCTCGTCCTGCTGGACCTGCCCGACCACGACTCGATCCAGGCCATGCACCGCGCCGAGGTCGACCGCTTCGTCACGGTCGCCGACCTGCTGATCTGGGTCGTGGACCCGCAGAAGTACGCCGACGCCGCGCTGCACCGCAACTACATCGTCCCGTTCGCCAAGCACGCGGGCGTGACGCTGATCGTCCTGAACCAGATCGACCGGCTCGCCCCCGACGAGGTGGCCGAGTGCGTCACCGACCTGCGCCGCCTGCTGGAGGCCGAGGGCCTGGCCAAGCCGCGCATCGTCACCACCTCGGCGGTGTCGGAGGAGGGCGTGCGCGGCCTGCGCGAGGTCCTCGTGGACACCGTCGCCGCCCGCCAGGTCCGCAGCGACCGCCTGCTCGTGGACGTCGCCGACATCGGCGAGCGCTTCGCCCCCTACAAGGGCGACGGCGAACCCCCGACGGCCGTCGACGACGCCCACCGGGACGGACTCAAGCGCGCCCTCACCGACGCCGCCGGAGCCCCCGCGGTCGCCGAGGCCATGGAGAGCGCCTACGAGCTGCGCGCCGCCGACTTCATCGGCTGGCCCGTCCTGTCCCTGGTGGCGCGCCTCCGCAGCGACCCCCTGCGCCGGATGCGCCTGGGCGAGCTCCGAGAGGAGCTGCGCGGCGCCTTCACCGGCCCGGTCGGAGCCCAGCAGGGCGAGGTTGACACCGCCCTGCTGGACGTCACGGACGGCATCGTCGCCGGCCTTCCGCCCGCCTGGGCGCGTTCCGTCCGCGCCGCCGCCCGCCGGCACGCCGCCGACCTCCCCGAGGAGCTGGGCGAGGCCATGAAGGAGGCGCTGCCCGACTTCAACCAGGTGCCGCGCTGGTGGTGGCTGGTCAAGACGTGGCAGTACTTCCTCGTGCTGGTCTCCGTCCTCGGCCTCGCGTGGATCGGCCTGCTGGTCGCCTACGGCGCGCTCCACGTCGCCAAGGCGCCGAGCGGCTGGCTGGGCGAGACGGGCCTGATCCCGTACGTGGCCGTCCTGGTGGTCTGCACCCTCGGCATGGGCTGGCTGACCACCGCGACCTGCCGGAACCTGGTGGCCCTGTCGTCCGCCAGACACGGCGAACGCATGGAACGCCACATGCGCGACCGCATCGCGACGGTGGCCGAACAGAAGGTCCTGGAGCCGATCACCGAGGAACTGGCCCTCTACGCCGCCTTCCGCGACGACGTAGACCTCCTCCGAGCCACCTGACCACTCCACCCGTACCACGTCCGCCCACGGGCTCTGCGGCGACGCCCACCTGACCGCGCGGCCACCAATGGCCCTGCGGCGACGCCACCTGACCCGCGTCTGCACCCTTGACCTGCGGTAACGCCACCTGATCCGCGTCTCCCCCTTTGGCCTGCGTTCACGCAGCCTGATCCGCGTTCACGCCGCCGGATCAGCTGCCGCCTCGCTCACTTCCGGGCGTTCCCTACCGTCTCGGACGGACGGCTGTTCCTCTAGGGCGGACGGCTGTCTCTCTCGGACGGACGGGCTGCTCGCGATGGGCGCCCGCACGGAGTTATCCACAGATCGGCGGGCGACTTTCCCGGCCACCTCACTCTCCGCGATCGTGGAGTCCGGAAGCGTCACACGGAAGCTTCCGCACACCACGACTCACCGGAGGTAACCGATCATGAACGAGACCCAGATCACCGTCATCGGCTGGGTCGCCGACACCCCGCAGTTCCTGGTCACCGCGAACGGCACGCCGTACCTGTCCATGCGCCTGGCGTGCACGCCGCGCCGCTTCGACCGCGGCACGGGCCAGTGGGCGGACGTCGAGACCATGTTCCTCACCGTCAACTGCTGGCGCGGCCTGGCCGAGAACGTCAACGCCTCGGAGTTCGCCCGCGGCCATCCCGTGATCGTCACCGGCCGGCTCCGCATCCGCCAGTACGAGCGGGACGGCCAGTGGCGCTACTGCGCCGAGATCGAGGCGACCACGCTGGGCCACGACCTGACCCGCGGTACCGCCGACTTCCGCGCGGCGTCCCGCTCGACCTCCCTCACCGACTCCGACCGCCGCGAGGCCCAGGAGCTCTCCGACCTGTTCGCCCTGACCGGCGACAATCCCATTGAGGAGGCCACCGAACACTCCAAGGCCGCCTGACCACCAGAACCCCGACCCTGATCCCCTTGCACCCGCCGGGCCGCCCAACGCGGCCCGGCCACCCTCCCCACGCCCGCCAAGCGACGCTCACCTACACGCGGTGTCGTAGAGGAACGGTTTCTTCGGCCGGGACGCCCGCACGCGCAAGGCGATGCGCTCTGTCGGGAGCGCACGGGGACCGGGGCGGGAGACTGGCGCGAGGCGGCGGACAGGTGGACGCGGGCGATTCCCAGAAGCGGAGTGGCTCTCACTCGTTTGCGGTGGGGTGGATGGGGCGCGGGCGGCACAGGCGGTGTGGTTTGTGGATGGACGTCGGTCGATGGGGGAGGTGTCAGTGGCCGCGGAGGTGGGGTGATGCCGCCCGGAGTCGATGAACGAGTCCGAACGCCGATTCGTCACAAGGGAGAAGGGGAGAAGGCGGAGGCCACGGCTTGAAGAAGACCTTCGGGGCCGGTCACCGGCGGGCTCGCCCCACGGAGCAACGTCGTGGGGCGCAGCAGCCGGTCGCGCGGGGAGGGAGAAGGAAGCACGGGGACGGATCTTCGGAGTCGCACCGGGGAGTTGAACGCACTGAAAAACACACGCGGGCGGACCACCCGCGGGCGGACCGGCCGAATCCAGCGCCCCGGCAGGGGTGGCTTGATCGGGCGGGGGGATGTCGGGGGTGGGTGGATCGGTGGTGCGGGCGCAGAGTTTGGAAGCGGCCCGGCGGGCGCGCGGTCGGCCGGAGTGGGCGGTCCGCTACGGCGGACCGGCCCGTTCGGGGAGGGCACGGCCACCGGGCCGGACGGTCTCGCAGAGGCCGGGGCGCCGGCCGGAACGGGAACCGTCGCGAGGGTTCACGCCTGCGCGAACGGTTCGGACCGGTGCGGCGCGGGCCTCTGCCTGGATGGTCGCCCGCCGCGGAGATCATCCGCGGCGAGGGCGCGCGGTCGCTGTGCGACCGTCGTGCGCAGGGCCCAGAGGTCTAGACCCAGGAAACGCCGCGCATGGTGGATTCCCCCTCCAATGGTGCGGGGGACCGCGGAGCCCGCGGCCCCTGTGGGTGACCACGGTGGCCGCCCACCTGTTGAAGTACCGAAGCTACCGGTTTCCGGCGCACTCCGCACACGTTGCAACTATCGTGTTACACAACGTGATGCATAGGGGGGAAGGATGACGGCAGTGCAGTCGTCCGCCGAGGACCGAGGTGGCGAACTGACCCACACGTCCCGGCGCCCAGGGGGATCCGGGCGGCCGTCCGTGCTGGCCGTCTACGTCCCGGCGGTGGTGCTGCTGCACCTGGCACTGACCGCCGCGGGGCTCTGGCGCACCTCGTTCCGGCTAGAAGATCTACTTACATTTGCCGCGCTGTTGGCGTGTGGCGGGGTCTGTATCGAAGCCTCGCGCCGTCTCGGCATGCCGGCGGGTGTCGCGCGCGACCTGCTGTCCGCGTGGTGGCTGCCGGTGGCCCTGCTGCTGCCGCCGGTGTTCGCCCTGCTTATCCCGATTCCGCTGCAGACGTGGCTCCAGTTCCGCGTTCGCCGGACGCTGCTGTACCGGCGCGTCATGGTCACCTCGGCGCTCGGGCTCGCGGGCGCGTGTGCGAGCGTCGTCTTCCACTCGGTGGTGCCCGAACCGCTGGCGGACGGTCCCGGGTGGGTCGTCCAGGGGTATCCAGGCATTCCGGTCGCCATCGCCTGCGCGGCCCTGTTCACCGTCCTCAACACCGGCATCGTCGCCGTCGCCGCCCACTCCGCCGCCCCCGAGGCCCGCTGGCGCGACGTCCTCTGGAACCGGGAGAGCCTGCTGCTGGACGTCGTGGAGCTGTGCGTCGGAGTGATCGTCACGATCACCAGCGCGGTGGCCCCGGCGCTGCTCCTGCTCGCGCTGCCCCCGGTCGTCCTGCTGCAGCGCAGCCTCATGCACCAGCAGTTGCAGGCCGCCGCCCGGACCGACGCCAAGACCGGCCTGCTGAACGCCGCCGCCTGGCAGCGCGAGGCCGACGCCGAACTGTCCCGCGCGCACCGGACGGACGAGGCGCTGGCCCTGCTCCTGATCGACATCGACTACTTCAAGAAGGTCAACGACCGCCACGGCCATCTCGTCGGCGACCAGGTCCTGATCGGGGTCGCCAGCACCCTGTGCGGGCAGGTCCGCGACTACGACGTGGTCGGACGCTTCGGCGGCGAGGAGTTCGTCGTCCTGCTTCCCGGCGCCGACACCGTCGAGGCGTGCCGCATCGCCGAACGCCTGCGCGGCCGTGTCCGCCGCCTCGCCGTCCCCGCCGAAACCGGCACGGTCGCCGTCACGGTCTCGGTGGGCGTCGCCCTCCTGCACACCCACGGCTCCGACCTCATCGAACTCCTCGCCGCCGCCGACCTGGCCCTCTACCGGGCCAAGGAGTCCGGCCGCGACCGCGTCTGCCTCCCCGCCATGGAAGCCCCCCGCCCCACCGAAGACTGACCTGCGTCCATGCCGCGGGAGTCGGCGGTCGCTCCCCGGAGAGCTGCCCCCTCGGCTGGGTTGTTTTCGCTTGGCGGTCGGCCTCTGGAGGGCTGACCTCGGCGGGGTTGTTTTCGCTTGGTGCCGGGTCTCCGGGGGCTGGCTTCGGCCGGGTCGCTTCGCTTGGCGGTTGCTCTCCGGTGGGCTGACCTCGGCTGGGTCGCTTCGCTTGGCGGTCGCTCCCCGGAGAGCTGGTTCCGGCTGGGGTGTTTTCGCTTGGCGGTCGGTCTCCGGAGGGCTGATCTCGCCTGGGGGACGCTTTCGCTTGGCCTTCAGTCCACTGAGGGGGCTGATCTCGGTGGGTGGCTTCGCTAACCCCTCCGGTTGTCTCCGAGAGTTGATCTTGGCAGGGTGTCTTCGCATTGGCCCCCGGTCTTCCGGGGAGGCTGATCTAAGCGCGGTTTCCTGGTCCCCTGGTCCCCTCTCGGGGGTGGCTCCTTGTGGCGGGGTTTTTTCGTTGGGCGCTCGGTCTACAGAGGGCAGATCCTTGCGTGGTGGCTTCGCTTCGTGAGGCGGACTTCGGTGGGCCGATCTTGGCAAGTGTCTTCGCTTGGTGCCGGAGCTGCGAAGAACTGATCTCTGTGTGGTGTCTTCGTTTGGCGAGCAGGCTGTGGAGGATGATCTCGTGGGGTGACACTTCGCCTGGCGCTCGGGGCTCAACGAACTGATCTTTTGCGCGGCCTCTTCGCCCGTTTCTCGGCGCCCGAGGACTGGGCTTGGGTGCGGTTTCTTGCTCTCGGCAAACTGGCCTGTCCGTGAATTGGTCTGGCGGTCCGTCTGCGACGTGGCCAGGCGGTCCGTCTGCGTCGGGGTCCGGCGGTCCGTCTGCGTCGGGGGCTGGGGTCCGTTTTTCGACGAGGGCTGGGGCCTCTCTGCGTTCGTGGGGCTGCTTGTGGTCCTGCGGCCGGGGGCGGGCTGTCGGGAGGCGGTCTGCGAGTGGCGTTCCGTGGGCGCCGGCCGGCGAATCGGGCTCTGGGGGAGCGGTCGGGCGTGGGTGGGGGCGGGATGGGTGGGTTCGGGTACTGGGGGCGGGTGTCCGAAGGGTGCGACGAACGGTGCTCAGGACCCAATAGGCTTGAGGATTATGGCCGAGTACATCTACACGATGCAGCCCAATAGGCTTGAGGATTATGGCCGAGTACATCTACACGATGCAGCGTGTGCGCAAGGCACATGGCGACAAGGTCGTCCTGGACGACGTCACCTTGCACTTCCTGCCCGGCGCCAAGATCGGCGTGCTGGGCCCGAACGGCACCGGCAAGTCGACGCTGCTGCGGATGATGGCCGGTCTGGAGCAGCCGTCCAACGGCGACGCCAAGCTGATGCCGGGGTTCACGGTGGGCATCCTGCAGCAGGAGCCGCCGCTGAACGAGGAGAAGACCGTCCTCGGCAACGTCGAGGAGGGCGTCGCCGAGACCAAGGCGATGCTCGACCGGTTCAACGAGATCGCCGAGCAGATGGCGACCGACTACTCCGACGAGCTGATGGCGGAGATGGGCAAGCTGCAGGAGCAGCTCGACCACCGCAACGCCTGGGACCTCGACTCCCAGCTCGAGCAGGCGATGGACGCGCTCCGGTGCCCGCCGCCGGACGCCGACGTGACCAAGCTCTCGGGTGGTGAGCGCCGCCGCGTGGCGCTGTGCAAGCTCCTGCTGGAGGCTCCCGACCTGCTGCTGCTGGACGAGCCGACCAACCACCTGGACGCCGAGTCCGTCAACTGGCTCGAGCAGTTCCTCGCCAAGTACGAGGGCACCGTCCTGGCGGTCACCCACGACCGGTACTTCCTGGACAACGTCGCGACGTGGATCCTGGAGCTGGACCGGGGCCGCTGCCACCCCTACGAGGGCAACTACTCCACCTACCTGGAGAAGAAGGCGGAGCGGCTCAAGGTCGAGGGCAACAAGGACGCCAAGCGCAAGAAGCGCCTCCAGGACGAGCTGGAGTGGGTCCGGTCGAACCCGAAGGCGCGCCAGACCAAGTCCAAGGCCCGTCTGCAGCGGTACGAGGAGATGGCCTCCGAGGCCGCCAAGACCCGCAAGCTGGACTTCGAGGAGATCCAGATCCCGCCGGGCCCGCGCCTGGGCAACACGGTGATCGTCGCCGAGAACCTCACCAAGGGCTTCGACGACCGGGTCCTGATGGACGGCCTGTCCTTCAACCTGCCGCCGAACGGCATCGTCGGCATCATCGGTCCGAACGGCGTCGGCAAGACGACCCTGTTCCGCATGATCGTCGGGGAGGAGCAGCCGGACACCGGCGTGCTGCGCCTCGGCGAGACCGTCCAGGTCTCGTACGTGGACCAGGGCCGCGGCGGCATCGACCCGGACAAGACGGTGTGGGAGGTCGTCTCGGACGGCCTCGACCACATCAACGTCGGCCAGGTCGAGATGCCGTCCCGCGCCTACGTCGCGGCGTTCGGCTTCAAGGGCCCGGACCAGCAGAAGCCCGCGGGCGTCCTGTCCGGCGGCGAGCGCAACCGGCTGAACCTCGCGCTCACCCTCAAGCAGGGCGGCAACGTGCTGCTGCTGGACGAGCCGACCAACGACCTGGACACCGAGACGCTGTCCAGCCTGGAGAACGCCCTCCTGGAGTTCCCCGGCTGCGCCGTGATCACCTCGCACGACCGGTGGTTCCTGGACCGCATCGCCACGCACATCCTCGCGTGGGAGGACGGCTCGAACTGGTTCTGGTTCGAAGGCAACTTCGCCGACTACGAGAAGAACAAGGTGGAGCGCCTGGGCGCCGAGGCGGCCCGTCCGCACCGCGTCACCCACCGCCGCCTCACCCGCGACTGACCGTCCGCGCGCCGGGCGGCACACCGTCGGTCGTTCGGCTTGCCCCTGGTCCGTCATGAAGCGCCGCGTCCCGCACCGGGACGCGGCGCTTCCGCATTTCGCGGGCAGCCACGCACAGGCGTCAAACGATCCGAGAGCAGTCGCCTGCGAGGTTCGCGCGTCTCGGCTCGCAGCGGACGCCCTCCAAGCCCCTGCCCTGGTTCGTCCGCGACGCGACCACGCCCGGTCCGAACCGAGGGGAGAGCGGCACTGAATGATCTTCGCGCCCGAACTTCCCCTTCTGGGCAGGCCGCACTTAATGATCTCCGTCTGGAATCGAGTTCGTGGCGATTGATGGCGGCGAGGGCGTTATTTAATGGCGATGTACGTCTCTATCGTCAATCGCCTCCAGGTAGTGGATTGTCTGTTTCTCCGTCACCGTCCGTCGACCATACTGCCTGGTAGCTGCGCTGTCGGTGACGCTTCGGCGTCTCTGCTGGTAGCGGGTTAATTGAGATCGTGTGTCAACTTTCGGGGGCACTGAGGGCAGTTATGTGTATCAATCGTTTCGGGCGAATCCGGCTATCCGTTCGTATCGCCCTGGACTCGAAAAGGAAAACGTGTGATCGATTTCGTTCGCTGGGTCGGCCTCGTCGCCACGGTCGCGGTTCCCGCCGCGCTCTGGCCCCGGCTGGTCCGGATCCTGGAGCAGCTGGCGCGGTCGAGGGCCGACGTCCGGCTGGAGCGGGAACGCCGGCGCACGCTGCTGCACGCCCTCGCCGTCCTCCGGCCCGGGATGCACGTGACCGAGCGGGACGGGCGGGGCTTCCATCGCACCCTGCGCGGCAGTCCGCCCCCGCGACGCGAGGCGGGCCGATGAGCCCCCGGCCGAGCCGTCCGTCCTCGTTCCCCGAGTTCTACGAGGCGGAGATCAAGCGCCTGACCGCCTACCTGCGGGCGCAGACGTCCGACGGGCGCTGGGTGGAGGACATCGCGCAGGAGAGTCTGATCGCCGCGGCGGACAAGTGGGACGAGCTGATGACCTACGACCGGCCGGACGCGTGGCTCTTCAAGGTCGCCACCAGGATGCTCCGCCGCAACCAGGCCAAGGCCCGCGAGCAGTGCACGTCGCTGGACGAACTGGGCGAACGCGCGGGTCCGGAGCTCGGCCAGCCCGGGCTGCTCGACCTGCACACCGCCGTCCGCCGCCTGCCGCGCCGCCAGCGCGAGGCCGTCTACCTGCACTGCGTGCTGCGCTACTCGCTGGAGGAGGCGGCCGCGATCCTCGCCATCAGCGAGAGCTCGGTCAAGACGCACGTGCGGCGGGCCAGGCAACGGCTCGCCGAACTGCTCGCGGACGACGGGTCGCCTCGTCCCGGCCGGAGCACGACGCGAGTGCGGAGGACGCGATGAGCCTGGACGAGCTCTTCGCCGAGGCCGCCCGCGAGGTCGGGCGGATCCCGGACGTCGAGCACGCCGTCAGCCTCGACCGGGTGCGGCGGGAGTGCGCCCGTCGCTCCTGGGACGACATCGAACGCGCCCGGCACGCCGCCTTCCTCGACTCGCTCGATCTGGAGCAGGCCGCCTACGAGCTCGGCCGCCGCTGCGACCAGGCCGGGGACCTCGGTGAGGCCGCGCGCTGGTACCGGGTCGCGGCGCGCCAGGACCACGGGGACGCCGCGCTCCGGCTCGGGGAGGTCCTGGGGATGCTGGCGGAGCGGGCGTCCCGGCGGGCCGACGGCGAGCCGTCCGCGGCGGCGCGCACCCGGGCACGCCGGGACGCGCTGCACCTGGTCACCGAGGCGGCGCAGGCGTTCGCCGAGGCGTACGCCGCCGGGTATCCGGAGGCGGCCGAGCTGGTCGAGGAACTGCTGGACCTCGTGGACCGCGGGCGGCCTCCCTCCCAGGACCGGGGCGAAGTTCCCGCCGGGCGCGGCTGCCCGGATTTCCCGCGCTGGCACGGGGTGCTCAGCGAAGCGGAGATCCAGCGCCTGAGCAGCCACGCCGCCCAGTGCGTGACCTGCATGAAGGAGTTCATCGCCCGGATGCGCTCGGCCGCCGCCACCGTCCCGTCCGGCGCGCTGCCCGACCCCTTCGCCCGCCGCTGACGGCCGATCCGCCCCGTCCCGCCGTGGACGGGCGGGACGGGGCGGCGGGTAGCATCGGCGCGCGGACCCATATCGACGGACGGACCGGGCGAGGACATGCAGAGCGGTGACGAGCGGCCCATGGCGGAATTCCGGCATGTCTACGAGTTCCACCTGAGGTTCGGCGACATCGACTCGCAGGGCCATGTGAACAACGTGAAGTTCCTCGGCTACCTGGAGGACGCCCGGCTGGAGATGTTCCACGGCGACCCCGTCCGCAAGGGCGAGGAGCCCATCCGGGGGATGGTGGTCGCGCGGCACGAGATCGACTACGTGACGCCGCTGCTGCCGACCGTCCACCCCGTCCGGGTGGAAACGTGGATCACCCAGGCGCGCGGCGCGTCGTTCACGCTGGCCTACGAGGTGCGGGACGACGACAACGTGTACGCCCGCGCGACCTCGGTGCTCGTCGCGTTCGACGTGGAGAACAACCGGCTGCGCCGCTTCACCCCGTACGAACGCGACTTCCTCGCCCGCTACCGAGCCCCCTCCGACTGACCAGCCGCCCGCTACCGAGGCACTCCGACTAACTGCCCTCCCCGGCGTCCCCGCCGCCTCACCACCTCAGCGAAGCCACCCGCCGAACAAGGTGTCCGCGCGGCCCCGCTCGGGTTATGCGGCTGCCCGAAGCATCCGGTGAGGGCATCGCGCGTCTGCCAGAGGCGGCATGTCAGGGGCGCCGCGACCCGAATGGGCATGCGGCTCGCTGGGGCGTCAACCCAGGTCACCGCGCCCGCCGAGAACGGCCCGCCAGCGCAGCGGCCGGACGGATGTCCGGCCTGCCGACGCGTCTGGCCCGGTCGTCGGCTGTTGGGTGAGCAACCGTCCGTCCGTCTTGGAGCCGTGCGGCAGGTCAGGTGGCGGGCGGTGGGGGCGCTCGCCGGGTTACCGCGTTGGCTCCGGAAGGATGGAGGCGGTCGTGTGGGAGTCCAGGACCTCGGTGAAGGTGCGGACGAACAGTTCGGGGTTCTCGAACGGGAGGCCGTGGCCGCCGGGGACCTCGACCAGGCGAGCACCCTGGATCGCCTCGACCATGAAGCGCTGGTGGTGCGGCGGGACGATGCGGTCGTCGGCGCTTGAGATCACGACCGTGGGCGCGGTGATCCTGGGCAGCAGGGCGGTGATGTCGACGGTGAGGTCGGTCTCGATCTGTCGCAGGTAGCCGTCCGAGACGGCCCGGATGGCCTGGGTGAAGCCGGCCGTCGCCGCCTCGAAGTCGGCTTCGGTGCGGGCGCGCAGGGTGGCGTCGCCCATGGCGGTGAACTGGAGCAGCCGCGCCTGCAGTTCGGGGTCGAGGCGCGTGAGGCGGGCCCACAGGTCGAACTGGAAGGCCATCCACGGGTCGGTCTTGGCCCATGCGGCGTGCGGGGTCAGGGACAGGACGCGGTCCGGCGCGGTTCCGGCGACGGCGGTGGCGACGGTTCCGCCGAGGGAGTGGCCCGCGATGTGGAAGCGGTCCAGGCCGGCGTGGTCGGCCGCGCCGAGGACCTGCCGGACCAGGTCGTCCAGCAGGATCGGGCCGCCGGCGTCGCGGGTCGCGCCCGCGCCCGACAGGTCCGGCGCGATGAGGGTGAAGCGGTCGGCGAGCGCGTCGATGAACGGTCCCCAGTTGCCGGGGCCGTCCGCGCCGGTGCCGTGCACGAGGACGAGGCCCGGGCCGGTGCCGGCGCGCAGGTAGTCGACGGTGCTGGGGCCGGTGCTGAGCCGGACGTCGACGGTGGGCATGTGAAGGGTTCCTTTCAGAGGGCGGGTTCGACCGTCGCGCGCTCCTCGGCGGCGACAGGGGGAGTGGGAGCGGGACGACGCAGGAGCCGGGCGACGATCAGCGCTCCGACCAGCGTCAGCGCCGAGAGCGCCCACAGGGCGTCGTGCAGCGCGCCCGCGTACGCGTGCGTGGCGGCTTCGGCGTAGCCGGGCGTCGCCACGCCGGACGGGGGAGTCATGTCACCTTGGAGCAGCCGGGAGGTGGCGGCGGACGCGGCGGACGCTCCGTAGCGGCCCTCGAGGTCCGCGCGGGTGAAGGTGGTGAGCAGCGCGCCGAGGACGGCGACCGCGACGACCTCCCCGCTGATCCGGGCGGTGTTGAACACCCCGGCGGCCATCCCGGCCCGTTCGGGCTCGACGGCGGAGATCGCCGCGCCGTCCATGATGGCCAGCGAGATCCCGAAGCCGGTGCCGATGAGCAGCAGCGGCGCGGCGAGGGAGCCCGCGCCCGCGCCGCCCGGGACGAGCGCCAGCAGCGCCGTCCCGGCCGCGACCAGCAGCAGGGTCAGGACGAGCAGCCCCCGCTGGGACAGCCACCGGCCGAGCGTCCCGGTGAGCGGCGGAAGGACGAGCGTCGGACCGGTCAGCAGCATCAGCGTCAGACCCGCACGGCTCGCCGAGGCGTGCAACGTCGCCATGAAGTACGGCGGCAGGACGATGGTGAGCGCGACGAACCCGAACGCCAGCAGGAACGGCATCGCGGAGATCGCGACGAAGCGCGGCCGGGTCAGCAGCCCGAGGTCCACGAGCGGGCTCGGGTGCCGCCGTTCGACGATCCCGAACGCGGCCAGCAGGACGGCGCACGCGGCGAACCCGCCGAGGACGGCCGCGTGCGTCCAGCCGAGCGACGGGCCTTCGACCAGCGCGAACGTGAACGCGGAGAGGCCGAGCGTGAACGTCGCGGCACCCGTCCAGTCGATCGGGCCGGACGCGTCCCGCCGTGATTCGGTGAGCAGCGGGACGGCGAGCAGGCTCGGCACCAGGGCGAGGGCGGCGGCGCCGAAGAACGCGCGCCAGCCGAGGCCGGTCACCAGGAGCCCGGCGATGACGGGGCCGAACGCGAGTCCGAGGCCGAGGACGGTTCCGAACACCCCGAACGCGCGGACGCGTGCCGGGCCGTCCGGGAACGCGGCGGCCAGCAGCGCGCTGCCGCCGGTGGTCGCGGCGGCGGCGCCCGCACCGGCGAGCAGCCGCGCGGC
>NZ_QURH01000026.1 GCF_003428695.1 Actinomadura logoneensis
CGGCCGCCGGCGGGGGAACGGCGGCCGACCGGGGGTGAGGGGGCCGGGTCGGCCGGACTCACCGGCCGGCGGGAGCTCACGGGCCCGCCACGGCGGCCCCCTCGGTCATGGCGGTACCGAGGGGACCGCACCGTCGCGGTCGGCTCCGGACGCGCCGCGCCCTTGGCGGGGTGACGCGTCGCGTCCTTGGCGGGGTGGAGCACACCCGACGGCGGGGTGGGAGCCCCGGTCTCTCTGAAGCCTGAGGGTTCCGTCCGGACCAGGACAATGGGTACGGGACGGGCGTAGGGCAATCCCTATGCTCCGCCGGTCGTCCGCGCCCCGCCGACGAGCGTCCGCCGGACCGCCCAGGAGACTCGAAACCGGCCTGCAACGGAACAGAACAGACCGGAACGGACACGGGTCGGCCGAGCGTTGCGCGGGGGAACCTGGATATGTAGCATCCTGATTGTGCGGATGAACGAGGGCGTCGAGTGGGCGGTGCACGTCTGCCTCCTGCTCGACTGGCTGGGGACGGGCGAGCCGGTCTCGACGACGCGGCTCGCGGCGGGCTACGACCTTCCGCCGCCGTACCTGAACAAGCAGCTCCAGGCGCTCGCGCGCGCCGGGATCCTCGCGTCCACGCCGGGCGCGCGCGGCGGGTTCCGGCTCGTCCGGCCGCTGGAGAAGATCACCCTGATGGACGTGGTGACCGCGATCGAGGGCCCGGACGAGGCGTTCCAGTGCGCCGAGATCCGCCGCCGGGGCCTGGGCGAGAACCAGCCCGAGAGCGCCTTCACGCGGCCCTGCACCGTCCGGACGGCCATGCGCACCGCCGAGTTCGCCTGGCGGCGCGCGCTGGCCGCGCAGACCCTCGCCGACATCCGGGAGCGGACCGACCGCACCTCGCCGACGCTCGGCGAGCGCATCCGCGACTGGTACGAACTCAACTGATCATGACCGGCCACCCGGCCCGCCCTTCGCGGACATGAATCTGGATGCGAAGCATCCAGGAAAGGAACGCGCGATGGAACAGCGCCTCCCCAACCTCCGGACCACCGCCGCCGACGCCTACAAGGCGATGCTCGCGCTGGAGGGCGCGCTCGGCCGCAGCGGCGTCCCGGCGGTCACGCTCGACCTGGTCCGGCTGCGCGTCAGCCAGATCAACGGCTGCTCGTTCTGCGTGGACATGCACGCCGCCGACCTGAAGAAGCGGGGCGAGAGCGACCGGCGCATCTGGTCGGTGGCCGCCTGGCGAGAATCCACGCGGTTCACCCCCGAGGAGCGCGCCGCGCTCAACCTGGCCGAGTACGCCACCCGCATCGCCGACACCCCCGACGCCGTCCCGGACGCGGTCTGGGACGACGCCGCCGACCACTACTCCGAGGAGGACCTCGCGCACCTCGTCATGGCGATCGCGGCCATCAACGCGTGGAACCGCATCAACGTCACCATCCGCAACACCTCGACGTACGACGCGCACTGACCCCGCCTCCACCCCGCACCCCCGTTTCACCATGGGTGACCGGCCCTTTACCGCGCGGCGGGGGCCGGTCTATGGTGAACCCGAAGGGTCCGCAAGCATGGCACCTCTCGTCGGCCGTCCGCGACGAGGCGTCATGCACGGGCCTTTCGCCATTTCCGGCCACCTCGTCCCGCCCCCGCGCGTGTGGGATATCCGAAACCCCGCGGACGGTTGCCCCGCCACCGCGGGGTACCGGTTCCCGAGTCCGACGGATTCGAGAACCAGGGAGGCCCCCATGGCCGAGCAGGTCGTGGAACTGCTGCTCCGGCAGCACGAGGAGATCCGCCGACTGTTCGCCGAGGTCGAGCGGACGAGCGGCAAGGAGCGCGAGGAGGCGTTCGGCCGGCTGCGCCATCTGCTCGCGGTGCACGAGACGGCCGAGGAGGAGATCGTCCACCCGTTCGCCCGGCGCGAGCTGCGCGACGGCGAGAAGGTCGTGGACGCCCGCCTCAAGGAGGAGAACGAGGCGAAGGGGGTGCTGGAGCGGCTGGAGAAGACGGGCGTGGACGACCCCGAGTTCGACGCCTTGTTCTCCCGCCTCCGCAAGGAGGTCGAGGAGCACGCCCGGCACGAGGAGTCCGACGAGTTCCCCCACCTCGCCGCCGCCGCGTCCGCCGAGCAGCTGCGCGGCATGGCGACGGCGGTCCGGGCCGCCGAGGCGGTCGCCCCCACCCATCCCCACCAGGGCGTCGAGTCCGCGACGAAGAACATGGTGCTCGGCCCGATGGCGGCCGTGGCGGACCGGGCCCGCGACGCGATCAGGAAGGCCCGCGGCTGACACCCCCGCGCCCTCCCGGCCCACACATCGATGCGGCCCCCGGTCATCCGGCCGGGGGCCGACTCGGGTCCGGGTAGGCGACCGGCCGGATCGGTCCCGGGCGCGGAGCCGAGTCGGTCACGGGCGCGGAGCCGGATCGGTCACGGGCGCGGAGCCGAGTCGGTCACGGGCGCGGAGCCGAGTCGGTCACGGGCGCGGAGCCGAGTCGGTCACGGGCGCGGAGCCGAGTCGGTCACGGGCGCGGAGCCGAGTCGGTCACGGGCGCGGAGCCGGGTCGATCCCGGCGCGGAGCCGGGTCGATCCCGGCGCGGAGCCGGGTCGGTCACGGCGCGGGGCCGGGTCGGTCACGGCGACGCGCGGCGCGGGTCAGTCGCGGTCGTCGTGGTGGCCGCCCGCCGAGACGGCGAGGACGTCCGTCAGCTCCGAGAGCGCCGCGGTGAGTTCGTGGACGTCGCCCGAGCCGTCCAGCATGAGGGTGACGGCGGCCGTGCGGTGGTGCTCGTGCTCGTGCTCGTCCCGGCCGCGCCGCTCGTCGCGCCCGACGTCGGTCTCGTCGTCGTCCAGGTACTCGCGGTCCACGGCGGCCTCCTCGACGGCGAAGCCGCGCCCGGTGCACTCCATGAGGACGCGCCGCAGGACGCCGCGCCCGTCCCGGTAGACCAGGCGCACCCGGACGCGTCCGGGATGCCGGGCGAAGCGCTGCAGCGGCAGCCAGCGGACCACCGCGTTCAGTCCGAGGACCACCACGTAGTGCCCGACGGTGACGGCGACCGCGAGCAGCCACAGGCCGCCGCCCGCCGCCATGCCGACGGCGGCGGTCACCCAGACGACGGCGGCCGTGGTGAGACCGCGCACCGCGTCCCGCCGGACGAAGATCAGCCCGCCGCCGATGAAGCCGATGCCGGAGACGATCTGCGCCGCCACCCGGGACGGGTCGAGCGACACGTGCGGTCCCGGCGTGTCCTGGAATCCGTACTTGCTGACCAGCATGAACAGCGCCGCGCCGACCCCGACGAGGGTGTGCGTGCGCAGGCCCGCGCTCTTGTTGCGCAGGCCCCTTTCGAGTCCGATCGCCGCCGACAGCACCAGCGCCAGCAGCAGCTCACCGAGCTGAACCCATCCCTGACCCTGCATCCAGCCCCTCCCGCCAATGGGGACAATCTCCCCTTCTCGGCGGACGGAAAACGCGGGCCCGCCCGGAGGCGGACCCGCGCGGCAAGCCCGGCAGGACGGGTATCACGGTGCAGAGGGTGCAGGGTGTGGCGCCCGCCCCGCCGGGAGATCGACCGGCGCTCGCGGCCGGAGCCCGGCCGGGACACGACCGGGACTCGCGGCCGGAGCCCGGCGGGTACTCGGCCGCGGCTCAGTCGGGATGCGGCGGCTGCTGGTCCGGCGGCACACCGCCGCCCTTGCCGCCGCCCTTGTTCCCGCGGTCGGTGCCGTGCGCGTGCCCCGGCGACCGGCTCTTCTTCGGATCGGTCGCCTCGGGAGCGGGCTGCTCGGTCGTCGCCGTCCGCTCCGAACGGCGGACTTGGGGACTCTGTGGGTTCGGCATGACCAATCTCCTCCCCGATATCGGATCTCCAGGTCCCCTACCCGGACTCTGCTGAGCCATTCAGGAGGGTCAGCGCAGCTGAAGTGGGGAGGTGGGGAAGAGAGAGGCTCACGAAGGAGGCGAGATGTCCATCGACAGGCAGTCGCGGCGGGAAGCCGACAAGCACCGTGACCTGGACGCGGCGCGGGTGGCCCCGGACGACGCGAACCTCACCACCGACCAGGGGATCGAGGTGGACGACACCGACAACTCCCTGACGGTGGGCGAACGGGGCCCGACACTGCTCGAGGACTTCCACTTCCGCGAGAAGATCACCCACTTCGACCACGAGCGGATCCCGGAGCGCGTCGTCCACGCGCGCGGGGCCGGGGCGTACGGGCGGTTCCGGCCCTACGACGGCTGGCTGGCGGAGTACACGGTGGCGCGGTTCCTGTGCGACCCGTCGGTGGAGACCGACGTGTTCGTCCGGTTCTCGACGGTGGCGGGGTCGCGCGGCTCGGCGGACACCGTCCGGGACGTCCGGGGGTTCGCGACCAAGTTCTACACCGAGCAGGGCAACTTCGACCTGGTCGGCAACAACATGCCGGTCTTCTTCATCCAGGACGGGATCAAGTTCCCCGACTTCGTCCACGCAGTGAAGCCGGAGCCGCACAACGAGATCCCGCAGGCGCAGTCGGCGCACGACACGCTGTGGGACTTCGTCCAGCTCCAGCCCGAGACGATGCACATGATGATGTGGCTGATGTCGGACCGGGCGATCCCGCGCAGCTTCGCGATGATGGAGGGGTTCGGCGTCCACACGTTCCGGCTGGTCAACGCGGCCGGACGCAGCACGTTCGTGAAGTTCCACTGGAAGCCGGTGCTCGGCATCCACTCGCTGGACTGGGACGAGACGCAGAAGATCGCGGGCAAGGACCCCGACTTCAACCGGCGCGACCTGTGGGACAACATCGAGGCCGGCAACTTCCCCGAGTACGAGCTGGGCGTCCAGCTCGTGCCGGAGGACGAGGCCGACCGGTTCGACTTCGACCTGCTCGACCCGACCAAGATCATTCCGGAGGAGGAGGTCCCGGTCCGCCCGGTCGGCAGGATGGTGCTCGACCGGAACCCGGAGAACTTCTTCGCCGAGACCGAGCAGGTCGCCTTCCACATCGGCAACGTCGTGCCGGGCATCGACTTCAGCGACGACCCGCTGCTCCAGGCCCGGCTGTTCTCCTACCTCGACACGCAGCTCATCCGGCTCGGCGGCCCGAACTTCACGCAGCTTCCGGTGAACCGGCCGGCGGTGCCCGTCCGCAACCACCACCGCGACGGCTACCACCAGACCGCGATCCACCAGGGCCGCGCCGCCTACCACAAGAACACGCTGTCGGGCGGCTGCCCGGCGATCGCGACCGAGGGCGCGTTCACGCACTTCCCCGAGCGGGTCGAGGGCCGCAAGATCCGCAAGCGCGCGGAGAGCTTCGCCGACCACTACGGCCAGGCGACGCTGTTCTGGAACAGCATGTCCGACTGGGAGAAGGGGCACATCGTCTCGGCCTTCCGGTTCGAGCTGGGCAAGGTCGAGCACAAGGAGATCCGCAAGGGCGTCGTCGAACACCTCAACCACGTGGACCACGACCTGGCCGTCCAGGTCGCCAAGGGCGTCGGCGTCCAGGCGCCCGAGTCGCCCGCCACGCCCAACCACGGCCGGTCCTCGCCCGCGCTCAGCCAGGCCAACACCAAGTTCGGCTCGGTGAAGGGACGCAAGATCGCGGTCCTCGCCGCGGACGGCGTGGACTCCAGCGCGGTCGCGGCCCTCGGCGAGGGGCTGACCGGCGAGGGCGCCATCGTGGAGATCCTGGCGGCGCACGACGGCGTGCTGCAGTCCGCCAACGGCGGCCGGATCGAGGTGACGCGGCAGCTCAAGACCGTCGCGTCCGTCGTGTACGACGCGGTCGTCGTGCCGGGCGGCCCGGAGAACGCGCGGACGCTCAGCATGGACGGCGACGCGGTGCACTTCGTCGCCGAGGCGTTCAAGCACTGCAAGGCGGTCGCCGCGCACGCCGAGGGCCGCGCGGTGCTGGAGCGCGCCGGGATCGCCTTCGACCGCGACGACCCGGCGCTGGTCGTCGCCGACGACGCGGCCGGGCTGGTCTCGGGCGTCCGCGAGGCCGTCGGCGCGCACCGCAACTGGGCGCGCGAGACCGACCACATCCCCGCCTGACGCCCGTCCCTCCCTCTCGTCCGACGCCTCTCCGTCCGCCCGGCCCGGTGTCCCACCGGGCCGGGCGGTCACGAACGCTCGGGCGAGGCACCGCGGGCACGTTCACACGGCGGAACGCCCGGAGGCGGAGGCGCGGGTCAGGCGGGAGGCCGGACGTAGTCCTCCAGGCGGGCGACGGCGAAGCCCTGCTTGTGGATCTTCTTGAGCATGGCCGCGAACATCTGGGTCATGGTGGAGCCCTTGAGCTCCTTCGGGCCGCGGAAGTGGGCGAGGACGATGTCGCCCGGATGCAGCTTCTTCGCCGGGTCGTCGTACTGCATGTCGTGGATCTGCATGGACTCGTGCCACAGCGCGATGCCGTGGATGCCGCACGCCGCCGCGGCCTCCTGGGTGGCCAGGTTGTACGCGCCGTACGGCGGCCGGAACAGGAACGGCTTGGTCGCGTACTGCCGTTCCAGGATCGACTGGTCCCCGCAGATCTGCCGCTTCTGGCCCTCCGGCCCGAGGCTGCGCATGACCGGGTGGTTCAGCGTGTGGTTCTGGATGTGGTTGCCGAGCGCCTGCAGCGGCTTGAAGTACCCGTAGTTCGTGCGGACCGCGTCGTCCATGAGGAACATGGAGAACGGGACGCGCAGCTCACGGGCCATCTCGACGAACTTCGGGTCCTTCTCGGCGCCGTCGTCGATGGTGATGAAGACGATCTTCTCCTTGGTCGGGACGGCGCTGAAGACCTTCGCCGGTCCCTTCCGGGAGAGTTTGATCGGCTTGTCTGCGGGCGGCGCGGGCGCCGGGCGCATCGGTGTGAGCCCCCATTTCGCCCAGGCCGCCGGATCGACCCGCGTCCCGTCGGCGCCACCGCCCCGTTCCGGCCCGTGCGCCCCGCCGCCGTCCCCCGACGAGCCGGACGCCCCGGCCACCTTGCAACCGCCCAGTCCTGCCAGCAGAGCCGCGCAGCCCACGCCCGCGGCGAGCCGCCCGAAGGCAGCGGAAACACCGGTCCCCACCCGGCAACCTCCCCGTTAGATCCCCGATGGGCACAACCTAGCGGCGCTTCACTGGGTTTGTCCCCCTCCGCACGCCTCTGGCCCCGCCCGCCTCCGAACCTTCGACCGGCACGGCCGACGAGTCGCGGCCCGGCCCGGCGGACCGGGACGGGACGGCGCGGCGGACGAGGCGGCGTGAGGTGCGTCAGCGCGGGGTGAGGCGGTCGACGATCTCGGCGGCGGGGCTCTCGGTGGCGCTGCGGAACGCCGTACCCGCCCAGAGGTTGACGGTGTCCGCGTCGCCGCGCTCGGCCGCGGCGCGGCGCAGCGGCGCGGTGACGTAGTGCACGTCGGGGTAGGCGGCGGGGGCCGCGTCCGAGTGCTCGGCGAGGAAGCGGTTGACCAGGCCGCGCGCGGGACGTCCGCTGAACGCCCTGGTCACGGCCGTCTCGGTGAACCGCGGATCGGCGAGGGCGGCCTTGGCGACGTCCGTCGCCCCGCTCTCCGGGCAGCGCAGGAACAGCGTCCCGACCTGGACGGCGACCGCGCCGAGCTCCAGCAGCCCGGCGACGTCCCGGGCCGTGGCGACGCCGCCGGCGGCGACCAGCGGGAGGCCGGTGATCGCGCGGACGGCGGGCAGCAGCTCGCGCAGCGGCAGCGCGCCCTCGGTGGTGTTGGTGAACGACCCCCGGTGCGCGCCCGCCTCGGCGCCCTGGACGCAGAGCGCGTCCGGGCCGGACCCGACGGCCCGCCGCGCCTCGTCCGGCGTCGTCACGGTCACGACGGTGGTGACGCCCGCCTGCCGGAACGCGCCGACGACGTCCCGTCCCGGGTCGCCGAAGGTGAAGCTGACCAGTTCCGGCGGGTCGGCGAGCAGGTCGGCGACCTTGGCGTCGTAGTCGTCGTCGCGGGCCTTCGGGGTGCCGGGCTCGACGCCCAGCCGGGACGCCTCGGCGGCGAGCCGGTCCCGGTAGGCGGCCACGGCGGCGTCGTCGACCTCGTCGCGGGACGGCAGGAACAGGTTCACGCCGAGCGGGCCGTCCGTCAGCGCCCGCGTGGCCTCGATGTCGGCGCGCATCTGCCCGGCCGTCTTGTACCCGGCCGGGAGGAAGCCCAGGCCACCGGCCTCGACGACGGCCGCGACGAGTTCCGGACGGCCCGCGCCGCCCGCCATCGGCGCCAGCACGACCGGACGCCGTCCGGCCCAGATCGCTCCGCCCATACCGACCTCCCGACCTCACGCGGGACCCCGACCGGCGGAAACGTCCCGTCTCTCGGCAAGATAACCGTCGGACCGGGTGACGCGATCAGGAGGGGGCGGCGGTGCGGATCGTGCTGCACTACGACCGGGAGTTCGAGCGGGCGGGCTGGGACGTGGTGAGCTGCTCGGAGCAGGACGAGGCGCGGTTCGCCGAACTGCTCCCGGACGCCGAGGTCATCTGGCACGTGCTGCGTCCGCTGACGGCCGCCGACTTCGACCGCGCGCCGCGGCTCCGGCTCGTCCAGAAGCTCGGGACGGGCGTCAACACGATCGACCTGGACGCGGCGGCGGAGCGCGGCATCGCCGTCGCGAACATGCCCGGCCGCAACGCGCAGGCCGTCGCCGAGACCGCCCTGCTGCTCATGCTCGCGGCGCTCCGCCGGGTCGTCGCGTTCGACGCGCACACCCGCGCGGGCCGCGGCTGGCCCGCCGACCCGGCGCTGACCGGCGGCGAGATCGCCGGGCGGACCGTCGGGCTGCTCGGCGGCGGCGAGATCGCGACGCTGCTGCGCCGGATGCTCACCGCGATCGGCGCGACCGTCCTGTACACCTCGCGGACGCCGCGCCCGGACGACCCGGCCTGGCGTCCGCTGGACGACCTGCTGCGCGCCAGCGACATCGTGTCCGTGCACGTTCCGCTGACCGCCGAGACGCACCACCTGCTGGACCGCGACCGGCTCGCGCTGCTCCGGCCCGGCGCGGTCGTGGTGAACACGGCCCGGGGCGCGGTCATCGACGAGCGCGCCCTCGTGGCCGCGCTCGACTCCGGCCACCTCGCCGGGGCGGGCCTGGACGTCTTCGAGCAGGAGCCCGTGGACGCCGCGAACCCGCTGCTCGGGCGCGCCGACGTGGTGGTGATGCCGCACGTCGCGTGGCTCACGCACGAGACGTGGGACCGCTACTTCGAGGTCGCGATGGAGAACGTCCGCCGCCTGGAGGCGGGCGGCGAACTCCTCCACCGCGTCCGGTAGCGGGTCCGGGCAGCGCGGTCGGGGCAGCGCGTCCGGCCGGACGGTCAGGGCTCCTCGGGCTCGCGGGTGAGGTGGAAGTAGAGCACCGACGCCTCGCCCTTGGCGTCCATCGCGCCCATGAGGACGTCGTCGGCGACCAGGCGGAAGTGGTCGATGATGGGCCGCCCGTCGTAGACCATCGCGGCGGACGGGACGCCCTCGTAGACGACCTCGCGCAGCCGCGCCGAGCCCATCCCGTCGTAGGTGTAGAGGCCGCCGTCGTCGGTGCGGCAGACCAGCGGGTCGACGTCCTCCGGGTCGGTGAACCGCTTGCCGTACCAGCGCAGCCGGGCGAGCAGGCGGGCCATCCGGTCCTCCGGGTCGAACACCCCGCCGCGCCACAGGCCGGTGAGGCGGGCGGGGGCGACGGGCGGCAGCTCCCGGAAGAGGGCGGCGAGTTCGCCCGGTCGGGGGAGGTCGTGGCCGAGAACGAGGGCGAGGGCGCGGTCTTCGGTGCTCATGTCCACCTCGGGGGTTCGACGGACGTCACGGAGCGGGAAGTGCGGGGGGCGGGGCAGGGCGGGGACGGACGGGCGGAGCTCGCGGGGCTTGCGGGGTTTGCGGGGTTTGCGGGGGCTTGGAGGGACGGCCCGCCGCCTACGGCAGCAGGACGGGCTTGACGGTCGTGCCGGACATCGTGTCCGCCTCGGCGCGGGCGATGTCGGCGAGCGGGTAGGTCCGGATCAGGCGGTCGAAGGGCAGCAGGCCGCGCCGCCACAGATCGATCATCCGCGGGACGAACGTCTGCGGAACGGCGTCGCCCTCGATGATGCCCCGAACCGTCCGGCCCATCAGCATGTGGGTGGGATCGAGGCGGTATTCCTGCCCGCCCACGCCGACGAGACCGCAGACGCCGGTGGTGCGCAGCGCGGCGACGGCGGTCGCGACGACGGACGGTCGCGCGGTCGTGTCGAGCGCGTAGTGGAAGCCGTCCGGAACCAGGGCCCGGAGCCGTGCGGGGAGGTCGGGGTCGGCGCCGTCCAGGGCGTGCGCCGCGCCGAGGTCGAGGGCCAGTTCGCGGCGCGAGGCGTGCAGGTCGACGGCCACGACCGGGTCCGCGCCGACGAGCCGCGCGGCCATCACGGCGGACAGCCCGACCGCGCCCGCGCCGAACACCGCGATGGACTCCCCGGGACGGACCGGGAACGCCAGCAGCACCGAGCCCGCGCCCGTCTGGATCCCGCAGCCGAGCGGCCCCAGCAGCTCGATCGGGAGGTCCGGATCGACCTTCACCGCGTTCCGGACGGTCGCGAGCGCGTGCGTCGCGAACGACGACTGCCCGAACCACCGGTTGTGGACGGGCGATCCGGCCTGGTCGAAAGCGCGCGGACGGCCGTCCGGAACCACGGCGGCCATGTTGAGGAGGGCCATCCGGGCGCAGTAGGCGGGCCGTCCGTCGCGGCAGTTCCCGCACAGCCCGCAGGAGTCGTACGACAGGACCACGTGGTCGCCGACGGCGAGCCCGCCGCCCTCCCCCGGACCGACCGCCTCCACGACCCCGGCCCCCTCGTGCCCGAGCACCACCGGCTTCGGCACCCGATCCCCTCCACCGTCGCGGCCGTGCGCACCACCGTCGCGGCCGGGGGCGCGGCCGAGCAGGTCGGTGTGGCACATGCCGGCGCCCGCGATCCGGACGAGCACCTCGCCCGGCCCCGGATCGGCCAGTTCCAGCGGTTCCAGCAGGTACGGCGCGTCGCGGGCGCGCAGCACCGCCGCCGTCGCGGCGACCATGACCGGGTCAGCCCTCCAGGGTGTAGCGGATCGGGAGGCGCTTGAGGCCGCCGACGAACGTGGTGGCGATGCCGGTGGGCTCGCCGTCCGGCTCGACCGACCGCAGGCGCGGCAGCAGCTCCTCGAAGAACGCGCGGACCTCGATCCGGGCGAGCGCCGCGCCGAGGCAGTAGTGCACGCCGAACCCGAACGCCAGGTGCTTGTTGGGGTCGCGGCCGACGTCGAACCGGAACGGGTCGGCGAAGACGTCCTCGTCCCGGTTCGCGCTCGGGTAGGCCAGCAGCAGCGAGTCGCCCCGGCGGATCGTCACGCCGCGCAGCTCGTGGTCGGCCGCCGCCGTCCGCATGAACGCCTTCACCGGGGTGACCCAGCGGATCATCTCGTCCACCGCGAGCGGCATCAGCGACAGGTCGGCGCGCAGCCGGTCGAGCTGGTCGGGGTGGGTGACCAGGGCGTGCAACCCGCCCGCGATCGTGGACGAGGTGGTGTCGTGCCCCGCCGTCGCGATGATCACGTAGTAGGACCCGGTGTCGGTGTCGCTCAGCGGCTCGCCGTCCACGCGCGCGTTCGCGATCGCCGAGGCGAGGTCGTCGGTGGGGTGCGCGCGGCGCGCGGCGGTGAGCTCCTGGAAGTAGGCGAAGAAGTCGAGCACCACGGCGAGCTTCTCCTCGGGCGTCGTGCCGCGCTGCATCTCCTCGTCGTCGCCGCCGAACAGCTCCTGGGTGAGCCGCAGCATCCGGTCGAAGTCCGACTCGGGCAGGCCGAGCAGCGACAGGATCACGTACAGCGGGAAGTGGACCGCGACCTCCTGGACGAAGTCGCAGCGTCCGCCGAGGTCGGCGAGCCGGTCCACGTACCGGCGGGCGAGCTCGCGCACGCGCGGTTCGAGGGCGCGCATCGCCTTCGGCCGGAACCAGTCCGCGCCGATCGCGCGGATCACCCGGTGGTCGGGGTCGTCCATGTGGACGAGCGTGCGCATCGCGGCGCCCTGGGCGATGCGGGCGTTGTTCATCCGGTCGAACTCGGCGGTGCCGAGCACGGGGCGCGGCGCGTTCCGGAACAGGTCGTGGCGGCGCTCGACCTCCAGCACGTCGGCGTGCCGGGTGACCGCCCAGAACGGGTTGTAGCCGTCCTGCTCGACCAGGTGGACGGGCGACTCGCGGCGCAGCACCGCGAGCGCCTCGTGCAGGCGCGCCTCGTCGGCGTACGCGGCCGGGGTCGCGAGGGCCCTGCCGGCCTCGTCTACCGTGGGTGTCATCTCGCTCCTCGGGGGGAAGGCCCGGCGCGGAACCGCGGGAGCCGGGCCCCGCCGTCCGTGCGATGTCGATCTTGATGCTAGATGTCGGAGAAGCTCCCGTGCCGCCCGTGTCCGGCGGCGAACCGCGCGGCACCCGCGAGCGCCCCCTCCAGGGACCCGGTGCCGTGCCGGTACTCGACGGCGACCGCCTCGTGCTCGGGCCGGCCCTCGCCCTCCAGCAGCGCCAGCCGGTCGCCGCGCAGGGCCGCCTGCGGCAGGCAGGCCAGCGCGGAGGCCAGCTCCTCGGCCGCCGCCCGCGACGTCCCGGACGGGACGAGCCGGTTCGCGAGCCCGATGTCGAACGCCTCCCGCGCGTCCACCGGGCGGCCGGTCAGGATCATGTCCATCGCGCGGGACGTCCCGACCAGCCGGGGCAGCCGGAACGTCCCGCCGTCGATCAGCGGCACGCCCCACCGGCGGCAGTACACGCCGAACACGGCGTCCTCCTCGACGACCCGCAGGTCGCACCAGAGCGCCAGCTCCAGGCCGCCCGCGACGGCGTGCCCGGCGACGGCGGCGATGACCGGCTTGCTCAGCGTCATGCGGGTCGGGCCCATCGGGCCGTCGCCGTCCGGCGCGACGCGGTTCGCGCGGCCCTCGACCATCCCCCTGAGGTCGGCGCCCGCGCAGAACGTCCCGCCCTCGCCCCACAGGACGGCCACGGACGCCTCGTCGTCGGCGTCGAACGCCCGGAACGCCGCGGCCAGCTCGGCGGCCGTGGGGCCGTCCACCGCATTGCGGACCTCGGGCCGGGACAGCACCACGGTCGTGACGGGCCCGTCACGCTCCACCCGGACACTCATGTCGATCAGCTCCCCTGCGGGACGAAATGCTCCTGCGGAACCTCGATGAACACGCCTGCGGCGCGGACGGCGACCGGCCCGTCCGGACCGCCCGTCCGTGCCTCACCCTCCACGAACGCCTTGCGCCCGTCCACACCCGTGCACCAGGCGCGCAGGTGGACGTCCGCGCCGACCGGGACCGGCGCGAGGTAGTCGGTTTCGAGCCGCCCGGTGACATAGCGGTTGCCGAGCAGCCAGGCGGCCCCGCCGAGCGCCTCGTCCATCGCGGTGGCCAGGACCCCACCGTGGCAGAAGCCGGGGGCTCCCTGGTGCTCTTTCCGGACGGTGAACTCGCACGTCATGACGCCGTCGACCACTCCGCCGTGCCGTATCCGCAGCCCGTTCTCGGCGTCGGTGCCGCAGCCGAAGCAGCCCTCGAACCCGGCCAGCGAGGCGAGCGCGACCACCGCGCCGCCCTCGGCGAGTTCGGGCGTGGCCGCGCCGGGCGGCGGCGTCGTGCGGGGTGAGGCGGGCCCGGGCCGGCCGGGCGAAGAGGCGGCGGACGGGGAGGACGTCATGGCGCACCACACTCCGAGCGTCGTTCGGTGACCCCTCGCAGCGTACGAGGCGGGCGCCCCGGATCCGGCGCCGGACCGGACATTACAACCCGCCTGCACACGTTGGAAGTCCGTAATCACGGTAGGGTCCGGCCCAGGATGTCGAACCACCTGGGACTGCGTCCCCTCACCGCCCGCTCCGTCGTGCTCAGCACGCTGCTCGGCGTGCACCCGCCCCGCCTCCCGGCGCGCTACCTCGTGCGCGTCGGCGAGCGGTTCGGCATCGCCGAGGGCACCGTGCGGGTGGCGCTCTCCCGCATGGTCGCGTCCGGCGACCTCGTCCAGGAGGACGGCGCGTACGCCCTGACCGACCGCCTGCTGTCCCGCCAGCGCCGCCAGGACGAGTCCCGCGAGCCCCGCACCCGCCCCTGGGACGGCACCTGGGAGATCGCCGTCGTCACCGCCGAGCGCCGCCCGGCCGCCGCCCGCGCGGCCCTGCGCCAGGCCATGTCCGAACTGCGCCTGGCCGAGATCCGCGAGGGCACCTGGCTGCGTCCGGCGAACCTCACCCGTCCCCGCCCGGCCATCGTCGAGGACCAGTGCGTCTTCCTCACCGGCCGCCCCGAGCAGCCCCCCGCCGACCTCGCCGCCGCCCTCTGGGACCTCCCGGCCTGGGCCGGAACCGCCCGCGACCTCCTCGACGCCCTCGACGCGTCCGGCACGTTCGCCGAGCAGTTCACCCTCTCCGCCGCCGTCCTGCGCCACCTCCTGAACGACCCGCTGCTCCCCGACGACCTCCTCCCGCCCGCCTGGCCCGGCCCCGCCCTCCGCGCCCAGTACCGCTCCTTCGCCGCCGCCTTCGAACGCCTCATCCTCGAACACGTCCCCACCCCCTGACCCGCGCGGCGACCAGAAGGGCCGCGAGGTCAGTTCTGCCGGGGGTAGTGGCCGAGGTGGGTGGCCATGCGGTCGCGGAGGAGGATGTACTCGTCCTTTCGGAAGCGCGGGTAAGGGAGTGGCCGCTCGACCGTCTCGCGTCTGACGACGCGCTGGCCGTCGCGGAACTGGTCGAGGGTCAGGTCGAGTTCGACGCCGCTGTCCAGCAGGTTCCACCAGTGCATGCAGACCGGCTCGCCGCCCGCCGTGAAGACCTCGCCCCGGACGAGGCGTCCGCCGAAGAAGTCGTGCACGACCAGGGACGTGATGTCGCAGTGCCCCCAGGCGGGATTGGCGGGCGTCCAGGGGGCGCGCTCCACGTCGTCCGGTGAGCAGGTGTCGGCCGCCCAGGTCGCCCGCAGGGCCTTCTCGATCTCGTTCAGCGTCAGCGTCGTCATGAGGGCCACCCTGCCAGGCGTGTCCGACGGGACCGGAGCGGTCTCGGAACGCGGGGGGCGGGACGGAGGGAGTTGATCTTAGGGTGGGGGCAGGACCACTCTGGGGGCGGCGGTGCCGCGGTTCGGGCGAGGGCTGTTCCTCGCCGCCGCCTCCGGTTCGCGGTCGGCGCGGGCCACCGGCGCGTGCTGCCCGTCGCGACGCTGCTCGGCGCGGTGTTCCTGGTCGTGGTGAACCTCGCGACGCGCACCGCGGACCGTCCGAACGACGTCCTCACACCCGAGTTCATCGCCGAGGTGTTCGGTGTGCGCGCCCACATAGGCCCGCACCCGCTCACCGGCCGTCCGCACATCGCCATCGCCTCTCCGGCCTGACGCAACACGCGCGGCCTCCGGCATCCAGCCGGGGGCCGTGCGGCACCGTCCGGCCAGACGGGGCGGCTGAGGAGGAGCGTGCCGCTCCCCTGCCGGAGGACGTCCGGGCGCAGGTCGTCGCTCACGTCCGGAAACTACAGCCTTGATCAATGCGGCCACGCGTCGGGGACGTCAGGGGCGGACGACCGAAGCGGCGACCGAGGGGTCTCGGTCGCCGCGGGCCGGCCGGGCGTTCACGCCGCGCGCGCTCAGAGGCTGCGGGCCGCGATGTCGCCGTTCGGGGTCGTCGCGTGGATCTCCACCACGGCGGTGCCGTCGTTCTTCAGGGCGTTGGTGACGCGGCCGTTGGAGGTGCCCGCGTCCAGGGAGGCCGGGACCCCGGCGGCGACGCCGACCGAGATGTCGCCCGAGCCGGTCTCCAGCACGACCTTGCCGGCCACGGCCTCGGCGATGCGGATGTCGCCCCGCGAGGTGCTGATCTCGGCGGAGCCGCCGAGACGGCCGACCTCCACGTCGCCGTCCACGGCCTTGAGGCGCAGTTCCGCGACGTCCTCCAGCTTGACGACGCGGTACGCGCCCTCGAAGGAGACGTCGCCGAGCCGTCCGGTGGCGCTGAGCTCGGCGGCCTCCGTCTTCGCCTCGATCCGCGACCCGGCGGGGAGCTGGACGGTCACCTCGACGGAGCCGGTGGAGCCGAAGTTCTGGTTCTTCGCCGGGGTCTCGATCCGCAGGACGCCGTCGGCGAACCCGACCGTGGTCTGCTCCGCCGCCTTCACGTCGCGGCCCTTGGAGTCGTTCGCGGGCAGGACCGTCACGGTGGTCTCGGGGCCGTCGGCGGCGATGATCCGGACGCGCCCGGCGGGGACGTTCAGGACGGCGGCGATCGGGGCGGTGGTGTCGAACTTCTGCATCGTGCGCTCCTGGGGGGTGTGGCGGCTCCGCGCCGCCCGCTGTTTCCAACAACGCAAACGCTACGTTGCCTTTCCAGTCTCTGCAAGCTCAGCATTGCAAGATACTTCTATAGTGCCAGCTCAAGCCCATGAAATCGTTGCAACGTCTCTGATAAGAATGCAATACCGCTACCTCCAGTGCATTGCACTTGATGAAGGTGAACGCTACCTCGCGGCAGGCGGAGGGGATTGCGCATAGACAGATCATCGGTATATACAGACGGCATGAGTAGGGCCATGCAGGAACCGACCTTCCTGATCCTCACCGCGCTGGCCGAGGGCGCCCAGCACGGCTACGGGATCATCGCCGACGTCGAGCGCATCTCCGCCGGGCGGACCCGGATGCGCGCCGGAACCCTGTACGCCGCGCTCGACCGGCTGCAGGCCGAGAACCTGATCGCCGCCGACCGCGAGGAGGTCGTGGACGGCCGGCTCCGCCGCTACTACCGCCTCACCGAGGACGGCGCCGCCGCGCTCGCCGCCGAGGTCGAGGCGCTGCGCCGCCGCACCGAGGTCGCGGCCCGCCGGCTGGCCGCGCGCCCGAACCTCGGCGCCACCGCCGCCGCCCTCCGCTCGGCCTCCTCCGCCCTCTTCGCCCCGCCGCCCGCCGGACGTCCGTCAGGGGAACCGTGTTGAGCACACTCGAAGACCGCTACCGCCGCCTGCTGGCCTGGTACCCGGCCGACCACCGCGCCGCCCACGAGCGGGAGATGCTGGACCTCCTGCTGTCGACCGCGCGTCCCGGCCAGACGCGTCCGACCCCGGCGGAGATCGCCGACCTGCTGGCGGGTGCGATCCGGATCCGGCTGCGGCCCGCCCGCAGCGGTGACGGACCGTCCGCGTGGCCCGCGGCCCTCGCCCTCACCGGGTTCCTCGCGCTGCTCCAACTGCTGGCCGACGGCGCGCAGTACGTCATCGACATGTCGTACATCGCGTTGTCCCAGGACGGCGCCGAACGAAAAGCGGTGCTCCTGGAGCCGGTCGTCCACTTCGGCATCGCGTACTGGCTGGCCTGGGCCGCCATCGCCGTCCTGGCCTGGCGCGGCCGACGCGACCTCGCCGCCCGGGCCGCCTGCGCGGTCACCGGCGTCCGGATCATCCTGGCGGTCCACGAGACCTTCTCCGGGACCGGTGCCCTCGGTTCCCTGTCGGGCTCCATGGCGAGGGCGCCGCTGGGCGTCGCGCTGCTGGCCACCGCGTCCCTCATCGCCTCCCCGGGGCCCCTGTACGGCGCCCGCCTCGCCGGACGGGCCCGCGTCGTGATCGCGGCGGTCTCGGCGGCGGTCCTCGCCGCGGTCCTCTCGTTCCCGGGCAGCGACCTGCTGATCAGGTACCTGTCTCCGGGAGGGGACGACGACACGGTCCCCCTGTCGTTCACGCACTACTTCATCGCCTTGGACCGGCTCCGGCTGGCGGGGATGTCGGTGGCCGCCCTCATGGTGGTCGCGGCACTGGCACGGAGCCGGGAGGGCCGCCGCGCCTGCGCCCTCCTGGCGATCGCCGCCGTGCCGGCCCTGGGCGTGCCGGCCACCTCGTTCTTCCCCGCCCTGCTGGACGGCCTGGCCAACCCGCACGGCGGCATCGAACCCACCCGCGCGATCGCCTACGGCCTGGTCGGATTCGTGCTCGCCATGCTCTGCGTCCGCCTGGTCGAACTTCCCGGCCGAGCCCGGACGCGCCCCCGCGAGCAGTCCCCCGGCTGACCCTCGGGCCGACCCGGCCGACCCGGCGACGATCCGCGCCCGGCCGCTTCCAGTCGATCTCTCCCCCGACGGGCCTCACTCACCGCGAGCGAGGCCCGTCACGCCTGTTCAGGGCCCGGATCGCGCGCGAAGCGGGTCAGTGGCAGTCCTGCGCGGCGACCACCAGGTACAGGCCGATGTAGTGGGACGAGTCGAGCGTCCAGAAGCCCCACGTGACGCCCTGTCCGAGCCGCAGCTCGTAGAGCGCCCGGCCGAGGCGGGTCCCGTCCGGAGGGTCCTGCGCGCCGGCGACCTTCGCCTTCAGCCCGTCCCACTGGCGGGACAGCCAGGCGACGCCCTCCTCGGGCGTCCGGGCGACGTGGTCGACGAACCGCGCGGGCTTCCGCAGCCACTCCTGGACGACCAGCGGGGCCAGGTCGGAGGCCGGGTCACGCCGTTCGGCGTCGTTCCGGTACTGGTCGGCGGTCGCCCGCCACAGATGGCAGTGCCAGTGGACGCCCTTGTCCGCCCACGCCGCCGGCTCGCCCCTCCAGAAGTCGTAGTCGAACGACCGCGCGTTCACGTGCACCCCCTCATGGCGCCAGGTCCCTCAGAGCGGAGCCTGACACCCGCGCGCGCCCCGGCGCCGCACCTCCCCGGCGTGGCGGAGTCCGGGACCGGGGCGCGGCGTCGCGGACCGCCGGAAAGGCCGGGGGTTGACAGGCGCGGACGTCCGACCTAATGTCTTCCTCAACGCAGAGACTTCATCAAAGAAGCAACTGCAACAAAGAAGGAGATTCGGGATGAACGCCACCGCCGCCACCAGCACCACCGCCGGCACCGTCACCAGCGCCGACGCCACCGCCATCACCGCCGTCCTCGACCGCCTCACCGCCGCCTGGAACGCCGGGGACGGCGCCGCCTACGGGGCCGAGTTCACCGCCGACGCCACCTACATCACCTACGTCGGCACCCTCTACCAGGGCGCGGACGAGATCGGGCACGCCCACCAGGTGCTGTTCGACAGCTTCGTGAAGGGCACCAAGCTGGCCTCCGAGACGCAGAGCATCCGGATGACCGGTCCGGACAGCGCCCTGGTCGTCACCCGCGGCGCGACCCACATGACCGGTCCGGACAGCGCCCTGGTCGTCACCCGCGGCGCGACCCACAAGGGCGACCGGCCCGCCAAGCTCGACAAGATCCAGACGTACACGCTGGTCCGCGGGGCGGACGGCGCGTGGAAGGTCGCGGCGTTCCAGAACACCAAGCGCAAGCCGCTGATGGAGGCCATCTCCTTCAGGTTCCAGCCCGCCAGCAAGCCCGCCGACCAGCCCGCCGACCGGCCCGCCGCCTGACCCGGCCCGAACGAACCCGAGGATCCCCCCATGCCCTCCGTCGCCGTCGTCGCCGCCACCGGACGCACCGGACGCCTCGTCGTGGAGCGCGCCCTCGCCGCCGGGCACTCCGTCACCGCCGTCGCCCGCCGTCCCGAAGCCCTCGGCATCGAGCACCCCCGGCTGACCGTCCGGGCCGCGGACGTCACCGACCCCGACACCCTCCGCGAGGCCCTGACCGGCCACGACGCCGTGATCTCCGCGCTCGGCTCCCGCGGACGCGGCCCCACCGACCTCTACTCCGCGGGCACCGCGGCGATCATCGCGGCGCTGCCGGAGGGCGCACGGCTCGTCGTGGTCTCGTCCGCCGGGCTCGCCGCCCCGGCGGACGCCGGGCCCGGCACCCGCCTCGCGGCCCGCGCCCTCTACCGGGTCATGCGGCACGCCTATGCCGACATGGAGCGGATGGAGGCGCGGCTCGCCGCCTCCGGGCTGGTCTGGACGGCCGTCCGCCCCACGGGGCTGACCGACCGTCCGGGGACGGGCCGGCCGCGCGTCTCGATCGGCGCGACCGAGCGGGTCGGCAACCGCACGTCCCGCGCCGACCTGGCCGCCTTCATCGTCGACCACCTCGACGACCCGCTCACCTTCGCCCGCCCGGTCGCCGTCTCGTCCTGACCCCCCACGCGGGCGGGGGGGCCGGTCACCGGTTCGTGATCTTCGGGGCGGATGAGCGGACGGTAATTGGGGATTGTCCACAGCAGATAGGGAAGTGTGACGATCGCGGTGCCCCCTTGCCCGTGCGGGGATGCCGCGGAGGAGGGCGACGGCCATGACGCTGTTCGGCGATCTGACCCGACGCAAACCCATCGACCGCATCGACGACGAGGGCGGCGGGGCGGGCGGCGGGCCCGCGCTGACCCGGACGCTCGGCCTCTGGCAGCTCACCGCCATCGGCATCGGCGGCATCATCGGCGCCGGGATCTTCTCCCTCGCCGGGGCCGTCGCGCATGAGGACGCCGGGCCGGCCGTCCTGATCTCCTTCCTGGTCGCCGGGATCGCCAGCGCCGCCGCCGCGCTGTCCTACGCCGAGTTCGCCGGGCTGATCCCGCGCGCCGGTTCCGCCTACACCTACGGGTACGCGGTGCTCGGCGAGTTCACGGGGTGGGCGATCGGCTGGGACCTGCTGCTGGAGTACACCGCGATCGTCGCCGTCGTCGCGATCGGGATATCGGGGTACTTCAACGACCTGCTCGGCTTCCTGGACGTCCACCTGCCGGACTGGATGATGGGCGCGCCCGGCACCGAGCCGCACGGGGTGGCCGCGGGCAGCTACAAGATCAACCTGTTCGCGGCGCTGCTCTGCCTGCTCATCGCCTACGTGCTGAACCTCGGCATGAAGAACGCGGCGCGGTTCGAGTCCGCGCTGGTCTACCTGAAGGTCGGCATCGTCCTGCTGGTCATCGCGGTCGGCGTCTTCAAGATCGACACCGGCAACTACTCGCCGTTCTTCCCGCACGGCTGGGGCGGCGCGTTCACCGGCGCCGCGACCGTCTTCTTCGCCGTGTTCGGCTACGACGCGATGAGCACGGCGGCGGAGGAGTCCAAGGACGCGCAGCGGCACATGCCGAAGGCGATCCTGCTGTCGCTGGCGGTCTCGATGGTGCTCTACGTGGCGGCCTGCCTGGTGCTGACCGGCATGGTCCCCTACACCGAGATCAACCCGACCGCCGCGTTCTCCTCGGCGTTCAAGTCCGTCGGGATGAACGGCCTCGGCATGGTCATCGCGGTCGGCGCGATCGTCGGCATCCTGACCGTCCTGTTCACCTTCATGATGGGCGCGACGCGGGTGTGGTTCGCGATGAGCCGGGACGGCCTGCTGCCCGGCTGGTTCGCCCGCACCCACCCGACCCGGCACGTCCCGACCCGGATCACCTGGATCCTCGGCGGCGGCTCGGCGCTGATCGCCGGGTTCTTCCCGATCGCCGAGGCCGCCGAGCTCACCAACATCGGCATCCTGCTGGCGTTCATCGTGGTCTGCGCGGCCGTGATCGTGCTCCGCTACCGGCGGCCCGACCTGCCCCGCCAGTTCCGGACGCCGCTGATGCCGGTCGTCCCGCTGGTCGGGATCGGCTTCTCGATCTGGCTGATCACGTTCCTGCAGTGGCAGACGTGGGTGCGGTTCGCGGTCTGGTTCGCGCTCGGCTGCCTGGTCTACTTCGGCTACGGCCGCCGCCGCTCGCTGCTCAACACCGCGGACGCCGAGGAGTAGCGGACGCCGAGGAGCAGCGGCCCGTCCGGGCCTCCCGGCCGTCAGCTCTCGACCGGGAGGTCCGGCAGGTTGTGGATGTTGGCCTTCTGGACGCGCAGGACGGCGTCGTCGTCCTTGAAGAAGGTCACGACGCCGCCCTCCTCCACGATCTGGTCGGCGTCCACGGTCTCGGTGACCGGCTTCTCGGCCGGTCCGTACACCACCCTGTACTCAGTCATGATCCGGGCCTACCTGGCGGAAGGTCAGGGAAAACTCCGCCGTCCCACCGGAAACGGAAAGCCCGTCGGCCGTCGCCCGTCGGCCGTCGGCCGTCAGGCGGCCACGAGCTTCTCCATCTCGGCGCGGACGGCCCCGGTGATCTCCCGCGGACGGCGGCTCTCCCGGCCCACGAAGACGTGCACGAAGTGCCCCTCGGCGACGAGCGTCCCGTCCGACCGGTACATCCCGATCTCCCAGCGGACGCTCGACCGGCCGAGCCGCCCGATCCGCAGCCCCATCCGGATCGTGTCGGGGAAGGACACCTCGGCCTTGTACACGCAGTGCGACTCCACGCACATCGCGATCGCCTCACCGCCCAGCGGGTCGAACCCGGCCGTCCGGATCATCCACTGGTTGATCACGGTGTCCATGAGCATGTAGTGGACGACGTTGTTCACGTGCCCGTACACGTCGTTGTCGTTCCACCGGGTCGGGACCGTCTCCCAGTACGCGTAATCGCCGCTCATGCCCGCCGAGCCTAGTGAGCGCCCCCGCCCGTCCTCCGGCCGCCCTCGGGCGACCCGTCCGCCCGCCCCTCGGGCCGCCTCGGACCACTCGTCCGGGCGCTCCTCCGGCCGCGCTCAGGCGACGGTGGCGCGGAAGACCTCGCCCTCGCCGGTCAGCTCGACCGGCCCGCCCCGGAACGGGACGAACAGCGCCTCCCCGCGCCGCAGCCGCTCGGTGCGGCCGTCCCGGGCGACCGACACCGCGCCGTCCAGGCACAGCAGCGCGCTCGGCCCCGGCCGGTCCAGGACGATCCGCGCCGCGCCCGGCACGCACCGCGTCAGCCGGAACCCCGCCGCCGGGGACGGGAACACGCCCTCGCCGTTCGGCGCGGGCTCGGCCTTCAGCGGCACCGGGTCGAACGCGCCGAAGTCGGCGACGGCCAGGACCTCCGCGACGTCCACGTGCTTGGGCGTCAGGCCGCCGCGCAGCACGTTGTCGGAGCTGGCCAGGATCTCCACGGCCGTCCCGCGCAGGTAGGCGTGCAGCGTGCGCGGCGGCACGTTCAGCGCCTCCCCCGGCTCCAGCCGGACCAGGTTCATCAGCAGCGACGTGACCGGGCCGGTGTCGTCCGGATGCAGGTCGGCGAGCCGTTCCACGACCCGGTAGGGGTCGTCGCCGAGCCCCGCGCACGCCTTCCGGACGTCCTCGACCAGCGCGCGCCGCTCCCCGGCGGGCCAGGTGAGCAGCGTCTCCACGGCGCGCTTGGCGTCCCCGGCGGTGAGCGCCGCCACGACGCCGTCCAGCGCCGGGACGCCGAGCGCCGCGACCAGCCCGGCCGCCTCGCGCGGCTCCCGCAGCCCGCACAGCGCGTCGAACGTCGTCAGCGCGCAGACCAGCTCGGGTTTGGCCGAGTCGTCCCGGTAGTTGCGGTCGGACGCGTCCGGGGCGAGGCCCGCCGCGTTCTCCCGCGCGAACCCCGCCCGCGCCTGCCGCTCGTCCGGGTGCACCTGGAGGGACAGCGGGTGCTCGACCGCCAGCACCTTCAGCAGGAACGGCAGCCGCTCCCCCGCGCCCGGTCCCAGCGCCGCGCCCGCGTCGCCCGCGATGTACTCGGGCAGCGTCCGGCCGTCCCCGAGCAGCCGCGCCGGCGCGTCCGGATGCGCCCCGACCCACAGCTCGGCCTGCGGCTCGTCCCCGGGCACGCGTCCGAGCAGCTCGGCCAGCACCGTCCGCGACCCCCAGGCGTAGGAGCGGACGGTGCAGTCGAGCCGCACCAGCGCGGCGGACGTCGTCACGGCAGTTTCCATCCCGTATGGGATACAGCACGGGGGCCGTCTCCGCATACTCGGGCCGTGCCCGCGCGCGCCGCGTGGCGTCCGGACGGTCCTCCGACCAGGGGGCTTCCGACCGGGGGCTTCCGATCGTGAAGGCTCCGGGGGTGCGGCGCCCGCCTGGTCGCGAGGAAAGGTTCTGAGCACGATCCCGGCCAGGCGGACGCCGCACGTTTCGGGGCGGCCGGTGGCTCAGGCGCTGCGGGCGGCGTCGAAGCGCGCCGTGACGTCCGTCCAGTTCACCAGGGACCAGAGCTTCTGGACGTAATCGGGCCGCACGTTGCGGTACTGGAGGTAGTACGCGTGCTCCCACGCGTCGAAGACCAGCAGCGGGGTGGTGCCGGCGCCGACGTTGCCGTGGTGGTCGTAGACCTGCTCGACGACCAGGCGGCGGCCGAGGGGCTCCCAGGCGAGGACGCCCCAGCCGGAGCCCTGGACGGTCGAGGTGGCCGTGGTGAGCTGCTTCTGGAAGGCCTCGAAGGAGCCGAAGTGCTCGCCGATGGCGGCGGCCAGCTCGCCGTCGGGCGGTCGCCTCCGTCCGGCGAGAGGTTCTGCCAGAAGATCGAGTGCAGGACGTGGCCGGACAGGTTGAACGCGAACGTCTTCTCCAGTCCGACCAGCCCCGCGTACTGCTCCTTGTCCCGCGCCTCCGCCAGCACGCGGAGTGGCGCCCGGTCGGCTAGAACGCCTCGTCGAAGGCCACGGAGCCCTCCACCCCGATCTGGTAGGCCGAGACGCGGCGCTCGAAGAAGTTGGACAGCTCCTGGACGTCCTGGAGCTCCATGAAGGCGAACGGGTTGGCGGTGCCGTAGCGGGCGGGCAGGCCGAGGCGGGTGAGCCGCTGGTCGGCGACGTACTCCAGGTAGCGGCGCATGTCGTCGGCGCTCATGCCGGGCATCCCGTCGCCGCACAGGTCGCGGGCGAAGGCGAGTTCGGCCTCGACGGCCTCCTCCATCATGCGGGTGACGGCGGCGGTCAGCTCGGCGTCGAACAGGTCCGGCTCCTCGGCGCGGACGGTGTCCACGACGGAGAACGCGAACTCCATGTGCATGGACTCGTCGCGGAAGACCCAGTTCGTCCCGGACGCCAGGCCGTTCAGCAGGCCCCGCGAGCGCAGCCAGTAGACGTAGGCGAACGCGCCGTAGAAGAACAGCCCCTCGATGCAGGCCGCGAAGCAGACCAGGTTGAGCAGGAAGGCGCGGCGGTCGTCGCGGGTGGCCAGCCGGTCGAGCTTGTCGATCGAGTCCATCCAGCGGAAGCAGAACTCGGCCTTGGCCCGGATGGACGGGATGTGCTCGATCGCCGCGAACGCCTTGGCGCGCTCGTCGTGGTCGGGCAGGTAGGTGTCCAGCAGGGTCAGGTAGAACTGGACGTGGACGGCCTCCTCGAAGAGCTGCCGGGACAGGTAGAGGCGGGCCTCCGGCGCGTTCACGTGCTTGTAGAGGTTCAGCACGAGGTTGTTCGCCACGATCGAGTCGCCCGTCGCGAAGAACGCGACCAGGCGGTTGACCAGGTGCAGCTCCTCGGGGCTGAGCCGGGCCAGGTCGGCGAGGTCCGATGCGAGGTCCACCTCCTCGACCGTCCAGGTGTTGCGGATGGCGGCGCGGTAGCGCTCGTAGAAGTCGGGGTAGCGCATGGGCCGCAGGGTGAGGTCCATGCCGGCGTCGAGCAGCATCTCGTTGGTCTCCACGTCTTTCTTACTGGCAGGCTTCGCAGGTCTCGGGGTTCTCCAGCGAGCAGATGACGGCCTCGGTCGCCGAGACGGTCGTCTGCGCGATCCGGGTCGCCGGACGGCTGCGCAGGTAGTAGGTGGTCTTGACGCCGCTCCGCCAGGCGTAGGCGTACATCGAGGAGAGCTTGCCGATGGTCGGGGTCTCCAGGAACAGGTTCAGCGACTGCGACTGGTCGACGAACGGGGTGCGCGCGGCGGCGAGGTCGATCAGCGCCTTCTGCGGCAGCTCCCAGGCCGTCCGGTAGAGGGCCCGGACGTCGTCCGGGAGGTCGGCGAGGCCCTGGACGGAGCCGTTCGCCCGCTTGATCGCCTCGCGGACCTCCGGCAGCCACAGGCCCTCGGCCTTCAGGTCGCGGACGAGGTACTGGTTGATCTGCAGGAACTCGCCGGACAGCGTCTCGCGCTTGAACAGGTTGGACACCTGCGGCTCGATGCACTCGTAGCAGCCCGCGATGGACGCGATCGTCGCGGTCGGCGCGATCGCGACGAGCAGCGAGTTGCGCAGGCCGGTGCGGGCGACGCGGGCGCGCAGCGCGTCCCAGGCGTCCGGACGGGTGATCGCGGCGTCCGGGAAGTGGTCGATGTGGAGCTGGCCGCGCGCGGTCCGGGTCTGGTCGTACGCCGGGTGCGGGCCGTGCGCCTCGGCGAGGTCGGCGGACGCGCCGTACGCGGCGAGCGAGATCTCCTCGGCGATACGGGTGGACAGCTCCCTGGCCTCGTCCGAGTCGAACGGCAGGCGCAGCTTGAAGAACACGTCCGCGAGGCCCATCACGCCGAGGCCCATCGGACGCCACTTCTTGTTCGCCTTCTCGGCCTCCTCGGTCGGGTAGAAGCCGCGGTCGATCGTCCGGTCCAGGAAGCGGACGGCGGTGCGGACGGTGGCGCGCAGCCGCTCCCAGTCGACGGTCCCGCCGACGACGTGCGCGCCGAGGTTGACCGAGCCGAGGTTGCAGACGGCGGTCTCGCCGTCGCTGGTCACCTCCAGGATCTCGGTGCACAGGTTCGACAGGTGGACGACGTTGCCCTTCTCGGCCGTCTGGTTGCAGGCGCGGTTGGAGATGTCCTTGAAGGTCATCCACCCGTTCCCGGTCTCCGCGAGGGTTCTCATCATGCGGCCGTAGAGGCGGCGCGCGGAGATCGTCCGGACGGCCTTGCCCTCGGCCTCGGCGGCGCGGTAGGCGCGGTCGAAGTCGTCGCCGTAGAGGTCGGTCAGCTCGGGGACGACCTTGGGGTCGAACAGCGACCAGTCCTCGTCGCGCTCGACGCGGCGCATGAACTCGTCCGGGATCCAGTTGGCGAGGTTCAGGTTGTGCGTGCGGCGGGCGTCCTCGCCGGTGTTGTCGCGCAGCTCCAGGAACTCCTCGACGTCGGCGTGCCACGGCTCCAGGTACACGCAGGCCGCGCCCTTGCGCCGGCCGCCCTGGTTGACGGCCGCGACGGACGAGTCGAGCGTCCGCAGCCACGGGACGATCCCGTTCGACAGGCCGTTGGTGCCCTGGATGAGCGAGCCGCGCGACCGGACCCGCGTCCAGGAGATCCCGATGCCGCCCGCGTACTTGCTGAGCCGCGCGACCTGCGCGTACCGCTCGTAGATCGACTCCAGCTCGTCGCGCGGCGCGTCCAGCAGGAAGCAGGACGAGAGCTGCGACCGGCGCGCGGCGCTGTTGAACAGCGTCGGCGACGACGGCAGGTACGACAGCGTGGACAGCAGCCCGTACAGCTCGCGGACGTCCTCGACGGTCTCGGCGAGCCCGACCGCGACCCGCATCAGGAAGAACTGCGGCCGCTCCAGGACGCGCCGGGTCTCCGGGTGCCGCCACAGGTAGCGGTCGTAGACGGTGCGTAGGCCGAAGTGCTCGAACCGGTCGTCGGCGGACTCGTCCACCAGCGCGTCCAGCGCCTCGGCGTTGGCGGCGGCGAACGCAGCGGGGCCGTCGGCCATCAGGCCCGCGCGGTGCGCGGCGGCGGCCGACTCCGCGAACGTGCGGACGCCTTGCGACGCGGCCTCGTCGGCGATGTGCGCGTTCAGCAGGCGGGCGGCGACCCGCGAGTAGGCGGGTTCGACCGCGACCAGCGCGGCGGCCTCGGCGATCGCCTGCTCCCGCAGGGCCGCCGCGTCGGCGGTCCCGGCGGCGCGGACGGCGGCCAGGACGCGTCCCGGCTCGGCGTCCGGGAGTCCCGCGCAGGCCCGTCCGACCTCGACCTCGAGCGCTCCCCGTGCGGTCTCCACCGGCGCGACCAGCTGCTGCGTCATGTGCCCTCTTCCCCTCGCATCTCCCTCGGGGAGGCCGGGGCGAGCGCGCGGCACCGGCCCACCGCGGGACGCGCCCGGAAAGGGCGTGCCCGGCGGCGCCCCCGGCGTTTCCGGGCAGGCTCGCGCACTCGTCCGCCGGCCTCCCGCGAGGCTCCGGACGATCGTCGTGCGGGCAGGTCTTCGGACTCGCGGGCGACGGCCGGCGCCCATGGCGCCGCCCGGCCTACTGACCGTCGCTTCCCGGTCCGCGCGCGGCGGATCCAGTGCTTCGTTGACGGCGGTCGTTCCCGCTCACCGCTGCGGGGCAGTCCCGGATTCCCACCGGGTTCCCTCTTGCGACGCCCGCACCACCGCTCGACGCGTGGCGGCGCGGAGCGGCGGTGCGGGCGAACCAGCACGGGGCTTGACCCTACATCTTGAGGCGGCTCACTTTGCAACCCCAACATGTTGGGCGTGTTCGGAGACCTATCCCGGGGGTCGGGTAGGCGGCGCGGGGCGGGGATGGCACCATGGGACGGTCATGACCGCCGCCCCGCACCCCGGGGCCGCGCCCCGGTCCGACCGGTCCGCGGCCCCGCCCCACCGGCCGAGCCACCGGCTCGCGCGCGCCCTGGTGTTCTCCACCGTGTGCGTCGCGCTGGCGACGCTCGGCCATGCGCTGGCGGCGTCCACGGCCGTCCCGGCGTGGGCGGCGCTGACCGGGTTCGCGGGGGTGCTCGCGGCCACCTACGCGCTGACCGGGCACGAGCGCTCACTGCCCACGGTCGCGGGCGGGCTCGTCGGCGGGCAGTTCGCGCTGCACGCCCTGTACACCAGCGCGTGCGGGTCGTGCGCGTCCGTGGTGCGGCCTGTCGGCGGGGTTTCGTCGATGCACGACGGCCACCACATGACGGTCGTCGTCCCCGCGCACGGGCCCGGCGCGGCGATGACGTTCGCGCACCTCGCGGCCGGTCTGGTTTCGGGCTGGTGGCTGTGGCGCGGCGAACGCGCCGCCTGGTCGCTCGCCCGCCGCGTCGCGTCGTTCGCGGAGCGGCCCGTCCGGGTGCTGCTGGCGCTGCTCGCAGTCGCCGCCGAGGCCGTCGCGCCGCCCGCGCCCGTCCCGGCC